>DATBQE010000183.1:0-41184 GCA_036561005.1 Burkholderiaceae bacterium | reverse complement strand
CGACGTGGCGCAAACTTCCCACGCAGCGATGGATCTGTCGCGCGGCATGGCTGCCGCCGGCAACTGGAGCAAGCTCGATCAGGCCCGGCAAGCTGCCTTCCATGCCGTCGCGCTCAACGAGGTAGCCCGCGCAAACCACGCGCGCGTCGCAAGCGAGCAAAAGCTGGCCAGATTGCTCGGCATGGACGCGCAAAGTGCTGCCCTCAAGCTGCCCGACGCCCTGCCACCTGTTCCGCAACAAGACGACGATGCGTCTTTACCAATCGATGCCGTCGTCAAGCAGCGGCTGGACGTGCAGGCCGCCCAGGCAAGGACTGCCCGCCTTGCCGGCGACTTGGGCCTGACCAAGGCCACGCGCTTTATTCAGGTACTGGACCTTGCTGCAGTGGAAAACCGTAATGAAGGTGCCGCGCGGGCGCCGGGATACCAGATAGACCTCAGTATTCCCCTGTTCGACTGGGGAACGGCCAGAACAAAAAAGGCCGAAGCACTCTACCTGCAATCGGCCAGTCGCCTGGCGGCTACGGTGCTGGACGCACGTGCCGACATCGTCGGCGCGCAGACTAAGCGGCATCTCGCCTTCACCATCGCGCAACGCTACCGCGACGAGATCATCCCGCTGCGCAGGAAAATATCGGACGAAACATTGTTGCGCTACAACGGCATGCTGGTCGGCGTGTTCGAATTGCTGGCCGACGCGCGCGAACAGGTCACCGACGTGCGCGGTGCTATCGAGGCCGCCAGGGACTATTGGATTGCCGACGCAGCGTTGCGGGCCGCATTGAGCGGCACGACCGATCAAACGACAAATGAAACAGATAAGGCCAAGCCATGACCAACCGCCGCCAATTCCTCTCTTCTTCCGCCGCTGGTCTGATCGGCGCCGCGCTGGTGACGCGCGCCGGCGCAGCGACCCTGCCTGAAGCAGCAACGCAACCCGACGCAGCCCCGGCCACACCGAAAACACCGCCGAACGGCCGTCCTTTTCATCCCGTCGTCACTTTGAATGGATGGTCGCTACCGTGGCGTATGAACAATGGCGTAAAAGAATTCCATCTGGTGGCCGAACCGGTGACACGCCAGATAGCACCCGGGATGCGCGCCAATCTTTGGGGCTACAACGGCCAGAGCCCCGGCCCCACGATCGAAGTGGTGGAAGGCGATCGGGTACGCATTTTCGTCACCAATAGACTGCCGGAGCACACCAGCATCCATTGGCACGGACAGCGCCTGCCGAATGGTATGGATGGCGTGGCGGGCCTGACCCAGCCGCCTATCCCGGTTGGCAAAACCTTTGTCTATGAATTCGTCGCGCAACGCGCGGGCACCTTTATGTACCATCCGCACGCCGACGACATGGTGCAGATGGCAATGGGCATGATGGGCTTCTGGGTCACCCATCCGCGCGATCCGGGTGAGCACAAGGTCGAGCGCGACTACGTCATGCTGCTGAACGCCTACGACATTGACCCAGGCAGCTTCACGCCCAAGGTCAATACCATGCTCGATTTCAATCTGTGGACCATCAATTCGCGCGCCTTTCCCGGCGTCGATCCCATGGTGGCGGCGCGGGGCGACCGGGTCCGCATCCGCGTGGGCAACCTGACCATGACCAACCACCCAATGCATTTGCATGGCCACACGTTTGAGATTGCCGGCACCGACGGCGGTTGGGTACCGAAATCGGCGCGCTGGCCCGAGGTCACCACCGATATCGCCGTCGGCCAAATGCGTGCCCTCGAATTTGTCGCCGACGCGCCGGGCGACTGGACATTTCACTGCCACAAGGCCCACCACACGATGGGGCCCATGGGACACCAGGTGCCGACCATGCTGGGTGTGGACCAGCGCGCCGCCACAGCAATCATCAGCCGCCTGATTCCCGGTTACATGGGCATGGGAGAGAAAGGCATGGACGATATGGCCGACATGCATATGCCGCTGCCGGAAAACACGCTGCCGATGATGGCCGGTAACGGACCGTACGGCCCGATCGGCATGGGCGGAATGTTTACGACGGTCAAGGTGCGCGACGGCCTGGGTGCCAACGACTACCGCGACCCGGGTTGGTATCGTCAACCCCAGGGCACCTCCGCCTATCTATGGGAAGGAGAATTGCCGCCTCAGCAACGGATGAGCGAGGACACCGCCGGCGGTGCGGCGCCTATAGGTGATGCCGGCCAAAGCGTGCAATTTACGGTGCGCAAACCGCAGCATGGGCATGAGCATTAACACGTCAAGTTACCCGATTGAAATGCTCGCCTGCAAATTTTTTGCTATCATAGACCACTTGAATTTGCCTGGATAACAACTCTGTTGCTGTTCAGGCCAGCCACCTATCGAAGATATCGAAGATATAGACAAGTAATGTCCTTCAGCTTCCGCCATCTGCAACGACTCGCGAGTGCGCCCAATGCGCGCGGCGCGCGCTCGCTCGCGCCATGGCGTTTCTGGACTGCGCTCGTCACGGTCATTGCATTCACGCTACTGTTGTCGAGTGTGTCGGCCCACCATCACACAACAGCAGCC
This sequence comes from Burkholderiaceae bacterium, assembly GCA_036561005.1. Taxonomy (GTDB): domain Bacteria; phylum Pseudomonadota; class Gammaproteobacteria; order Burkholderiales; family Burkholderiaceae_D; genus PKWO01. The sequence continues at coordinate 38,655 of DATBQE010000183.1, read as the reverse complement.
GACGATCAGGATTGCGCGGTTTGCAGCGTCGTTTCGCACAAGGTCAGCGACTTGCCAGAAGTCGTGCTGCCGAAGCTTGTCCTTGTACTCGTCTCTTATGCGCCGCATCTCTCGCTCACGGCCTGCGATGCCCCGGTTTCCCTCTCCCTGCTGCCGCCCAGCCGCGGCCCTCCAGCGGGCGCCTGAACGCCTGCAAATCCGCTCCGATTAAACGCATGACGATGGCGATCCCATCGTCTGCGGTCTATCCGTAGACCAAATACACATTGAGGTTCTTATGTCGCGCATTCCCGCATTGCGCAAGCTGCCGCTGATCGTGGCCGGCTTGTTCGTTGCATCATCGGCTCACGCAGCAGCGCTGCTGGGCGAAATCCGCAATTCGCAAGGGCAATTGTTGCCAAATACATCGGTTTGGGTCATTACCAAATCAGGCGAACTGGTCGCCAGCGCCAAAACCGATGCCAATGGTGTCGCCCGGTTCGCCGATATTGCTACTGGCCACTACGTGGTCGAAATCAAGGGCAGCAACGGCGCCGCTATCCGCAAGGAAATCGATGTTACGGGTAAGGACGCCGTAACCGTGGGTCTGACCATGGATACCCCTGCAGCGCCGGCTCAGCCCCAGGCAGCCGCCCCTGTTGCGAAAGCCAAGCTACCGGTCAAGGCTGTCCCACCTGCGAACGCCGAATCGGCCGCGCCGGCGGCACCGGAAGTGGCCCAGATCGAAATCACCGGCGCCAAATTGAAAAGTGAACGCGCCGATCTTTCACCCAAGATCGGCACGACTGTGTATTCCATCGACACACGCATGATCGAAGCCATGGGCCAAGGCGCCGACACGCCGTTTAACGACGTGCTGTTGCGCCTGCCCGGAGTCGATCAGGATTCCAAGGCATCGGGCGGGCTGCACGTGCGCGACGACCACGGCAACGTGCAATACCGCATCGACGGTGTCGAGCTGCCGGAAAGCATCACCGGCTTCGGCCAGTCGATCGATACGCGTTTCATCCGGCAAGTCGATTTCGTCACCGGCGCACTGCCGGCCCAATACGGCCTGCGCACCGCCGGCATCGTCGACGTGGAAACAAAGGAAGGCGATGTCGCACCAGGCGGCCATATCGGCGTATTGGTAGGCAGTCACGGCTACACCGAACCGAGCGCGGAATTTTTCGGCAGCGAGGGCAATTTCAGCTATTACCTGTCCGGCAGCTACCTGACAAATTCGCTCGGTATAGAAAATCCGCTGCCGACTGCCAATGCACTGCACGACAAGACAACGCAGACAAAAACGTTCGGCAGCTTGTCGTATTACCTCGACCACGACACGCGAGCCGGCCTGTTGTTCGGCACCTATAGCGGGCATTTCCAGATACCCGACAACCCCGACCAAACGACCCAATACGTGCTGCCCGGCTATAGCCCGGTTGCTTCTTCGCAGATCAATGACACGCAAAACGAAGTCAATCGCTTTTTTGTGCTGTCGCTGCAAAAGAATATCGGCGACTTCAATTACCTGGCATCGTTCTTCCACCAATATTCCAATCTGCACTACACGCCGGATGCGCCGGCCGACCTTGTCTATCTCGGCACGGCATCCGACACCATGCGTTCGAACACCTCGAACGGCATGCAATTCGACGCCAGCTACAAGCTCAACGCCGACCATACCTTGCGAGCCGGCGCGGTCTATTCGCGCCAGTCCACGCAAAGCAATAATGTGGTGAGCGTCTTTCCGAGCGATGCAGACGGCCTGGTTCCGGCAGGCAGCACGCCGCAGGCCATCGTCGATAATTCCGGCAAGACCGGCACCACAGAGAGCCTCTACCTCCAGGACGAATGGCATATTTCAGCGCCGCTGACCTTGAATTACGGCTTGCGTTTCGACCACGTCGACGCCTACATCAATGAGCAGCAATTGAGCCCGCGCCTTAATCTTTCCTACAAAGCAAGTGAAAGCACTTCGCTGCATGCCGGGTATTCGCGCTATTTCACGCCGCCGCCGCAGGAGCTGGCGGCGCAAAGCAGCATCGACTTGTATGCCAACACCACCAACGCGCCCGAGGTCGCACACTCGGACGCGGTGCGCGCCGAACGCACCAATTACTTCGACGTCGGCGTCAGCCAGAAGGTGGGGCCGAACCTGACCCTCAATGCCGACATGTACTACAAGAAGATCACCAACCTGATCGACGAAGGGCAATTCGGGCAAGCCCTGATACTGTCACCCTTCAACTACCAGATGGGTTATGCCAAGGGACTGGAACTCTCTGGAATCTACAGCCAGAAACAATGGGGGGCATTCCTCAATATCGCCGGTCAAAAGGCGCAGGGGCAGAACATCATTTCCGGGCAGTCGCTATTTGGTGCCGCCGAACTGGCTTATATTTCCGGCCATTATGTCAATCTCGATCACGATCAAAAACTGTCGATTTCCGGCGGAGCACATTACAGTTTCGGCGATTCGCAGGTCAGCACCGACTTCATCTATGGCAGCGGCTTGCGCAATACGCCGCCGGGCGGCGCACCGAATTCGAGCGAACTGCCGGGCTATACCAGTATCAATGCATCCCTGACGCATACCTGGAAGAACACGCCCGCAGGCACGATCGAAGGACGGCTGGCAGTGGTCAACATGTTCGACAAGGCCTACCTGTTGCGCGACGGCACCGGCGTCGGCGTCGGAGCGCCGCAATATGGCGCAGCGAGAACCTTGTATGCGGGGATTTCGACCAGTTTCTAGTCTTTCCAAAAATTGATGGGCATGCGACACTGCGCTCGCATGCCCGCAATGATTGACGCACACCGTAACGGCACCGCTATGCAGAGCAGGTCCTATCGAGGAAAGCATAACCATTTGCTGCGCCGTATCGGCGAACGCGTGATCGACGCTGCGTTGCTGCATGGCTTGGTCGCCCGCTGTACGTATGGACTCAATCTGCAGGGAACACTCGGCGTCACGTATCACAAATTGGCACTGCCGCCGGATCAAAAACCGGCACAGCCGCTGCGCATTGCATTTGCATCGGACTTTCACGCCGGCCCGACCACGCATCCGGCCATATTTTCACACCTGTTTTCGGAAATCGAGCGGCAAAACCCCGACCTGTTGCTGCTGGGGGGCGATTTCGTTTCCGGCAATACGAAATACATTGCCGCACTGACGCCGCTGTTGGCCGCATGCCGGCCGGCGCTGGGAAAATATGCCGTGTTCGGCAACCATGACCTGTGGCTCAATGATGTGCACTTGAGCGAGGCATTAAATTCGGCTGGCGTCGAAGTCATGGTCAACCGCCATGCGGCCCTGCCCGCCCCTTTCGCCAATATCTCGATCTGCGGCATTGACGACCCATGGACCGGCGAGCCCGACATCGAGGCGGCATTTGTGGGTGCGCAATCGACACGCATTCTCCTCATGCATGCACCGGACGGCTTGCTTTTTGTAGGGCAACACAAGTTCGATATTGCCTTTGCCGGTCATACGCATGGCGGACAAATCGTCTTAAGTGACGGCAATCCTATCGTCATGCCCAGAGGCCCGCTGTGCCGGCAATATTGCTACGGTCGCTATGGTATAGGCGGAAACGGCGACCTGATCGTCAGTCGCGGCGTCGGATGCAGCACCTTGCCATTGCGCATCAACGCCGATCCGGAACTGGTGATACTCGACGTGCATTGAAGCGGCCTTGGGCGCCACGCTGTTATTGCCGCACGAACATCCAGATCGTCAGCACCACGCCGACGACCACGACAAATCCGCGCAAGACTTTTTCCGGCAGCCACTTCATCAACCACGAGCCGCATAGGCTGCCAGCTATTGCACCGGCGCCCAGCGTCAACACTGCCAGCCAATCGACCTGGCTGGAAAAGGCAAAGATCGCCACCGCCGAGGCATTCATCGCCATGGCAAGCACGTTCTTGGTTGCCGTGGCAGTACGCACGAGTTGGCCGGCCACAGTCAGGGCGGCCAGCATCAGGAATCCGATGCCACCGCCGAAATAGCCGCCGTAGATAGAGATACCGAACTGAATCAGCATCAACACCCATGGCGGCATGCCCGCAGCAGCGTGCACGGGTTTGCTGCGGAAACTGCCCCAGGTGAATACGGCCGTTGCGAACAGGATCAACCAGGGGACCAGACGAGCGAAAAACGTCGCCGGCGTCGACAACAGCAGCAAGGCGCCGGCAATGCCGCCCGCCAGGCTGATGATGAACAAGCTGCGAAAACGCAATGCGGCAACGTCGCCAACCAGCGCGCGTCCAGCCCAGGACGTGGTGATCTGGCTTGGGAATAGCGCGATGGTTGACGTGAGGTTGGCGGCCAGCGGATTCAAACCGGCCAGCAGCAGTACCGGAAACGTGATGAAAGACCCGCCCCCGGCCATGACATTTTGCGCGCCGGCGTAGAATCCGGCGGCGCCGATCAACAAGACGAGGTGCAGGCCCGGCGTGCTAGGCAAGACCGATTCCGCCGGTACGATGGCGTTTCAAGACGCTTGCCATGTTGCCAATCAACGCGCCGGTGCGGTCGGCACGTTTTGATCCGCCGGCTGGGGCTGCGGGGCGGCGGGCGCCACGTTTTGCCCAGCTTGCGCTTGCGCCCTGGCCGCAGCGGCTTTCTGGTCCTGCGCCTGTTTCTTGGCCACCTCGTGACCGACCACGCACCCTGCCACGGCGCCGGCAACGGCATGATGTCCGGCAACGTGCCCGACGACGCCGCCGACCACTGCGCCCTTGATGCATCCTTTGGCGAATACGGGAGCCTGGATCAGGCAAAGTCCGGCCAGCATCAGAGAAATGATTTGTTTCATTCTTAATTTTCCATATTTATGGTCCAAGTAAGCTTAGTGTAGGCGTTTTCGTTCAAACTTGCAGGCAACACCGCTGCGACGACGTCACACTTTCGAAGCGCCCGCCTGTGCCATGCCGCAGGTTTCGCGCTATGATTGGCAGGGCAACCACAAGTAACCATTTGAAATCGGTATCAGCCATGGCGAGCAACAGCAAAGAGTTCGAATTCATCGAGAACCTGACCACGGAGTTGTCGACCAAGGAACTGGTATTCCCGACCTCGCTCAACGTGACGATGAAGATTCGTCACGCGCTCAATTCTCCCGACATCTCCAATGACGCCATTGCGCGCGTGGTCGGCGCGGAGCCGGTGTTGTCGGCATACATCCTGCGTCTGGGTAACTCGGCCATGTTCAACCAGACCGGCACGCCCATTACCGATCTGCGCAAGGCCTCCATGCGGATAGGTTTGTCCATGGTGCGCAACGTGGCAATCTCGGTCGGCATGAAGCAACTGGTGCAAAGCAAGTCGTCGGCCGAAGTGCCAAAGCTGATCGATGGGCTGTGGAAGCGCTGCATTCGTATTTCCGCCCTGTCCTACGTGGTGGCGAAAAGGCTGACGCGGGTCAATCCCGATACGGCGATGATGGCAGGCCTGTTGCTCAATATCGGCAAGTTTTACATACTCAACCGTGCGCACGCTTACGACACCTTGTTCACGGACGAGGCAGCATTGTGGGAGCTGGTCGATCGGTGGCACGCAAATATCGGCACAGCAATTCTGGAAAGCTGGGAGGTACCGGAAGAGATCAGTAATGCCGTACTCAACGGCGCCGATTCCAATTATACGCACCGCGGCCCGCCCGATTTGACCGACGTGGTGGCCGCAGCCGATTATCTGGACGGAAAATTTTACTCCAGTACCGAGGAGGACCTGGACTGGGGCGAAGTGCCGCAGGCTCTGGTTTCTCTGGGACTGGACAAGGAAAAAAGCACCGTGTTGATAGGCGACACCAAAGATGAACTGGCACTGATATTCCAAGCCATTGCCTAGAGCGGATTTCCTGCGCGGCAAGCCCTGACACCAAGTGCGCACCATTTGCCCGCACGAGCTCAAGGCCAGCACCACATGGCGCAACAACCGTGGGACCGCACCTGACCGATCATGACATTCAATTTCAGGCCGCACATGGTTGTAACCGATAACGGCGTGTATCAACCCCCTTCGATGACGCTTGAGCTTTTCCTGGCGACAGCAATGCTTGTTGCGGCATCGCTATGCTACTGGTTCGCAATAATTTCCCTCGTCTCCCTATGGTTCAATCTTGCCGCCATTTTCATTATGGCAGCGCTGCGCATGAGTATTTACAGGCGATATGGAAAGTTGGGCAGACCAAGGGCTGCGCTCGATGCGGACACCTTGCTGGTGGGGCATCGTCGAAATGCGCCGGCAGTTTTGCACATCGCGCTGCCGGAAATGCACGAGTTGGTGATTTACGGGCTTTCAAGCAGGCGCCGTTATCGGTTTGTGCGCCGAGACGGGACGGCCCTGGAATTTGAGCCCATGTGGGAACGCCCGGTTGACGAAGCCGTAGTAAGGTTCCTTGAGGCACGGCTCCCTCCCGCCATCAAGCTTACAGTGGAACTACCGCAGACGATTTTTGCTTCGATACGCGGCGATGGACCGCAGTCCGGAGCCGGCCATCCGTGATTGGCGTCAGTCAATATCAATCGGTGGCATATCCGGCAAGGCTTCCTCCGCCGCCACTGTGCGGTTGCGCCCTTCGCTTTTGGCTTTGAGCATGGCATCGTCGGCACGCTTCATGATGGTTTCGGCTGTGTCGTTGACGGCATTGGTCGTGATGCCGGCAGAGAATGTCAACTTCAAATCCGGCGCAATATGCTCCCAACTGCAGGCGTCAACTGCCTTGGTCAGGCGCCCCATGGCGATGATTCCCTGATCGAGCCAGGTGGCCGGCAGGACAATGCCGAACTCTTCGCCTCCGATGCGGCCGAAACGATCGAGCGCGCGTAATAGCTTAATCGACGCATCCGCCAGTGTTTTCAGCACCATGTCGCCCGCGGTGGAGCCGTATTTCTCGTTGACCGCACGAAAATGGTCGACGTCGATGATGGCGAAACAAAACGGGTGGCCGGTACGTTTGGCGCGCAACAGTTCCCATTCCAGCGTCTCGATGAGCGCACGCCGGTTCAGGACGCCAGTCAACTGGTCATGATTGCCCAATGCATCGACCCTCGCCAAGGCGGTCGCCAGCTGGGTATTGGCGTCGTTGCAGCGCTCGCTCATCTGCCTGCTCAACATCCTTGCATAAATAGCGATGGCCAGCAGCAGTGAGAGCACCGCACACACGATGACAAGCTGGGCATCCGAGATCGCAGGACTGAGAAAGCCATTGAGCACGACACGCACGGCGAACGACGCTGCAACTGTGGCAATGATCCAGCGCACCAGAAATTGGGTGAGGAAGTCGGTAGACGGCTTGTTTTGCGATTCTTGCATGTGGACGCCCAGGAAAACGAATTGGTGAATGACATCAACAACACCAGCCCAGACAAGTCACTTAGCTTGCTCTTAGGGGCACAAGGCCGATCATAAGGCATTTTTCGCGGTTGTCCATCATGTCAGCAGCAGAAAGTTACATTAAGACAACACTGACTGCGCCACGCTATGAGTTGATCCTGCACCTCATGTATTCGCGCCGCGCTTGACGAAGAACAGTGCCGCACCGACCGCCATGAGAATGCTGCCGAAAAAACGATTCTGCCGACGCACCATTTTCGGGTCGCGAAAGAAGCGCTGCATGGTCGATGCCGCGAAGGCGTAGCCGTGCATCACCAGCAGATCAATTGTGCACATTGTCATACCCATGATCAGCAATTGCGGCAGCAGCGGAGCCTGGTGTGTAATGAACTGCGGCAAGACCGCGACCATGAATATGATGCCCTTGGGATTGGTGGCATTGGTCAGAAAACCGATCAGCACCCGTTTGCGCAGGGTGGGCAGTGCCTCTCGCACGCCATGCGTTTCAACCCCGTCCTGCCGCACCGACACTTTTGCGCGAAACTGGGTGAACCCCAGGTAGATCAGGTACAGAGCACCGATCGTCTTGACGATGCCAAAGGCCATTTCCGAGGCCATCAGCAGTGAACCAACACCGGCGCCGGCGATGGCCAGTATCAGCAGCAATCCGATTTGCAAGCCCAATATGGTGCCACTGGTTTTCTTTACGCCATACGAAAGGCCATGCGACATGGAAAGCACTGCCCCGGATCCCGGCGAGACGGCAATGATGCAGGCGGCGGCAAAAAACGTGATCCAGGTTGAAAGGCTCATGGTGTGCGGCGCAATACCTTCGCATTGCAGGAAAAATAGTCAGGGCCACATGATACCAAGATGTTGCTCCCGGCGTTGATGGTGCACCACATTCAGGCAGGTTTTGTCAGCCTCAGTTCGGTTTGCGTCCCAACACGCAAAAGACGCGATGCGGCACGGCCAGCACAGGAGCAGGAAATTTGGCCGCCAGCAAATCAGCCAGCGCGCGGTCGAATTGCGCAATCGCATCCGGCGCAAGACTCGCGGCAATGCCGGCGCTGGCACGCAGGCGTCCGCGCCAACCTTCATGCGTGTAGGGAACATCGACATCAAAACTGAACGATTCGATCGCAACAAAACCGCCTTGCGCCAGATCGGAAAACCATTGCGGATAAATGCCTTTGCCGCCGCCCATATTCCATTGCGGATTGCATTGCGTAATCAGGGACTCGCTCAGCGAAACAAGGTTGCCCGGCAAGGGCAGCCAGTCGAAATGCGCAATTGCGAGCACGCCGCCGGGACGCAGCAAGCGCATCGCTTCCTGTGCCGCCACCGCCCGGTCGAACCAATGCCAGCACTGGCCCGCAGTGACCACGTCGAAAGAAGCATCGGGCAAGCCGGTGTGCTCGGCGCGGGCCTCGACATAGCGAATCGCGACCCCTGCTTCGGAATCCATTTCCCGCGCCTGTTGCAGCAGCGCGGCTGCGGAATCAACCCCCGTGACGCTGCAGCCGCGGTGCGCGAATCCGCGTGCCAAGGTGCCGGTTCCTGTGCCGATGTCGAGCACCTCCTGTGTCTTGAATCCAACCCCGTAGGGTGCCACGCGTGCAAAAAAGTCCGCCGGGAAGCCGGCACGATGGCGACGATAATCTGCTGCAGTCCTGCCGAAGTCGATGCTTTGCATGATTTTTCTTCCTTGAATTTACAAATGATGAAAGGCGGTAATATGAAGCGATTACGGTGAATGTTCCAGATTAAAAGACAGCGGTGACTTTCTCGTCAACGTTGATTGACTCGATCAACATGTTCCTCGATCCATGAGCACAAGCATTTATATCAATTCCAATGAGGCGGCGCAGTTGCTCGGCGTGCGCAAGGAAACCCTTTACGCCTATGTCAGCCGCAATTGGATCAAGTCTTATCCGGGCGCCTCGTCGCGCGAACGGAAATTCCGCCGTGCCGATGTCTTGGGATTAGTAGAAAAGAAGGCTGGCGCACGGAAGCCGAAACAGGTCGCCAACGCCACCTTCGATTGGGGCTTGGCGGTGCTCGAATCGGGGCTGACCCTGATTGCGCATGTCCTGGAACAGCGCCATGCAGGAAAACTGATCAGGCCGCGCGCAACTTACATCGGCCCGCAGCCCCCTCATGTAGCAGCGACAATCGGCCGCATTATCCGCTTTGGCGCGGCTCGTGGACCTCAAGGCGCGAAGTCAATTCACGGTTCAAAAGGCTGACTTCAAACAAACGGAAAGCATCGCGCAGACAGGTCATGACCAGCGCTTCGTTCCACGGTTTGGCAAGAAATTTGTAAATCGTCCCGCTATTGATCGCTTCGAGCATCGGCCCCATTTCCAGCGTTTCCGACATCACGATGCGAATTGCATGCGGATAAAGGTCGCCGACACGTTTAAGGAATTCCGTGCCGCTCATCTCGGGCATGAGCTGGTCGCATAGCACCACCCCCACATTGTTGATCGCCATCGCCTCAAAACCGTCCCTGGGGTTTGCCGCATAGACCAGGCGATATTTCTCATGTGCCAGGATGGCACCCAGATGCTGCAAGGCGTCGAGTTCGCTACCGACAAGCAGCAACACCCTTTCACGCACGTTGGCTTTTGGCGCCGGCATGATGCTGCGCCCGCTCTTGAGCAATGCGACAAAATCCTGCTCAGCCAAGGGCCGGCTGAAGTAATAACCCTGAATTTCTTCGCACCCCAGGTCGCGCAAATAACCAAGCTGTCCTTCCGTCTCCACGCCTTCGGCGATGACTGTCATGTTCAGACTATGTGCCATGCCGACCATCGCGCGTGCTATCGCTGCGTCGCCTGGATTGGCCGTGATGTCGGAGACAAAACTGCGATCGATCTTGATACGCTCGACCGGCAGGCGCTGCAGGTAACTCAGCGAGGAATAGCCAGTCCCGAAATCATCAAGGGCATGGCTGACGCCGACTTCGATCAGGCTTTTCATGGTACTGATCACGGCATCGGCATTCAACAGCACGATGCCTTCGGTCAATTCCAGTTCCAGCCACTTCGGATCGAGACGCGACAGGTCGAGTGCTTTCTTGACCATGTCGTGGATGTCCCCATCCTGAAATTGCCGTGCCGACAGGTTGACCGCCATGCGTATCGGCGGCAAGCCCTGGTCCTGCCAGGAACGGTTGATGCGGCAGGCCTCGTTCATTGCCCATTCGCCGACCTCCCAGATCATGCCGTTTTCTTCCAGCAATGGGATGAACTCCAACGGCGACACCATGCCGTGATCGGGACGATTCCATCGAATCAGCGCCTCGGCACCGATTACGCGACCACTGACAAGATCGACTTGCGGCTGGTAGTGCAGCACAAACTCCTTTTGCTTCAAGGCGCGGCGCAAGGCATTTTCCAGATCCAGTCTGCGCTTCGGCCCGTGCTCCATGTGCGCTGCAAAAAAGCGGTACCTGCCGGAATCGTAAGGCTTCATGTTCGCCGCCAGCAGAGCATAGTTGAGCAAGGTGTGCACCGGGCCATCCTGCGGATAGTGGGCGATGCCGATATACGGTTCCAGGTAGACTTCCCGTCCATCGATCCAGACCGCCTCCGCCATGGCATCATGCACCAGTTGCGCGGCACCGGCCAAGGCGTCGACGTCGGGAAAATTATCGATCAGCACAATGAACTGCGACTCGGCGACACGCGCTACGAATCCCGAAGACAATGCCGATTCGAGCTTGCTGGCCATGGCCCGCGAAATCTCCGCGCCCGCCTCCTGGCCTAGTGACTGCAACACGCCGTGGAAACGGGTCAAATTGATCGCGAGAACCGCCAGCGAACTCGCATGCCGCGCGATTTCGAACAGACGCGATTCAAACAGCACGTGACTGGGCAAGCCGGTCTGGCCGTCATAGTACGCCAGGTATTGCATTTTCGATTCGGCAATCGAGCGTTGCTCCTCGCGCCGCATGACGTCCATGGCAAAAGAAATGTCGTCGGCAACCTCGGTCAACAGGCGCAATTCCTTGTCGGTAAAAAAACCGGGGCTGGTTGCAGCAACAGTAAACGCCCCCATCACCCGGCCTTCGAGCCGCAACGGAAACGACGCGGCAGCCTGCAGATTGTGCGCGGCGATTTCGCGATGACAGGCATGCAGTTGCGAATCGGCCAGCAGATAATTGACGACGCACGGTTTCTCGTCAAGAATTGCGCGGCTGGCCGGACTTTGCCGTTCCGTGCCGGTGGCCGTTGCCATGAAATGCATCTTGAGTATAGAGCTCGCTTCGCCGGCGTGCGCAACAAGTGCGATGCGATTGCTGTTAGGTTCCGACAGACCCACCCATGCCAGCGCAAACCCCGCGTGTTCGACGGCAATCCGGCACACATTGCCAAACAGATATTGCGGATCTTCCGCGCGAACGATGGCGCGATTGATCTGGCTCAGCATGGCATACAGGCGCGTCGTGCGCGCCAATTCCTCTTGAACCAGAAAAAGGCTGGAATTAGGGTCGGCCAGCGGCATCGTTCTCCCCAAGCAGGCGCAAGAGCGATTCTTTGAGCAGCCAGCGGTCAATCGGCTTGGTCAGGAAATCGGCCACCCCGGCAGCCTTCAACCTTGCATGCGATCCGGAATCATCCAGTGCAGTGACCATGACCACGGGTATGTCACGCGAAGTGTCCGCCGCTTTCAGGCGACGTACCACCTCGAAACCATCCATTCCGGGCATCATGAGGTCCAACAGGATCAAGTCAGGCGTACCTGCCCGAACGGAGTCAAGCGTCGCCTGCCCCGAATTGACGCTGACGACCTCGTAACCGTCGACAGCCAACAGTGTCTCAAGCAGCATTCTGTTGCGCGCGTCGTCGTCCGCAACCAGAATTTTTTTATTGCGCGCCAACTGCGCCCCCAATAGTTAAGTCCGAACCAGGAAACAAGAACGCGTTTTTACATTGCACCGAAAACCACTTGGCGGAATAGTAAAGATATCTGCCGCCACTGCCCGTGGCCAACCCTTCTGCATGCTCGTCAAAGTTCGCAAACACTGCCATTTTGATGTTCTTTCCGTCTCGATCTTGCGGCAAAACGCGCATCCAGGTCAAGCCATCCTCAAGGCGGCGTTGTTTATACATCAAATTGGTCCCACGATTGCGTACTCACCCCTATTCTAAACCTTCCCCGGCCCTGCCTGCCTGGCATCCGATTTTGCCGGTCATTGCGGTACGTCCGGCACGCACCGCAGGAACATTTAATCTATCGGGCAATTATTGTACTTTGCCTGGAACTGCAGCTTCATCTGTCGCGCGGCGCTTCATACGTAGACCATCGCCGGCCGGCGCGACGCTGCTTTGCAGCAGTCGATGCTCTTCGGCATTGAGATTTTTCCCGGTGACGACGACAATTGGAATGGATGCCGTTTCGCTGCGTGCACCAAGGGCTGCGATCACGTCGAAACCGTTCATGTCGGGCATGAGTAAATCAAGGACGACCAGATCCGGTATTTCACGGCAGCACACATCGACACCTTCAATTCCGCTATAGGCTCGCAACACTTTATAAGGTCCGTCTGCCAGGCAAGCGGCGACCAGTTCGACCGCCTTCGGATCGTCGTCGATCGCAAGGACCGTAACGCTGCCCCGTTTGCGCGTCAAACCAAGTTCCCCGAGGATAGACATGAGCGCGTCGCGCGTAATCGGCTTTTGCAATACGTTGGCGTTGCCGAGCGAAAAGCCGCGCGCCCGATCATCGACCACCGATACAATGACGACGGGTATTTTCACCATGGCCGGATCGTATCGCTTGATTTGTGCCAGCAACTCCCACCCGTCCATATCGGGCAGGAGAATGTCGAGCACGACCACATCCGGCAGGCCCTGCGCAAGTTGTTCCAACGCCGCTTGTGCAGTGTCGGCATGCCGCAACGCGTAGCCGCATGCCAGCAATTGCGATGCGATGAGATCGGCCGCGACCTGATCATTTTCAATGACGAGCGCGGATCGACTCCCCATGTCCTCAGCGTCCAGATGAGGCAACGCGGCCTTCAAGGCATTGGACTGTATGGTGATCACTTCTCCCGCTGCATCGCGCCAAGGCAGCCAGACGGTAAAGCAACTTCCTTTGCCGGGCGTGCTCGCCAGGGCGACCGTTCCTCGATGTAACCACGCAAGTCGCATCACCAGAACAAGACCCAATCCCGTACCTTCCACAGCGTGCGACTGCGGCAGCTCCAGTTGAGAAAACGCCTGGAACAGACGCGGCGCATCTTCGGGGGCAATGCCAAGCCCGGAGTCGCTTACGGAAATTTCCACAAAGCGCTGAAATGCACTGACAGGCAAAGGCATTCTGGTCGAAGTCCGCGCCTGTGAGCCCCAATCCTCGATTGCGCGCCGGTCAACCAGGCGTGCGCGCAGCACAATGTTGCCGCTGTCGGGCGTATATTTCACGGCATTGGACAACAGATTGAACACAATCTGTTTGGTCTTGCGTCCATCGATCTGCACTTTACCGAGCGGCGCGGCGATATCGAGTTTGAGGTCGAGACGCTTCTCCAGGGCCTTTTCCTTGATAATCGAAAGACTGTTGCGCAGCAGCGAGTCGATATCGACGGATTCCAGATCCAGATTCATCTTGCCGGCCTCGATTTTGGCAAGATCGAGGATATCGTTGATCAGAGATAACAGATGTTGGCCGCTTTCGAATATCTCACATACGTACTCATGCTGTGCTGGTGCCATGGGTCCCACAATGCCGTCTTTCATCACATCCGAAAAACCAATGATGGCATTGAGCGGGGTGCGCAATTCATGCGACATGTTGGCGAGGAATTCGGATTTCATTTCACTGGCAGTTTGCAATTGCCGGTTTTTTTCGCCGAGTAACCGGTTTGCGCTTTCCAGGCGCGCACTGAGTGTCTGCAATTCCTGCGCTTCGCGTTTGGCCTTGATATGGGCCTCTGCCATCAGTCGATAAAGCCGGTTGTTTTCCAGCACAAGCATCAACAAAACGAAGCCGGCGGCGACGCAGCCGTAAATCCGTCCGCTGTAGTAACCGAAGTCAAAACGCCCGCCATTGAAAAGCGCCGACAACCCAATGTCGAACAGCCATGCAAACATCACGACGATCAGCCACAGGTCCAGCACCGAGTGCGGCTTGCGCCGCCAAAGAAGTATCAGCGTGATCAGGCAAACCGCCCAGATGCATGTCACTGTCCCAGTCAAAACCGAGGTCGTTGAATTGGCCACGATCAACTCGGGCAGCGGTAGGCCGTCGGCGCCTGCAGCCCATGTCAAGGTTGCGGCCAGTAGCAGCATGATCGCGACAGCACTGATAATTGCCGGACGAGCACTACCCGCCGATTGGGATTCGCTCTTCAACAGCGCATAGCCTGCAACAAAAAGCGGGAAACCCGCATGCCAGAATACATAGATCCAGGCGCAGGTTTGAGGGCCGCTGCCGAGCAAGCCTGAAGCGGAAAATGCATCGGGAAACGTCAACGCGTGCACGACTTCCATCAGCGCGGCAAATAGATACCCGCAGGCCAGGCAAAACAATGCCCTGGACCGCAGTGTCAGGCATTGACCGAACAACAGCGTTGCTGTCATGAGGTCAATGATCACCAATGCGGCTTCATAAACGGGGATGAAAACCTTGACCGGTTGCAAAGGCAATTTGGCAAATGGCAGCATGACGAAAAATAGGGCTGCCGACACCAGCACGACCCAGGTGGCCACGCGCCGTTCCTTCGTATCGGAGCGCAAGGTAGACAGGAACAGGGAATTGTTTTCGAGGTAGTCGTTATTCATCTCAAAGGGTCGCAAATTTCGTGATGCTCGATTTCGTTCCATTGGAATGCCGTTTCCCCCGGCGCACATCGATCATCGTGATCAACGCGCCTTCGCCAAGATGCCTTGCCAGGCAGGCGCTGAGCGAAACGCGTCGATTACAACACAAATCGAGACTACATCAAATTCATTTTTTGCAGGCACGCAATGCGCAAGCCAGCAATTGGCTCTTCTCTGTTCGTGGCCAAGGCAAAGTCATGATACCTATCCACCGCTCAGGTATGCCATGCAGACGGGGTGGATTCGCCATCATTATGATTTTACTCTTATGATTTTACTCGTTACGCATGGTACCGTGTCACGATCACGCGAACATTGACGTAATAGTGCGCGCCGGGGCTGCTTCGATTCGCTCAGCGCGCAGCATCCTCAAGATCCGCCAGCGTGCCCTTTAGCCGCGATATCCGACCGCCCGCCGCGTATCGCTTCGCCCCACTTCGATGCGGGTGGCCCAGCGTTCGACGATTGCACGCAGGGTTCCGTCGTCACGCATGCGGGCCAATGCAGCGCCGATACGCTTGCTCATTTCCCGCGAAACCCTGTGCGACAGGAACATATAGTAGCGATCCACGTCGAGCGCTGCGGGTATGGCGTGCAAACTTCCGGCATATTTCGGGTGCCGTGTTTCCCAATCCACAGCGGGGTCGTCATAGAGAAATACGCGTCCCCGCCCGAGTATCAGTTTCTGCAGATTGGCCGCCGAATTTCTGCCGCCATCGTCAACGTTGACGATACCGACCTGGCGCAGCCGACCCGACATTTGTCCGCCTGAATTGACCAGGACCACATCACCGCGCGACAATGTTTTCAGGTCGGCCAGCGAGTTCAAGTCTAGCGGATCGCCATCGCGCACCACCGCAATGAGCGTCTTTTCATACAGCACCACATCGGGAATCTGGAAATCGCGGTCACGCTCGGGCGAGCGGATGATCCCGCAGGCGATATCGATCTCGCCCGCAGCAAGCTCGGACAACAGACGTCGCTCAGGCATGGCAGGCACGTTCCAACGAACCTTCAGTCCTGGGTCATGCTTCTCCAGCGACCGGAAAATATCAGGGCAAAGGCCGCGGTAGCCGTCTGGCATCCACTCGACATCGGTCTGGTTCTGAACACCGGCGCGCAACGCGTCGTCGCCGATGGCGAATGCCGACTCGACCCATGCCACTAATAACAGCAGCACAGCAGGCAATAGAAAGTCACGCACCTTCATGGTGAAAGCATAGATCATCATCGTTCCAGTGTCCACATTGGCATTTACACCATTGTTGCGACAGTACGCTATGATGGAAAACTGCGAGACTGATCCGCCCCCTTTTTTGGCGGTCTCTTCCTGAGCCGACAATACCGATTCGAGGATTCCATGAAAAACGATAGCGCGGTCGTCCAAATACTCAATACGCAATTGACCAACGAATTGAGCGCGGTCAATCAATATTTCCTGCACGCGAGAATGTATCGCCACTGGGGATTCGAAAAGATCGGCAAAAAAGAGTACGAAGAATCGATCGGTGAAATGAAGCATGCCGACAATTTGATCAATCGCATCCTCATGCTGGGCGGATTGCCAAACTTGCAAGCTCTGCACAAACTGATGATCGGCGAGTCGACGCCGGAGATGCTGCAATGCGATCTCAAACTTGAGAAAGCCGCGCAAGCCACCGTCAAGGAAGGCGTCAAGATTTGCGAAGAGGCCGGCGACTATGTCTCGCGCGCACTGTTCCAGGAAATCCTTGAGGACACCGAGGAGCATATCGACTGGCTGGAAACGCAAATAGAATTGATTGCCAAGATAGGGCTGGAAAATTATTTGCAGTCCCAGCTCTGACGGTTGCGCCGGCGCAACCCACGATTCCGAGCTTCCGTGGTCGCTGAGCCGAATTGGGCGCCGGATGGTAGTTCTTGCAGCATTTGACTGCAGGAACTATTATGATCCCAGGCCTCACCATCGTGAAACTTGCAATGTCAGCCATTTCATCCGTTTCGACCTCTTCCAGCGCTGGCGCGATCGGTGGCCAGCAAGCTGCGCTGCAACAGGCCAAACGCATTGCCGATCAGGCTGAAACCACTGCGAGAACTTTGGAGACTCAGGCTGCCAACGCGCAAGCGAATGCTTCCGACGCCGAAGCTTACGCGCGTTCGCTCAATGTCCAGGCGGGGCAGGCACAATTGAACGTCGGCTATACCCAGCAACATTTGTCGGCCCTGCAAACAGCCGGCAAGATCAACAGTCAGATATCGAGTGTCGTCGCGAACGTGGTTGATGCGAAACCGGCAAAAGCGGCGCCCGCTGCCTTGGCCGTGGCGACCGCGGCGCCGGCTGTCGTGAACACGCAGGGCCAGGTGACGGGAAAAATCATCAATACCCGAGCATGAATATATTTTCCTTCATTATTTGAACGCACTCGTAGAACGTCACTCAGGAGGCTAACATGGCCGTTTCATCCGTTCACACTTCGACCGACGCAACCGCCCAGGCAATCGCCCAGTCGAAAAAAAACGCCACGACACTGCAAACGCAAAACAATGCGGCCAGCAGCGTACGGCAGAAGGCACAAACGCAGACGCAGGCGCCCCAGGCACCCAAACCTGTCGTCAACAGCCAGGGGCAGAAAACGGGACAGGTTCTCAACACGACTGCTTGAGCTTCCAAGCGCTCAAAGCGCGGCGCAAATATGCCTTCCACTGCCTGCTGACGCGCATGGCAGGGTCGCTAACGCAGTGATCGTTCGGCGGCGCGGCCTGGCGGTGCGCTTCCAAGCGATGCGTGCGGCGCTGGCGCGGCCTCGGCGTCATCCAATAGGCAGGAAATAAGATCGGTGCGTTGCTGCGGCACTAGTGTCAGACGGTGATAGCTGTGCAAACCCGATTCAAACCAGGGCGGCAGTGTGTGCTTCCTGGGTGTCTTGCAGGATTTGCTGCGCGCAGTCATGGCAACTGCCGCAGCAAGTCGCCACACCAAGGTTTGCCTTCAGGTCCGCCATGTTGGTGACGCCAAGCTCGAAGGCCTGGACGATTTCTCGGTCGGAAACGTTGTTACAAACACAAACTATCATCTTGTCCACCTGGGTCGCAGCCGGGTTCAATCCAATTACCTCACTTGCATTTTACGCAATGTGAATGATAACTATTCTCATTAGCATTATACTCAGTTATAACTCAGGTGCAAGCTTATTTTGGTCCGGCCGCATTGCGCCTTCCCCTGCTAATTGGCGCAATGGACAAACTTCCCTCGGGCACTGAATCAATAAGGGGTTGCCCGAGCAAGGCATTCACCCAGCAGAATCGGATCGACATTACCGCCGCTGACGATAATGCCAACCCGTTTCCCCCGCAAGTCAAGCAAGCCGTGGAGAGCCGCCGCAGCGCCAAGGCTGCCCGCCGGTTCAACGACGATTTTCATACGCTCGACGAAAAACCGCATCTGGGTGCGCAACTGATCGTCATTGACGGTAATGATGTCCTTGACGTAAGCCTGCAGGATAGGCAGGACCAACTTCCCTATGTGCTGGGTCTGCGCACCGTCGGCTATCGTGTCAGGCACCGGAATGTGCACAATTTCGCCGCTGCGGAAAGAGCGTTGCGCATCGTTGCCTGCTTCCGGTTCAACGCCGAATACCTGGCACTGTGGCGCCAGTGCCGAAGCGGCCACGGCACAGCCCGAAAGCAGGCCTCCTCCGCCGATCGGCACAAGCAGGTAATCGAGAGCGCCGACCTCCTCAATCAACTCTTTAGCGGCGGTACCCTGCCCTGCGATCACATTGGGATGGTCGTAGGCGGGAATCACGGGTGATCCACGCTCCGCAGCAAGACGCGCAGCGATCGCCTCACGGTCTTCGCATTTGCGGTCGTACAGGATCACTTCGGCGCCGTAAGCGCTTGTTGCAGCGAGCTTCATTGCAGGCGCGTCGCTAGGCATGACGATGGTCACTTTCACACCCAGCAGGCTCGCCGCCAGCGCCATGCCTTGTGCATGATTGCCTGAGGAAAATGCGACGACGCCCTTGGCGCGCTGCTCGGGCGTCAGGCACGAGATGGCATTATATGCGCCACGAAATTTGAAGGCACCGACGCGCTGCAGATTTTCGCATTTGAAAAACAGCTTGCCGCCGGCCAGTTCGTCGGCCTGGCTCGAAGTCAACACCGGCGTTTTGTGTGCCACGCCTGCCAGACGCCCTGCAGCGCGCGCCACGTCTTCATAGGTCACTGCCAAGCCTTGGTTTGTCATTGCGTTTCTCCTTGTTCGACACAGCGCTGCATTTTACCCGCAGTATGTCGTCTGCACCCGGCAGCATCGCGGCGCACCGGATGGAGAAGAGTCTGCCGCAACAGCAAGAAAAAATGACTTTGCCACGCTGCTTGACTTAAAATAAACTTGCATCCGGTTTATTCGTGATTTGTTTCCAGTTTTGGGTTCCGGTTTGCTGTTCCAACTGGCAGCCGCGAGCAAAGAGCCAATTCTGAAATATCCCGACTGCCGGCATTAATCGGTTCCAATCACCGGTTCCAACAACCGGTTCCAACAACCGGTTCCAATAACCGCTTCCTTTTCATCGAGCCATGGCAAACAAATTCACTTTTGCGTTACCTGTCGTCTGTCTTGCCCTTGGGTTATCGATGGCAGCCGAGGCCAGTTCCCCGCTGATTGCCATTGATGTCGGCCATTCGACTCAATCGCCGGGAGCAATCAGCGCACGTGGCAAACATGAGTTTGAATTTAACCGCGCCTTGGCAAAAGTCATCGTCGATTCGATCAACACGCTTGGTGGCAAAGCGATCGAAATCGGTGCGGACGGAAAAAGTGTCGATCCTGAAACGCGCCCGCAGGAGGCCAGCAGCCGCAGCGCCAAGTTCTTCCTGTCGATCCATCACGATTCGGTGCAGCCGCAATATCTTGAGGAGTGGAACTGGGAAGGCGGAATCCAGCATTATGCCGACCGTTATGCAGGCTTTTCCCTGTTTGTATCGCGCAAGAACAAAGATCTGGCGACCAGCCTGCGCTGTGCGTCGGCTATCGGGCTGAACCTGAAACAGGCAGGTTTCAAAGCTTCATCACACCATGCCGAGCCGATCGAGGGCGAGAACCGCACTTGGGCCGACCAGACCAACGGCGTCTATTACTACGACAATCTGATCGTATTGAAGAATGCCAAGATGCCCGCAGTGTTGCTGGAATCGGGAATAATCGTCAATCGCGACGAAGAAACGCGGATGCAGGATCCCGCCACGCGCACCAAGATTGCCGCTGCGGTGTTTCTTGGGCTCAATCAATGCGGCATGCGTTGAGCAGTGCACGGCCCTGCAAGGGGAACTATCGCATCCATGGGGCGGTCTATCTTTCGTGATCAACATGAAAGGATCGCTCAAAATGAATCAGAAATTTTCCCAGCTGGATACCGGCTCCATACGCGCCAACAAGGACATCGAGATGGCGGTCAACCGTGGGTTGGCTGCGTCGATGCTCGACGGCGTAGCATCAGGTGCAGCCATCATGAAAGAAGCTGGCGTGCCTCTGCATGTGAGTACGCGCGTGCTGGGCCATGCAAATCAACGGCGCGATTCCGATTGGCAACAAAATTCAGCCTTGCCGCCGACGGATTCCAAATAATCGTAAATCGCTTTGCGCCGTCACAAGGTGGAATGGATCACGGCGGCTTGGTAGATATCGCAAAATTCCGGCGGCATGCGTCGCGCCTTGCCGCTGCTTAACTCGATGCAGACCAGGTCCCAACGGCCGCGCATCAAAGTCTGACCAGTCACTTCCCGTTGCAACTGGAAATTGCGCACCATGGTCAACTTGCCGTCACTGGCGGTTAACCAGGTTGACAAAACCAACTGGTCGCCCATCAGCGCCGGCAAAAGATAATCATATTCGCCCCGTCGGATTGCCATCGCCCGATCCAGCCGTTGGTAATCGCTCAGATGCAATCCCAAATGCTCGGAATGCGCCCAGGCGACCTGTTCGCACCATTGCACATACACGGCATTATTGACATGGTTCAGGCCGTCGATGTCTTCAACACGCGGCGTGACCATGATGCAAAACGGCGCCGGGAAATCCTGATCGCGAAGCGGGGCGCAGCCTTCGGTCATTGCTGTCGCCGTCCTATAACGGCAGCCAGAAGCGGCTGAAATCGGAAAAATTTACAATGACCTTGACCGCCTTGCCGTAGACCTGATCCTGGTCGAGGAAACCCCAGACTCTCGAGTCTTTGGAGTTGTCTCGATTGTCGCCCATCATCAGGTATTTACCTTGCGGCACCTTGCATTCCCAATCTTGTATAGAGAATACGGTGCAATAAGCATGGTATTGCTCACGCCACGCGATGGGATCGATGCTGGCCCCGGGATCAACGCTGTCGAGCTTGATAATGCGCTCGCGGCTACCCGCCGTTTCGTCATAAAAACTTTGCCCCGCATCTTCCTTTCGAGGAACAACCGAGCTTACAGGTTTCAGTTGGAACGGTTGCCGATTGATAGTCACGTTGCCGTCGTGGTAGCTGACAATATCGTTCGGCAAGCCGATCAGACGCTTGACGAAAAGCTGGGAGACATCCTCCGGATAACGGAATACCACCACATCGCCGCGCTCGGGATCGCCGAACTTGATCGCAGTATTGGTAAATGGCAAACGAGGGCCGTAAGCCAGCTTGTTAACCAGGATACGGTCACCGACCCGCAGGTTTGGTTCCATCGAACCGCTGGGCACCTGCTCCCAATCGGCGATTGCCACACGGCATACCAACACAAGGGCAAGCACACCGAAGAAATCGGCACCAAAGCTGACCCACCAAGGCTTTTTGCCGCTTCGTTCGATTGCGGCCTTGCGCGAGCGCGCCACAAGCCAAAGGACACCGGTGACCATGACCGCTATGGTCATGTACTCGATCAGGCTAATACCAATCTGCATAACGCCGCCTCACAAAAATTCGCTACCCGACCGCAGTAAAGTTGCCTCGCGGACTGGCTTAAGGGCATCTCTAAAAATCGTAGCGAGCGACTCAAGGTCGGACCGAGAAGCGCAGCCGTGCAACTGTACGGTGAGCATCGCAGGTCCGAGATTGAGCTGCGCAGTAGATTTTTAGAGATGCCCTTAAGTCAACATATTATCCACGCATTGCCCAGATGCACCGTCCGCGATGTTCGTTAACGCAAAAAGCCCACCGAAGTGAGCTTAATATTTTCTACCAATACTTGAGGCGATTCACTGATCGCCCATGCTATCTGCATGGTGCCCTCAGCATAGAATCGACTCAAGTATTAGCCGGTTCGATACACCGACCTTCAGCGAAGGCAACTGAATACTACCCCACTTCAAGGAATTTGTCTAGCGCCCCAAAAATAATCCGAATTTAGCCATTTGCAATCATTGGCCGGTCCGCCAGCAGCATGCCCGTTATCTGCGCCGCAGGCAAGGGCACGGACACCAGATAGCCCTGGATTTCATCGCAGTGCTGGGCGCGCAGAAAATCGAACTGGCGCTGCGTTTCCACGCCTTCGGCGATGACTGCCAGACCGAGATTGTGCGACATGGAAATGATGGTGCGCACGATTGCGCAGTCGTCAACGTCGTCGGGAGTGTCCTTGACGAAAGAACGGTCGATTTTCAGGCGGTCGACCGGCAGTTGCTTCAGATAGGACAGCGAAGAATAGCCGGTACCGAAATCGTCGATCGCAACAGATACGCCGAGCGCCTTCAATTGATGCAATTTGTTGACCGTCTCCTCGACATTTTCAATGATCGAACTTTCCGTGATTTCCAGTTCGAGAAACTCCCCCGGCAGTTTGGTCCGGGCCAGCGTGTCGCGCACCTGTTCGACGAATCCTTTGTGATGAATCTGCTTGGCCGCAATATTGACGGCGACGCGCAATTCGATTTTGTCTTGATGCCACCATTGTGCGGCCTGGGTACAGGCGGCAAGCAGCACCCACTCTCCGATCGGGACGATGAGCCCGCTTTCTTCGGCCAGCGGGATGAACTCCATCGGTGAAATCATGCCGCGGCCCGGGCGCTCCCAGCGCAGCAGGGCTTCCACTGCGACAATGCGGTCGGTGTGCAACGAACGTTGCGGCTGATAATAGAGCACCAACTCGTTGCGCTCGGCCGCACGACGCAGGGCGGTTTCCAATTCCAGCCTGCGCGTAGCGTGCAGCGCCATCGATTCGTCGAAGAAGCGCCAGCAATTTCGGCCGGCGGTCTTGGCGCGGTACATCGCGGTATCGGCATTTCGCAGCAAGGTTTCACTGTCCTTGCCATCCTGCGGAAATACGCTGATGCCCATACTGGCCGCCACATACATCTCACGCCCGCCGATATTAATCGAATCGGTCAGGGAATCGGCCAGCTTGTGCGCCACGCGTTCGAAAGTGTCGCGTTTGCTATTGCCTTCGAGCAGCACGACAAATTCATCGCCGCCGATGCGTGCAACCGTGTCACCCAGGCGCAGGCAGGTGCGCAAGCGATTGGCTACAGCCTGCAACACCAAATCGCCCGTGGCATGGCCCAGACTGTCGTTGATGGTCTTGAAATGGTCGATATCGATGAAGACCACGGCAAGCATGGTATTGCGCCGGACCGCAAGGTCTATTTCGTGCTGGATGCGATCGGCGAAGGTGCGCCGGTTGGGCAGATTGGTCAACACATCGAAATGCGCCAGTTGATGCAATCGGCGTTCCGAAATTTTCTGTTCCGTCACATCCTGGAAAATCGCCACCACCGCCTTGGTTGCGCCGGCGGCATCGCGCATCATCGATACGCTTTCCTTGACGATCAACTCCACACCATCCTTGGTCAGGAATTGGCTCTCGCCTTGCCAGGAACCGCTTTCCTTGAGCGCCGCGCCTATAGTGGCTCGCACGTCGGCGCGGATAAAGGTGGTCTCGAACTTGCGAACGCTTCGTCCGATCACTTCCTCGGGCGCGTAACCGGTGATATCCGAAAACACCTTGTTCACCCGCATGAACACGCCCTCGGCTGAAAATATCGCAATGGCATGCAGGCTCGTTTCAAATACCTGTGCCGCCATGGCGAGGGATTCGTTTTTTTCTTCGAGATCGGCCTTACCTGCAAGCAGTATATTCAGTTGACGCTGCAGCAAGGCGATCAGCGCCAGCAACAATGCAATTGACAATATCCCCACCAGCGCCGATTGTTCAACACGCTTGCGCCACGGCGACAACACTTCGTCCTGCGAGAACCAAGTGGCGGCGATCAAGGGATGGTCGGGCGACCCCGCATAACCGACGATGCGGCTCAGATCGTCTTCCACGCCGGCATCGCGGCGAAAACTGCCGGCCGACTGCGCATGGTAGTGAGCAAACATCGGATCGCCGGCAAGGCTCCTGACCCGGTGAGGCGAAGAAATCGGGCTTTCAAGCACGCTCTCAACCAAAATAACGCCGTCGCTGCGCAACAGCATCAAGCGCGTATCGCGGCCAGTGCCCAAAGAGCGATAAAAGGTATCGAAGTAATCTACCGGCAAGCCTGCAACGAGCAACAATTTCAGACTGCCGTCGGGGTTGCTCAAGCGTCGCGAAATCGTAAATACCCATTTGCCGCTGATGCGGCTCAAGAGCGGTTCTGAAATGAACAGACCATTATTGGCAGGCTGCGCGTGATATTTGAAATAATCGCGATCATGCACGTCGGCATAGGTCACGTTCTCGTGCAGGCCGTTGGCGACGGTCCGGCCTTCTTGGTCGACCAGGCTGATCGCTGCCATCTGAGGCAGCTTGCTGGTATAACGCTGCAAGATCGCATGCAACGCCGCTTCGTTCTCTACAACCGGTGCAAGCCCGCTTCGTTCGACTTCCCCAAGAGCGCCGATCAAAAAACGGTCCGCCTCACCAATTGCACGATTCGCGTGCTCTGACAGCGCCGCAGACGTGCTGCGCACGTCCAGCTCGGCTTTTTGCAAAGTCAATTGGTAATCCTGGCGGATTGAAGCGAATGCGAAAGCAATATAAAGGGCAGGCACGACAATCGCCAATGCGATCAAGCTCGCGCGCGCCCCTCTCATGTTCCCCAGTTGCATCATCTTGCGCATTATCAATAAATTAAGTTCACAGGATTAGCCGTCGCACAGCCCTGCGCAAACAGGGCCCTATCCAGCCGACGTCGGCATATTGAGCGGCAATCTTGATGGGTGCGCCGCATTTTTTGCTAAACAGCAACAATAGTTGACCGTCCAGAATAATACCTTGTCGCATCATTTGGATCGAGACAAGTTAACGTTTTTTTGCACTAGTCGGAGGCAACTACGACACTGCATGCCGCACTTGCCGACCCGCGAAACCGCCGGGAAGCATGCGCTGCCTTCGCGCGGCCACCTCTTGCAAAAGAACACGGCCGTGCTGGAAATACGACACTTGCATAGGGAATTGAGGTAAAAAATTCACATCCTTTGGTTCGTTTCTTGCTTTCACTGGTATTGTCGCTCATGATCTTGACAAGACAACAGCTTGGACCGGCGCTAACGTGCTGCAGCGCAAGCTGCTGTCGCCCCATTTCGAAGTATTCATAAAGGGTTGCTTGAGGGCATCTCTAAGAATCTTGGCCCGTGGCCAGACATTGGCGAATTTTGCCAAACACCGTCGAAGATTTTTAGGGATGCCCTTGAGCAAAGATGCCCAAAATCGCTTATTCATCAGGAGGAAGTATCACTATGAGACGTCGCAACCGGCGCTTAGCCAGTATCATTGCAGCAACATCCACCGTATTCGCCGCGTCGGTCGGCGCGCAGGAAACTGCGCCGGCCCCAGGCCCCAAGGCCGTCGAAAGCAAGAATTCGGATCAGATTGCAACGGTCGTCGTTACTGCCACCAAGCGCAAAGAAGACGCCAGCAAGATTCCGCTCAGCTTGTCGGTAATCCGCGGCGATGATCTGGTTGCGCAGCATATCGTCGACTTCGAAGACATCACGCGCGCCATCCCCAACGTTTCGTTCTCGGGCGGTGGCGGCGGGGGCAATACCGGCAACGGCCCGGGTCTGTCGAATATCGAAATCCGCGGCATCAGCTCGCAGGCAGGTTCCGCCACGGTCGGCGTCTATCTCGACGATGTCTCGATGACAGTCAGCAACCTGTATAGTCTCGGTAGCGCCGAACCGAAATTCTTCGACCTGGATCGGGTCGAAGTGTTGCGTGGTCCGCAAGGTACATTGTATGGTGCCAGTTCCATGGGCGGCACCGTCAAGTTCGTGAGCAAGCAACCCGACCTGGTCGAACGCACGACCGACGTCTATTCCGAGCTGTCCTCGACGGCAGGCGGCGGCACCAACTACACGGTCAATGGCGTCTTCAACCTGCCTCTGATCGAAAATGAATTGGCACTTCGCGTCGGTATTGAAACAGCGCACAAGAGCGGCTACATCGACCAGGTCTCCCCGACCACCGGCGCCGTCGTCGCATCCAAGATCAACGGCGAATATGACTCCATCTTGCGCATGGCCCTGAAGTGGTCGCCAACGAAAAACCTGACGATTACGCCATCGGTTCTTTACCAGCAAGTGTCTACCGGCGATATCGACGTCGAATACACGACACTGCCGAAGAATGAAACCAGCAAGCTGGTGCGCGAGCCGGGTAGCGACGTGTTGCTGGTTCCCAGCCTGACGGTCAACTATGGCACGGAGATCGGCGACATCACTTCGGTGACCAGTTACTTCCAGCGTAAATTCAATCGTACGCAAGACGGCACCACAGTCAACAGCCCGTATATCGGCTCGCTGATCTCGATTCCTGCGCTGGCAGCCGAAGTGGGTGCCCTGCCCTCGGCCGTATATCTGAACAATCAGGTGCGCCAGTTCTCGGAAGAAATCCGGATTGCATCGAAACCCTATGATCCGTCCGTTTCACCGGTCACCTGGCTGGCCGGCGCCTATTTGTCCGATTTGCACACCAACGTGACGGACAATGAGCCGATCTTCGGCATCAATGCAGCATTTGCCGCAGCCGGCGCCAGCCCGAGCGATCCGACCGTATTGCAAAATGCAATCCCGATTGGCTTCCCCAACGACAATTCCTACTTTAGCGTGCGTCACTATCACGACAAGCAGGAAGCGGTGTTCGGCGAGCTGAACTACTACTTCGTGCCCACCCTGCATGCCACCGTTGGCCTGCGCTACCTGCAGACCACCGACACGCTGGACCGCACCGGGGACTATTATTACAACTTCAGTGTCGTCACCGATCCGAATGGCTATGTCCATACGACCTCCAACAGCAGCGGCAATGCCACGACGCCGAAGCTTTCGCTGAGCTGGGAAGTTAATCCAAGCAATACGATTTATGCCACTGCCGCAGAAGGTTATCGCGCCGGCGGGTCGAACTTCCCGATTCCGCAAACGTATTGCGGTCTCTCCAGCCCGGCACCGCAAAGCTATGGCTCCGACAGTCTGTGGAGCTACGAGTTGGGTAACAAGTCGCGTTTCTTCGGCAACCGGCTCTCGCTCAATGCATCGGTGTTCTACGTCAACTGGAAAAACCTGCAGGAACAAATTCCTCTTGGGTGCGGCTTCAACTACAACACCAATGTCGGCAATGCGTCTAGCTACGGTGCCGAGCTCGAAATCAAGGGCAAACCGACCTCCAACATCCTCCTGGGTCTGGCCGTCGGCACGACGCATGCGTCGCTCACCGACAGCGCCGGCTCTGCCGCCGGTGTGACCGGCGCAGTCGATGGCGCCAAGCTGCCGGGTGTTCCGAAGTACAACGTTGCGCTGACCGGCCAATACAACTTCAATATCGGCGGCGATACCTACGGGTTCGCACGCGGCGCAGCCCACTGGACCGGCGCCAGCAATGGTGCCCTGGACCCGGCCAACCCGGACTATGCGCGCCCGGCCTACAACACCCTGGATGCAAGTACGGGCGTGACCTGGGACAAATGGGAATTGTCGCTGTTCGTCAAGAACCTGCTCAACAATGACATGATCATCCAGCATCCGGTCGTGCAAAGCACGTCCAATGAAGCCTATCGCATTGCGCCGCGCACCATCGGTATATCGTTGACCGGCAAACTCTGAGAATTGCCGCCTGGCAAAAAAGGCCGTTCAACGCAGGTTGAACGGCCTTTTTCTTTCCGCTTTATTAGTAACGTCAGGCATTTAAGATTATCAAATAAATAACTTTTTGCGGAACTGAATCGACATTCCAGCCTCCAACAGAAAATTCGTTTCAATAACTACAATTTTCGGGAGAGCACATGCATTGGGACTTTCCGATTCCCGTTCCTGCACAATCAATTACTTGGAATGCCCTGCTGCTGTTCGGCAGCTTGTTGATTCTCGGCTTGATCGGTGGCCAGTTACTCGCACGGGTCAACTGGATACCACGCATCAGCGGCTATCTATTGATCGGCTTTGCGCTCGGGTCGGGTGGCCTCAACTGGCTGTCGGGCGACGTGGCCGGCATCATGCATATTTTTGCCGACATTGCGGTGGCCTTGATGGTCTACCAGTTGGGGCGCTACGTTGATCTTGCGTGGCTGCTTCGTGAACGCTGGCTGTTGCTCAATATCGTCAGTTCGGCGTTGCTTACCTTCGGCTTGACCTGGTTCGCGCTCGAATGGGTCGGCACCTCGCGCAGTACGGCCATCCTGGCCGGCATATTCGCCATTGGTACGTCGCCGGCCATCGTCATGGCGGTCATGCGCGACTTGCGTGCGGAGGGCCATATCACGCGCCGTCTGGCGGCCATGAGCGCGCTCAACAATTTTATCGCGTTGCTTGCCGCCTACGCTTTGTTGCCGGCGCTCGCGTCCGAAAAAACGACACCGGCTTTGACATTGATTGCGCACACCGCCTACTCGCTGGGCGCATCCTTCCTGCTGGCGTATTGTACCTATCTGCTCATGATGCCATTGGCGCGCTGGCTGGGGCGCCAGCGCAATCAGCAATTCGTGCTGGTCATTGCCATCCTCACCCTGACCCTAGGCGCCGCCCATGCGCTGCACCTGCCGGTGCTGCTGACCATGCTGGCCTTCGCCATCCTCTCGCGCAATCTGGATCATCGCTACGACCTGATGGAGCTGGAGTTCGGCATCATCGGGGAATTATTTATCGTGTTGATGTTTGTCAGTTTTGGTGCTTCGATGCAGGTTCTGCACTGGGCCACTGTCGCCATACCGGTCATGCTGATGGTAGCGGCGCGCTGTATTGCGATCGGTACGACCACGTTTGCTCTGGCGCGGCCGGCAAAATTGAGCTGGAAACAGGCGGCCTGGTTCAGCATCGGCAGCTTGCCGCTGACTGAGTCCGGTTTCGGCCTGATCCAGATTTCGACCATCTACCCCAGCACAACGGCCGACTTCATCCCGCTCATTGCAGGCAGCCTGTTCGTGTGGGAAGTGCTGGGGCCGATTGCCACGCAATTTGCCCTGATCAAGTCGGGCGACGCCGGACACGTCTGAAACGCCCAGGTATTTCACAAGGATCAACCATGAGTTCGCTACCATTTGGCCAATCCAAAGCCTTCACCATGGGTGTTGAGCTGGAACTGCAATTGCTCAACCGACGCAACTACAATCTCGCAACGGATGCGCTCGATCTGCTTGCCGCCATCGAGCCGCCAGGATTGAAAGAACAGATCAAGCTGGAAATCACGCAAGGCATGATCGAACTGAATTCGTCGATTCACATCGGCGCCGACACCCTCATTGAGGAGTTGAAGGCACTGCGAGATGCCATCGTCGTCGGTGCGCGGCGCTTGAATATCGATGTGGCCGGTGGCGGCGCGCATCCATTCCAGAAATGGAGCGAACAACGCATCACACCGCAACAGCGCTTTCATTTCCTGCAGGATCGCTACGGCTATCTGGCCAAGACATTCACGGTGTTCGGCCAGCACATCCACATCGGCGTCGAGAGCGGCGACGACGCCATTTACCTGGCGCATGGCCTGGCCCGTTTCGTGCCGCACTTCATCGCGCTTTCTGCGGCGTCACCCTATTACCAAGGCATCGACACGGCTTTCGACTCCGCGCGCAGCAACGTGGTGTCGGCGTTTCCGCTGGCAGGCACCTTGCCGCTGCTTCATCGCTGGAGTGAATTCGAAACCTACTACGACGAGCTCAAGCATGCAGAGATCATTGCCAGCATGAAGGATTTTTACTGGGATATCCGTCCCAAACCCGAATACGGCACGGTGGAAATCCGCGTGTGCGACACGCCGTTGACGCTCGAACACGCCGCCATGCTGGCCGGCTACGCCCAGTTATTGGCGCGCTGGCTGCTCACAGAAAGGCCGATCGAGATCGACGACAACTACTATATGCTGTATCAATACAATCGCTTTGAAGCAAGCCGCTTCGGCCTGCACGGGGCGATTGCATTGCCGCCCAGCCGCGACACCCAGAGGCGCGCCTCACGCATGCCGATACAACTCGACATCCTCGAACGCCTTCAGGATTTGCAGCGCTACGCAGAAAATGATATTGACCAGTTTGTGCTGCGACGCCTGAGCCGCATGACGTACGAGCGCGTCAACGACGCCGCATGGCTACGCCAGACTTTCGACGAGCGCGGTTCGTTGAACGAAATGACACGCCTCGCCGCCACGCTGTGGATGGAGCAGACGGCTTCGCCGTTCTTCCGCTAAAAAGACGAGGCTATCGGGGGCAAGTTGCTATTCGTTGAGAACCAGAAGGCTCACTCGCCGGTTCTCGCTCCGGCCTTGTGCTGTCAGGTTCGTGCTTTTCGGTTTCGTGTCGGCCATTCCGGAAGCTTCCAGCCGCTGTGGCGCGATACCTCGCTCCTGCAAGGCGCGCACGATGGATGCCGCGCGCGCAGACGACAATTCCCAATTCGACGGAAACTGCGCAGTCTGGATCGGTACGTTGTCTGTATGTCCTTCGACCACGACGCGATTATCCTTCCCCGCGAGAATTGCGGCAATCTTGTCGGTAATGTCGCCGGCATGTTGCGCCGGTTGCGCCGTGCCGCTGGCGAACAACGCGCTATCCTTGACTTCCAGCAGGATGCCCTGATCGCGCGTCACCAGCGTGATTTCTCCGTCCTCGACCAAATCATTGAAAGTGCGTGCAAGTTCACGCAACAGCGATTGCTGTTTGTCCGCCGGATCGCCGACAGGCGCCGCAACAACGGGCGCCGGCACGGCGTGACGCGGCCGGATACCGGCGATGATCGGTGCGCGCGGGTCGGACAGGGCCGGGGACGCCGGCGCGTCATGCTTGGGCAGCTTGGCATAGAGCGCAAGAAAGAGCACAAACAGCAGCGTCATGAAATCGGCATACGACACCATCCAGCGATTGTTGCCGGCCGATTCGCTGACTTCGGCGTCTATCTGAAACGAAATGAACTCCCTCTTCATATTCAGGCCACGCGTCGGATGCTGATTACATTGGCGGCCCGTTCACCGGCGGCAACCAGCGTGCGCTCGACCAGACGCGGTTGCTTGTTTTGCGCGATCATGGTCAGGCCTTCGATGCGCAGTTCATCGCGCAGCGTCAGTTCGAATATGATGCCGCGCAGCTTTGCCGCAAGCGGAAGGAAGACCAGATTAGCCAACACCAGGCCATAGACAGTCGCGACAAACGCAGCGGCGATGCCCGAACCGAGATGCGATACGTCGTTCAAACCATTCATCACTTGCAGCAGGCCGATCACGGAACCGAGGATGCCCACGGTCGGCGCATAGGCACCGGCTGCCTCCCACATCTTGGCGGCATGGCGCAGGCGCGCATCGCGGATCTTGACGTCGGTAACCAGTGTATCCCGGATATATTCCGGATCGTAATTATCGACAATCATCTCCACGCCGTTGCGCAGAAGCGGGTCATCGATTGCTTCGGCCAGGCCGTCCAGTTTCAGTGCGCCGTCGCGATAGGCAATCCTGGACCAGTCGACAATTTCCTTGATGTGCTCTTCCCTGTCGGCGACAGGCGGGTGAGACAGCCAGCGCAACAGACCCAGGCTCATGACGAAATCCTTTGGTGAACTTTGCGCTACGACCGCGCCCAGCGTTCCGCCGAACACAATCAGAAATGCACCCGGTTGCACCAGGGTCCAAAGCGAGGCGCCTTCCAGAACCTGCCCCGAGAAAATGGCGATCATCGCCACGCCTAAACCAAGTGCAGTCATGTAGAACATAGGGCCTCGCCAAGCAGTATTCGTCGTGCCAGTGTCACCCATAAGCCAGCTCGGCAATGCAGCAAACAGCAGGGGATTTCCGCACGAGCTTGGTTTTTGTAGCCCTTGAGCCGCCTCGCCGGAGCAAGTCGGACTGTCTTGCCAATCAGCAACAAAAGAAATTTACTGAAAATTCCCATATTTATGGGATTGGCACGCTCGTTCTAATCGGTCAAGCTTCGGGGATAAATACTTTCCACAGTGCAAAACCCGGTTGGACTCGCATTCCAACCGATCCGTCACGCCGGTCCTGTGCCTGGTGAAAGTATGACTAAAGTCCGACGGCAATTCGCTGCCGCGTGAACGGCAAAGGCACCAAAATGACAAGCAAGATTTCGCACCACGATTCCAATCACGGGCCATGCCATGGCGAGGGTTGCACCGAGTCGACTTTTGGACCGGGGCGCAATTGACTTCGAGCCCACTTCAGGGCGGCCCGGTCTCGCCCATGCCGACCACCGTGATCGACGCCAAACACTTGGCCGAAGCTGCCAATGAAATCGTCGGGGATATGCAAAGCGGTGCCTGTGCCGCCACGATCAGTCAGACGGTTCAGGTGCTCGACCTGGGCGGCGGCAAAAAGGCCGCAGTGATCATTACAATAACGACCGAAGACGATCAATTCCTGTGAGTCATGCTCACTTGATCTTCAAAACCGCACCTACGCCAGCCAATAGCGCGCCGATCCATGCCAGAACGGGGCTGTAGGGAGTTTTGCCGGTCAATTGTGCAATGCTCGTCGCCGCTGCGCAAATTCCTTCATTCGAGTAGAAGCAACTGCTAGCGCGACCGATGCTGACGTCGAGCCGGTGCGCAATCGGCGCATAGAACCAGAACCACCAGCCGAGGGCAACAATCACGAGCAACAAACCCAGCAAAAGCAGTCTGGTTCCGATTTTTTTGGTGTCCATGCAACTGTTACTCCTCGTTTTCGATCATGCCGATTTTGCGGCTCCGCAAGCGCCGCGCAGAATGGGGAGGAAGTGTATCAGTTTCCCGATAGACTGCCTTCCTGAGCAATATGGGAACGACATTTGGCGTGAGCAGGAGCGCAAAGCGTGATACGCTTTCAGACGAGATCGATGAATAACCGCAGATTCGAAGTGAGGAAAAAATGAAATTGAGGAAATCTCTATTGTCCTTGGCGCTACTGGTGCTGGCACTCTCCCCCTCCGCGCATGCGGCATTGGGCGAGCCGGCCAGCTCTTTGCAGGGCGATCGGATGCAGATGAAGGCGGCGACACCGCTGTCGACCAGCAAGCTCAACTACACAGTGCACGAAATGACGACTTCCAACGGGATCGTCGTGCGCGAATACGTTTCCGGCGGCATCGTCTTTGCCGTGAGCTGGCATGGGCCGCGCATGCCGGACCTGAAGCAATTGATGGGTTCCTATTTCGAAACCTACAAAACGGAGGCGGCTGTCAAACATTCCGGCCATTCGCATCTTGCCATTCGGCGTGACGACTTGGTCGTTGGAGCGAGCGGGCACATGCGCGACTTTTCCGGGTTCGCCTATGTGCCGCGCATGCTCCCGTCAGGCGTCAACGAGCGCGATCTCCAGTAATTCCTATCAGTAGATGGCTTTGACCTCGGTCAAAGAACGCAATGACTCGACGTTTTCTCTAATCCGGCCACTTTTGTGGCCGGATTTTTTTGCCGGTGCGTCGCGGCCGGTGCGCAAACGGATACATTTTGTTGCAATCCTTACCGAATTGAGCAGACCGGATTGTCGCGAGGGGCGTTATTGAAGGCAGGAACACCCTCGTTGTACCAACTGAAAGGAGCAACATCATGAAAAAGTCACTGATCGCCGCCACTGCCGGCTTGATTGCAGGCGCTACGCTTCTAATCGCCGCAGCCCCGGCCATGGCGCATGACCGCTTCGGCCTGGAAGTCAGCGTCGGTCTGCCGATCGCACCCATCGCCTACGTCGCACCGGCTCCGGTCTATGCACCCGCGCCAGTGGTGTATGAAGGTTACGCACCGGCTGTGCGCTATGAGCGGCCATACTACTATGAACACGATTGGCGTTTTGAACATGGCTATCGGGGTTACGGCCGTGAACGCGGCTACGACGCCTACCGCCACGACCGTGGTTATGAAGGCTATCGCAGCGAGCACGAAGGTTGGCACCGCGACGGCGATCACGACCACCGTCGTTGATTGAGCCGCAAACGGCACACAAATGTAAGCACAATTCGGAGAGGCCGCGGTCTCTCCGAATTGCCGTTGCCATCGCCATTGCAATCCCCTGGCTGTGAAGGTAAACAATGAAAATTATCGTTTCCCTGCTTCTGCTTTGCGCCTACATCCAGCCTTGGCCGGCCGATGCCGCGGCCAAGCCGCTGACTGAAGAAGATGTGCGCTGGCTCAACCGTCTCACGTACGGCATCGACGGTGCGACCGTGGCTCGTTATCAAACCTTGGGACGCAAAGCTTTTCTCGAGGCCCAGTTGCGCGCCGGCGACGAGGTTGATCCGCCGCAACTGAGCGGGGATCTGGCGCACCTGGATCTGCTCAACCAGTCACTGATGCAAATCCTGTCCGATGTCGACGCGGAAAATCGGCGCATCAACACGCTGGCAACCGACGACGAGAAGCAAGCCGCGCGTAAGCTACAAAACGAAGCGGCCGCAAGGATCGTCTACCAAACCGGCAAACGCCATCTTTTGCGCGCCCTGTATTCACCGGCCCAACTGCGCGAGCAAATGGTCTGGTTCTGGGACAATCACTTCAGCGTGTTCCAGGGCAAGGGAAATCTGCGCTGGTCGGTAGCCGACTACGAAGAACACGCGATCCGCCCTTACGCGCTGGGCAAATTCCGCGATCTGGTCATGGCCACGTTGAAGCACCCTGCGATGCTGGTCTATCTGGATAACGCGCAGAGTGCCGGCGGCAAGATCAACGAAAATTATGCCCGCGAGTTGCTTGAGTTGCACACGCTCGGCATCAATGGCGGCTATTCGCAGCAAGACGTGCAGGAACTTGCACGCATCCTG
The DNA here is from genome assembly GCA_036561005.1 of Burkholderiaceae bacterium. Lineage (GTDB taxonomy): Bacteria > Pseudomonadota > Gammaproteobacteria > Burkholderiales > Burkholderiaceae_D > PKWO01. The sequence continues at coordinate 3,350 of DATBQE010000183.1, read as the reverse complement.
ACTGGCGTAGGAATCAATACCCAGGCAAGCGCGCCGCGCCTGAAGCCGGAATGGCAGGCGCTGTACAAACGCGAAGATAGCTTCGAATTCAATCCGGCCCGCCACGATTTTGGCGACAAGGTGTTCCTTGGCCAGACAATTAAGGGTAGCGGTTGGGACGAAGTAGAGCAAGCCGTCGATATCATCGCCCGCCAACCCGCCACGGCGCGCTTCGTATCCAACAAACTCGCACTCTATTTCGTCAGCGACGCCCCGCCGCCGGCTTTGGTCGAGCGGATGGCAAAAACCTTCGAGCGCAGCGACGGCGACATTGCGCAAGTTTTGCGCACCATGTTTTCGGCCAAGGAATTCAACGCTTCGCTAGGCGGTAAATTCAAGGATCCGATGCACTACGTCATCTCGGCCATGCGGCTCGCCTACAATGGCAAAACAGTGACCAACCTCAAGCCGGTCAACAATTGGCTCAATGCGCTCGGCGAACCGCTATACGGCCGCCTGACGCCCGATGGATATGGCCTGCGCGAGCGCGACTGGGCCAGCTCGGGGCAGATGTCCAAACGATTTGAGATTGCGCGCGCGATCGGCAGCGGCAGCGCCGGACTATTCGACTCGGAAGACGGCAGCCCGCCGGTGGCGTTCGGTTTTCCGATGCTGTCGAATCGCCTGTTCTACGACACCATGGACAATGTCGTGAGTGCACCGGCCAAACTTGCCCTCGACAAGGCCGCATCGCAAGCAGAATGGAATGCCTATTTGCTTGCGTCACCCGATTTCATGTACCGTTGAAAGGAAAGTCGCTATGTCAAAGCACGATTCTGCGCCGCTCGACCCGAAGCGCCGCGCGCTCCTGCAACGTAGCGCCGCGCTCGCCTTGCTGGGCGCCACGGGCATGCATGCGGGTACGCTCTACGCGGCCACACCGGGCGCAGCGCAAGCTCCGCAAAATCGCTTCCTGCTGGTGTTCCTGCGCGGCGGTTACGATGCAGCTAACTTGCTGGTGCCTTACGGCAGTAACTTCTATTACGAATCGCGCCCGACCATTGCGATTGCCAGGCCCGATGCCAAGAACGCGCAGGCAGCCATCATGCTCGACAACATCTGGGGCCTTCATCCCGCACTGCGCGAAAGCATTGCCCCCCTTTACCAACGCGGCGAGGCACTGTTCATGCCGTTTTCCGGCACCGACGATTTATCGCGCAGCCACTTTGAAACCCAGGACAGTATTGAAGCCGGCCAAAGCGGGCAGAAAAGCCGCGATTTTTCTTCGGGCTTCATGAATCGGCTGGCGCAGGTCGTCAGCGGCGCGAAACCGATTTCCTTCACCGACGCGTTGCCTACCGTATTCAAAGGCAAGACCAATGTGCCGAACGTGTCGCTCAAAGGCGCCGGCAAGCCGCCATTCGACGACAGGCAATCCGCCATCCTCGCAGCCATGTATGCGGGACACCCATTGGAAAACAATGTGCGCGAGGGTCTGGATCTGCGCATGGAAGTCGGGCGTGAAATCGATCAGGAAATGCAGGCGGCCAATCGCGGCGCAATATCACCAAAGGGGTTTGAACTGGAAGCGCGCCGCATGGCGCGTCTGATGAACGAACGTTATCAATTGGGCTTCGTCGATGTGGGCGGTTGGGACACCCATGTCAATCAGGGCGGCGCATCGGGCGCACTGGCCGGCAACCTCGATAATCTCGGACGCGGCCTTGCAGCATTTGCCCAGGAAATGGGCACCATGTGGAAACAGACTGTGGTCGTCGTCATCTCGGAATTCGGCCGCACTTTTCGTGAGAACGGCACGCGCGGCACGGATCATGGCCACGGTTCCGTCTTCTGGGTTCTTGGCGGTGCGGTCAAAGGCGGCAGGATTGCAGGGGACCAAGTGGAAGTTTCCCAGGCCAATCTGTTGCAAAATCGCGACTTCCCCGTGTTGAACGATTATCGCGCCGTGCTTGCCGGACTGTTCCAGCGTCTGTACGGTCTATCGGACAAAGATTTGCAAACAGTCTTTCCCGGCGCCGGCGCGCGCGACTATGGCTTGCTTAATATTTAAGTTCGGTAAGAATTTGTAAATCCGGTTGAACCGGGTCAAGGATCAGCCGATTCTTGATTGCAAGCAAGCGCTGCACGTTGGCGCTTCAGGTTGGCGCTGCAGGTTGGCAATTTGGGAGCGGGGAAGCAACATGCGAATCGGCACAGAACTGGTGGCTGCAGTGACCCTGCTTTCACTGCTTGCCTGTTGTGTGCTGACGCAGCGCGCGTACGCCGCCGTACAGGACAGTGAGCGCCTTGCCATGATCGATGCCCATGCGTTGGCGGCCCCATCCGCGGTAGAGGCAACGCCCGGCTCGCTGGTGTCTTACCTTTCACAACCCACCCAAACCGACACAGAGAAGGCGCGAGCGATATTTCGCTGGGTGGCTGACCGCATCAGCTACGATGTCGATGCCTATTTTTCCAATACCCTCGTTGCAATGGATGCCGAGCAGGTGATGCGCCAGCGTCGCAGTATTTGCGACGGCTACGCCACGCTATTCGAAAAATTAGCACATGAAGCCGGCCTTGAAGCCGTGACGATCAAGGGCTACGCGAAGGCTTATGGACATGTTTCCGGAACGCGCTTCGACAAACCCAATCATACCTGGAATGCGGTCAGGATAGACGGCCAGTGGCGCCTGGTCGATGCCACGTGGGGCGCCGGTTATGTCAAGGGCAATCGGTACATCAAAGTACTGACCGAGAGCTATTTTCTTGCGCCGCCGGAGCAGATGATGTTTTCGCATTTCCCGCTGGATGAGCGCTGGCAGCTGCAATCGACACCGCATTTGGGCAAGCGCGAATTCGAGATGATGCCGGACGTCGGGCCGGCCTTTTTCCGTCTTGGAATATTGGGCGAGGAAGCATGGAGCGCCATGCAAGCCCCTGATTTCGGCGGCGCGTTCGTGCGCACCTACGACCTGCCTTTTCACGAAGCGATCATCCAGCATGCGCCGCTTTCCTATCGCTTGCACCGAGGTGATCCGGTGGAGCTTTCGATTCAGAGCGATCGCTTTGAAGAAATGGCAATCGTGCAAAACGATCAATGGGAAATGCTGAACCGGAACGGGGAAGTGTTTAAGCTAGCCATGACCCCGCACGACTACGGCAATCTATTGGTACTCGGCAAGAAACCCGGAAGCGCCGAATATACTGCAATTTTGGGGTACCAGGTCTCGCCCTGACTTTGCGCATAACGTGCACGCAATTGTAATCCCAAAATTTTGCATCCCCACTTTTGCATCCCCATTAAAGGTCGGCGGCAGCCATTGATCGCCCCAAGATACCAAGCAATTAAATTAACCCTCATGCCAAGA
>DATBQE010000182.1:0-10676 GCA_036561005.1 Burkholderiaceae bacterium | reverse complement strand
GATGATAGAGCCGGACTCTCTCACATATCCTGCCCAAACTGCCGCACTGCCGGATTCCGAAAAGGCAAATCTATCGGGCGAGTCGCGGCGTTACATTGCGCTCAAGCATGTGCTCGAGGTCGAATTTCCGGCTACTGCCATTCAGGCGGCGTTTGATGGGGCGTTAAAAAAAGCCGATGAACTTGGGGCGGAGGTACTGGAGGCAAACATCAACGGTGCGACCCAATACGTGACGCCAACGGCCAGTATATCGTTGCGACTACCGCCGGGCGCCGTGGAAAAATTCCTCGTCGGGATTGAGGCTGGCGGAAAGGTCTTGCGCCACCAGCGCGAAGCATTGGACAAGACCGGTGCGGTTATTGACGCCGACGCACGCATTGCAAACCTGACCGAATTGCGCAATCGGCTGCGCCGCATGCTGGCCGTTAGGACAGCGCAAATCAAGGACGTGATCGAAATCGAAAAGCAGCTGGCCGATACTCAGGCCTCGCTTGACGCGATCAGCAGCACGCGCAAGGTACTGGCCAAGCAGACGGACATGGTCGAAGTAGATATCGTTTTCCGTTCCGCTTCGTCAATACCGGCGCGAAGCTTTTCCGCTCCGCTCGTCACGGCATGGAACCAGGCCGGCGACGTGTTGATGTCAAGCGCCGGTGGGTTGGTCACGTTTATTGCGGCGCTGCTGCCATGGCTAGTGATTCTGGTTCCGACGTTCTGGCTCACAGGAAAAGCTTGGCGCGGTTGGCGCGGACGCAGAAGCAGGCGAGGCACGAATTCCGTCCAGATCAGCGGTACCGACAGGCCGTAGATTCGAAGTCGAATAGCGATGCCGGGAAAGCGCACGCTGTGGGAAGATTAATACCGCATACCAATCGTTTGTGAGCGACAAAATCCGCAGCCTCAACATTGAACTTGACAATCCATAACCCAATGGTTATGATTCAACGCATGCACCCGATCACCGACGAAATTTTCAAAGCCCTTGCCGACCCGACACGCCGGGCGATATTTGAACATCTGGCGCGCGAAGGGGAGCAGACCGTGCACGCACTGACCGACCGCGCCGGCGTGTCGCAGCCGGCGGTGTCGAAGCATTTGCGGGTGCTGAAACAGGCGATGCTGGTCCACGACAGGCGAGATGGGCGCGAGACGCACTACAGGGCCGAACCGCAGGCGCTGGCGCCTATTTTGGATTGGATGCGCGTATATGGCGCTTTCTGGAACGACAGGTTCGACGATCTCGAATCACTTTTGAAAAGGATGGACCAATAATGAGCTCTTCTCTTCAAGCCGCAATCGAATTGCGCTCCGTGGTGGTTGAACGCGACTTTGCCCACCCGCCTGAAAAAATCTGGCGCGCGCTGACGCAGCCGCACCTGATCACCGAGTGGTTGATGAAAAACGATTTTGCGCCCGTAGTGGGCCACAGCTTCAAGCTCACCGGCGACTGGGGGCAGGTGGATTGCGAAGTGCGAACGGTCGAACAGGGCAAGACGTTGTCTTACACCTGGAATGCCATGGGCCTGGAAAGCGAAGTCACCTGGACGCTGACGCCCAGCGGCACCGGCACGCGTCTTCGCATGGAGCAAATGGGTTTCCGCCCGGACCAGGAGCAGGCATACCAAGGCGCCAAGTACGGCTGGCAGCAGTTCTTCGGCAACCTGGAAAAGGTGTTGGCGAAAGACGGGGAGTAACGATCATGAAAGACTTCACACTACGCACGATTTTTCGCTGGATGCATCTTGTCATCAGCATTCCCATCATCGGCTATATCTACAGCCCGTTTGAGCAGATTCCAAACTACGCGCCAGCGGTACGGTTTGTGTTCTTCCCCATCATGGCGCTGTCGGGGCTGTGGATGTGGAAGGGTCACGTTTTGCTCAGACTGATTGCGAGGAAAAGGCCGGGCCGGGCCTTGATGGGAGCCGAATGAGGCGCAGGTGCGCCGCATGGAAAAAAAGGCGTGCCTTCGCCGGACTGCGCCAGGCGGATTGAACAGGCAGGTTAAGCAGCCACCCACTTGATCAACTCCTGCCACTGCTCCAGGTCTTTCTCAACCCGCGAAGGCGCCACATCCCAGAGCGTCGTGCCGTGCGCCGCAAGCTGGACGTAGTTCTGCGTATCGCGCAAAAACCCAAGCACCGGCAGGCCGAGGCCGTTGACGTAGTGGGATAGCTGCTCGGCGGCGCGGGTGCGGCTGTTGACGCGCATGCCGACGACGCCGATTTCGAATTTGCCTTTGAAGTCCTTTAGTTCCTGCAGGAAGGTCTGGGTGGCGAGGATGTCGAACATCGATGCCTGCAGCGGCACAATCACCTTGTCGGCGATCTTCATGACCTTTTCGAAGCGCCCGCCATGCAGGCCCGCCGGGGTGTCGAGCACCATGTGGGTGGTGCCCTTGGGCGGTTTGGCGATGTGGCCGTCAACGATGTCCCATGCGGCGATCGGCGGCAATGCTGCCGGCCTGAGCTGTAGCCAGGAGCGCGAAGACTGTTGCACGTCGACGTCGCCCAACATGACGTTAAAGCCCTGGTAAGTCAGATATCCGGCCAGATTGGTCGACAGCGTGCTCTTGCCGACGCCCCCCTTGGGATTGGCTACCACGATCACAGGCATGATGGTTTCCTTATTGTTTAAAAACCGGTACGAACCTCGATATGGACAGAAACGCCTGCGCAAGCCGCATGCGGGCGCTTTTCAGTTGGCAACAATCGACATAATGCTAATGTCAGTGTGACATGTCAAACCACCTTGTGGTGCGGAGAAGAAAAATTTTGCGGCCGCGGCCGCGGGGCATCGAAATTCTGCTCAAGCCACATTGACTGGTCGATATCGAAAAATATAATTTGGATAATATTCCACATTTCGCAAACTTCTCGAAAAGGCGAGCCATTTGTCGTGATTTTCGACTAATTGCTGCGAATTCAGCAAATTCACCTAACCACTGCTGCGCTGCCTATGGGCGCGGCCTGCCCAATCGCAGAAAGTCACCCTGTTTAAGCCGGAATCGGGCCCGGCCTGCCTTACAATATCGGGATGCAGAACAATACAATGACTACCGATTCCCCTGACAACGACCAGCACGACTCCCTGCAAGCCTACTTCAAGCCCGAGATAGCGCCCGACGACATCGAGGCGGTGTTTCGCCTGAAGCGCTCCCAACCCACGATTCAAGCCTTCACGGCCTTGTTCCACGGCGGTTTCGATGGGGTGCTGGTGCGCCTGCTGGTGTTGCGCGAGCTGGCGTCCGACCCGGATACGCCGAGCTTTTCGCGTGCCGACATCAACATCCGCCTGGCCTACATGGACCCGGACAGCCTGGAAACCGTGCTCTCGCGGCTGCGCTCGCATCAATTGCTGATGTGGGACCAGAGCCAGGGCGTGTACCGCGTGACGGCCACGGCGCGCAATGTGCTGGCCGCGCTCGACAGCCTGCTGTTGCTGAACCAGAACGACAATGAAGTCGAGATGGGCTTTTTGCTGTCCCAGGTGGCCGGTGCGCAAGCGGTAGGCGGCGTGAGCGCCGAACAATTGCAACATCTGTTGGGCCGGCTGGTGGAACTGACCGAGGAATTCCGCGACGCCATCGCCTCGGGCTCGGAATTCCGCTTGCGCGCCTCGCAGGCGAAATGGCATATGGCGTGCGACTGGGTGGAAAAAGGCTCGCACATCATCCATTCGATCACTACCGACCCCTCGGCCGACGGCGCCACGCACCGCGCAGCGCAAGCCATCGGCCGGGCGCAGAGCGCCTTGCTCAACATGCAGGGGATGTTTTCGCGCGCGCTGAACCAGATCGAGCGGCAACGCGTGCATCTGGGCCAATCCGGCCTCTCGACCACGGACATCAAAACCTGGCTGCTGCAGTTGGACGATATCGCCGCGCTGGCAACCGGTGCCCTGGCGCTGCCGATCACGCCCTTGTTCGTCACGCCGGCAGAAATGGTCGACGTGGCCGAAACCGAATTGCTGAGCGACCGCCTTGCCGCCGTGCCGAACCTTTTGCCGGGCGGCCAGGATGCGCCAGTGGCGCTGGAGGAAACCAGCACCATGATGCTGGAACTGGACGATTGGCTGGACCGCCTGTCGACGTTCACCCCAGGTGCAGCCGACGGCGCAAGCGCCGGCTCCCCGGTGCAGGACGCGCTGCTGCCGGCCAGCTTTGCGGTCGCTTCCTACCGCGCGTCGCTGCTGCCGCTGCTGGGCGACGTCAGCGAAGCGAGCCTGCAGGGCGCCACGGCCAAACTGGCGCGCCTGCCGATTGTGTTCCGCTCCGAGGACGAGATGACGGCATTGGACGACCCGCACGTGGCGGCGATCTCGACCGCAACGCTGGAGCCGGGCAATGAAAAGCAACAACAAAAGCCGCAATAAGAGCAGCAACAAGAGCAGCACTACGCGAGACATGCAGAAATGAGACCAAGGTTACGCAAATGAACGACGATTCCCAAATCCTGATTGCGCGCCTTTTGACGCATCAAACGCTGCGCCGCGAAGACAAGCTGGTGCGGCGCGCCCTGTCCGACGAATTGTTCCGTACGGAAGTCGATGCGCGCCTGGCAGCCTGCGGCATGAAGTTTGTCGATAACGTTTATGCCGACTTTGTCACGCTGGCGCTGACGCGCGATGTGGAGCCGAAGATTTTCGGTGCGCGCGAGGTCTGGCAAAACAATAACTTCGGCCTTGCGCGCGACGGTGTGGCCCTGCTCGTGGTGTTGTGGGCGCAAATCATTTTACCCAAACGCGAGCGCCAGGAAGCGCACCAGCCGGCCGACCAGAACCAGAACGACATGTTCGGCAAGGAAAAACCGATGCCGCGTGCCGAGGAGGTGTCGATCGGCATTTCCTATCGCGCCCTGCTGGCTGACTTCGGCGACAAGCTGGGCAAGAAGACGCGCATGGACATGAATCTCGGCCAGTTGGCCAAGCTCGGCTTCATCGAGCGCAAGGGCGATACCATCGTCGAAGGCCCGCTGCTCGATCTGATGATGGATACCGACACGCTGAAGGAACGCATCATCAACGGCGCGCTGGCCGATGTATTTGGCCGCCCTGTTCCGACACTCGCGACACTCGCGACGCCGGCGAAGCCGGCTGAGGCCGAAGTTGAAGATGAAGTTGAAGCCGAACTTGAAGCGGAGGCAATCATGCCCGCCGACGTGCTCGATACGCCTTCTGTCGAAGTTTCGCAATCACTTTCAGAATAAAGTCAGGAAACACCATGTTTCATATCAAATCCCTGGAGCTGGTTCACTGGGACTATTGGCAGCGCATCAAGAATATTCCGCTTGACGCGAAGATCATCACCATTGCCGGGCAAAACGGTTCCGGCAAGACCACCCTGCTCGACGCGCTGCGCACGCTGTTCGGCCTCGATTGCTCGATGGGCCGCACCTACAAACATTATGCGCGCCATTCGGGCCAGCAAACCGCGTGGATACGCGCAGTGGTGGACAACAAACCGGTCGGGCGGCAATTGTCGAACCGGCCTTTCCGTGCTTCAGGCTTTTTCAGTGAAGACGAAGTCACGCTGTTTTGCCAGATACAGAAGAACGGCGGCGACTGGAAGCGCCAATACCTGATGCGCGGCGGCGTGGTGGAAATCGAAGGCATCCAGGAAGCGTCCGACTGGCTCGGTGTGGAAAGTTATCGCAAGCGCCTGGCCAATGCCGGCCTGTCGCCTGCCATGGCCAAGGTGCTGGCGCTCGAGCAAGGCGAAACCGACAAGCTGTGCGAATACGCGCCGCGCCAGTTGCTCGACCTGGTGTTCCAGGTGTTCGGCGACAAGGAAGTGCTGGACGCCTACGACGAAGCGAAACGCCACCAGCGCGATACCGAAACCGAATTGCAGCGCTTTGAGTCGGAACTGGAAGCCTCCAAGACCAACCTGGAAGGTCTGCGCCTGCGTGTGGCCAATTATCACCGCTGGGAAGGCTTGAACAAGGAACGCCAGGACCTGCAGGAGGAGATTCTGCCGACCTTGGAATATCACGAAGCGCGCGAACGTGCTTCGCGCGTCGGCGTCACGCTGCGCGAAGCGCGCAAGTCGCTGCAGCAGCACGAAGGGCAATTGTCGGAGAAGCGCGCCGAAGTCGCGCAACGCGCCAACACGCTCACGGCCGCACAGCAAAATGAAGCGAGTCTGGAAAGCGAAAAATCCACGCTGGAAAACCGCTTGCAGGAAATCAACAGCAAGTTGAAACCGAAGGAAAGCCTGCTGGAACAAAAGCTGCGCCTGCAAAAGCTGGCGGCGGATGCCGGCACCGACATTGCCGAAGTCACGGCTGCACTGGAGACCAGCGAAGCAGAACTGGGACGCCTGCGCCAGGCGCGCGAACGCATCAGCCTGCAAATTGCCACCGACAAACAGGCGATTGACGCGTTGCAGGGCAAGAGCGTGATGCCCGAGCCGGAAAACGTGCGCTCCATGCGCCGTGCTTTGGACGAAGCCGGCATCGCGCATGCCATGCTGCCCGATATCGTTGAAGTGACCGACCCGCGCTGGCAAGCTGCGGTGGAAGGCGTGCTGCGCAGTTCGACCTCGGTGGTGCTGCTGGAAAACGCGCGCGACGCCGCCGGCGCCTTCCGCATCGCCGAAAAGGAACGTTACGGCCACTTTATCGTGGCAGACCGCGTGCAGCCGCCGAAAGCGGCCAAGAACAGCCTGCTCTCGGTGGTCAAGTTCAGCGCGCCAGCGCCGGCCTGGCTGATCGATCAACTGGCCCGCATCGAGTTGGTCGATTCGGTTGAAGAAGGCATGCGCCAGACCGGTGCCGACGAATGGATCACGCCGGAAGCCTTCCACCGGGAACGGCGCGGCGGACGCTCGCTGCATGTGGAAGTTGCGCGTTACCGTTTTGGCCAGGCCGGGCGTTCGCAACGCATGGCCGCCTTGCAACGTTCGCTGCCCGCACTGGAAGCCGAAGAAGATTTATTGACGCTGAAGATCGGCAAACTGGCCGGCGAAACCAGCGCGCTCAAGGCGCGCCTGGCCGGTGTCGATGCGGCCAAGGAACTGATTGCGCGCCAGCCCGAGTTTGACGAAGCCGAGCACAGTGCGGCACCGCTCAAGACGGCGCGCACTGAAGTCGGCACGCGCCTGGGCGAGTTGTACCCCTTGTTAAAGAGCGCAACCGAGACACGCACGCGCGCCGACGCTTCGTGGCAAAACGCGCGCAATGCCTTGAGCGACAACGAAAGTGGCCACCGGCAATCGCAAAAGCGCCAGCGTGATGAACGCACGGCGCATGCGCAGAGCTTGGTCGACATGCGTCAGACCTGGCGCCGCCTCCCCTTCGGCTGGCGCAAACCGGCACGGGGCGCGGCACTGTTTGCCGAGCACCAGAATGCGCACCAGGTTGACTTGCGCATCAAGAGCCTGTCGCATGACCTGGAACGCGACGACTGGGAAACCGACTCGACCGTGGTCGACCAGCATGTGCGCCTGCACAACCAGTTGATTGCGCGCCAGACCGAAACCGAAGAGCGACGTTACCAGAACAACCGCGCCATAGAAGCCACCGGCAACGCGCGCGGCGCCTATATCGAGCGGCTACGCTATACCGTCAAGGCTTACAGCCGCAACATCAAGGAATTGGGCGAACTGGCCGGCATCGAAGTCAACGCCGACCCGGTGCGTCTGGAAAATGACGACATCCAACTGGCCCAGGCCGGCCTGCATGTGCGCTTCAAGTTCGACGGCAAGGGCCCAATTGGTTTGAACGACGGCGAGGCTTCCGGCGGGCAGCAGGTGATGAAGTCGCTGATCCTGCTGGTTGGCTTGCTCAAGTCGGAAGACGGCTCGGGCGGCTTTGTGTTCATCGACGAACCGTTTGCCCACCTTGATATCCGCAACATCCAGTTGGTTGGCGAATTCCTCAAAAATACCGAGGCGCAATATTTGATGACGACGCCGCTGACGCACAATACCGACGTCTACGACCCTTCCGAGCTGACGCTGATCACCAGCAAGAAGAAAAAGGACACCGAATGGGCGCAACCGATCTTTGTGTTGCAGCGCCGCGCCAAGGCCTTGACGCGCGCTGCCTGATTGCCCTGGTGCACAAGTGCCGGCAGCGCACCGATGCCGGCACGGTTTCGTCCTTTCAATTAGAACTGAGTTGCCAAAGGTTAATCTTCACCGCGTATCACACGCCAAATCTGCGTGTCACATTCGCGCGTCAATTGTGAAATATGGTTTCACGGGCCTCTATAAAAGGGTCAGGTCATCGTTTCGCCGTTGCAAAGACGGCAAAGCCGTCATCTAATACCTATGCGCCCACCTTAAATCTGGGTATTATTGCTTAGGATAAACAGGGGGATTGCGCTTGGGTCCCGCTTTGGCACCATGAAGGAACGCCGTTTTAAAGGACGATGGACATGACCGATGACGCAGAAGATTTCGAGGCACTGTTCGATCAAGTGTCGGCCGAGCGAAAAGAAACCGTTGCAGCGCCTGCGGCGCAGCCTGCAGTGTCTGCACCCGCGCATGCCGAGCTCGCCGAAGACCAATCGGGCAAGCCGATGTTTGAGCGCCTGGGCGGTATTGTGCGCATGCTGCACGATTCGCTGCGCCAGCTCGGCTACGATCAATCGCTCTCCAACGTCGCGACCCAGATTACCGACGCCCAGGACCGCCTGGAATATGTCGCTTCCCTGACGGAACAGGCCGCCAACAAGGTCTTGAATGCCATCGATGTCGGCATGCCGGAACAGGATTTGCTGCAAAAGAAGGCCAAGGACATGGATGCCCGCTGGGGCCTGCTGTTCGAGGGCAAGATGAGCCTGGACGATTTCAAGGCGCTGGCCGGCGATTCGCGCCAGTTCGCCGCAGCCGTCAACGACGCTACCGATGCCGAAAAGGCGCGCCTGCTCGAAATCATGATGGCGCAGGACTTCCAGGACATTACAGGCCAGTTGATCAAGAAGATCGTCAACGTGACGCACGCCGCCGAACGCGAACTTGCGCAGTTGCTGCTCGATAATGCGCCGCCGGAAACCCGCGCGGCCATGGAAGCCAAACCTGCCGAGCTGATGCAAGGCCCATCGGTTCCCGCCAAGGCGATGGAACAGGATGACGTGGATAGCTTACTTGCCGATCTGGGGTTCTGATGGATGACATGCTCAAAGATTTCGTTGTCGAGGCGATCGATCTTGCGACGAACGTGGAAGAGCACCTTCTGACGCTTGAGCGCCACCCTGACGACCTCAATACGCTCAACGCGGTGTTTCGGTCGTTCCATACGATCAAAGGCGGCGCCGGCTTCATGAATCTGCCGGCCATGGTTTCGGCCTGCCATCTGACCGAGAACCTGTTCGACGCGCTGCGCACCGGCAAGGCACCGGTTACGCCGATTGCCATCGAAGCGGCCTTGCAGGCCAGCGGCTTCGTGGCAGACCAGCTCAACCAATTGGCCGGTGGTTCACCGCCCGAAAGCCTGCCTGCCATGCCGGACGATCTGGCAAAGATCCTCACCGATGCCATCGAAGGCAACAAGGCGGCAGCCAAACCCGCTCCTGCCAAGGCGGCCGCCAAACCGGCGGCAAAGCCGAAGCCGACGAAAAAAGCTGCACCCAAGGTGCATGCCGTTGACGCCAACCTCGACTGGGTTGCGCTGTTCAATGCCGTTGTGCCGGCCCATGCGCAGGTTGCCGCCGGCGGCAACAGCAATGACGCCGTAGTGGAAGCCGAGGCGGAACTCGAAGAGGAAGAAGAACACGAAGCAGTGGCAGAGGTCGCAACCGCGGCGCCGGCCGGAGCCAAGGCGGCGCCTGCAGGCGAGCGCATGATCAGCGCGCCGGTCAAGGAAGAAAGCATCCGCGTCGACGCGATCAAGCTCGATGCACTGCTTGAAGTGGCCGGCGAATCGGTCCAGGCGGCCAATCAGGCTGCGGTGCTGCTGGAAAAACTGGCGCAATTCCCGTTCGAAGGCACGGCCGCCACCCTAATGGCGGCGCTGGCCGAAACGCTCAATCGCGCTTCGCGCTATTCCACCGAATTGCAGCGCGCTACGCTCTCGACGCGCATGCAGCCGGTGGGCCGGCTGTTCCAGAAGTTCCCGCGCCTGGTGCGCGAACTGGCCAAGGATCTGGGCAAGGACGTAGAACTGGTGATCGAAGGCGCGGAAACGGAAGTCGACCGGGTCGTCGTCGACAGTCTCTACGATCCGCTGGTGCACATGCTGCGCAATGCGCTCGACCACGGCATCGAAGAGGCGCCAGACCGCGCGGCAGCCGGCAAATCGACCAAAGCGATTATTTCGCTCAAGGCCTGGCAGGAAGCGAGCAGCGTCATGATCGAGTTGTCCGACGACGGCAAAGGCATGGACCCGAAACGCTTGCGCGAAAAAGCCATCTCCAAGGGCTTGATCAGCGAACATGCGGCGCAAACCGACGACGAGGCATTCCAGCTTGTCTTCCTGCCCGGCTTTTCGACCAAGGAAGTCGCTTCCAGCGTTTCCGGTCGTGGCGTCGGGATGGATGTCGTAAAAACTGCTGTGGAAAAACATCGCGGCGCGATTCGTATCGATTCCAAACTCGGTTCCGGCACGCGCTTCTCGATACGCCTGCCGATCGAATTGTCCATCGTGCCGACCATGCTGGTGCGCACTGCCGGGGCGGCTTTGGCCATGCCGATGGCGGTCGTCGAACGCGTGGTGGAATTGCCCGATACTTTC
>DATBQE010000181.1:0-7883 GCA_036561005.1 Burkholderiaceae bacterium | reverse complement strand
CAATTTCGTACCGAACTACGATGGCAAGGAAAGGGAGCCGTCGGTATTGCCGACGCGGCTGCCCAATCTGCTGATCAACGGCTCCTCCGGGATCGCGGTTGGTATGGCAACAAATATCCCGCCGCATAACATCACTGAGGTTATTGACGGCGCGCTGCACGTATTGCGCAATGCCGATTGCACGGTTGACGATCTGATCGAAATCATCCCGGCACCGGATTTCCCGACGGCCGGCATTATCTACGGCGTTTCCGGCGTGCGCGACGGTTACCGCACCGGCCGCGGCCGCGTGGTGATGCGCGCCAAGACGCACTTTGAAGAATACGGCAAGGAAGGCCGCACGGCGATCATCGTCGACGAATTGCCTTACCAGGTGAACAAGAAGTCGCTGCTCGAACGCATCGCCGAACTGGTGCGCGACAAGAAGCTCGACGGTATCTCCGACATCCGCGATGAGTCGGATAAGTCCGGCATGCGCGTGGTGATCGAATTGAAGCGCGGCGAAGTGGCTGAGGTGGTGCTCAACAACCTGTACAAGCAAACGCAATTGCAAGACACCTTCGGCATGAACATGGTGGCGCTGGTCGACGGCCAGCCGAAGCTGTTGAACCTGAAGCAGATGCTCGAATGCTTCCTGTCGCATCGCCGCGAAGTGGTGACGCGCCGCACGGTGTTCGAACTGCGCAAGGCACGCGAACGCGGCCACGTGCTCGAAGGCCTGGCGGTTGCCTTGGCCAATATCGACGATTTCATTGCCATCATCAAGGCGGCCCCGACGCCGCCGGTGGCGAAGATGGAGTTGATGGCGCGTGCGTGGGATTCTTCCATGGTGCGCGAAATGCTGGCGCGCACGAGCGAAGAAGGTGCCGGCGGCATCGACGCCTTCCGTCCGGAAAACCTGCCCAAGCATTACGGCATTCAGACCGACGGTTTGTACAAGCTGTCGGACGACCAGGCGCAGGAAATTTTGCAGATGCGTCTGCAGCGCCTGACCGGCCTGGAGCAGGACAAGATCGTCAACGAATACAAGGACGTGATGGCGCAGATCGCCGATCTGCTCGACATTCTGTCGAAGCCGGAACGCGTGACGATCATCATCACCGACGAACTGACGCTGTGCAAGAACGAATACGGTATCGGCAATAAGGACGAGCGCCGTTCGCAGATCGAATTGAATGCGACCGACCTCGGCACCGAAGACTTGATCACGCCGCAGGACATGGTCGTGACGCTGTCGCATACCGGCTATATGAAGTCGCAACCGGTTTCCGAATATCGCGCGCAAAAACGCGGTGGACGCGGCAAGCAAGCCATGGCGACCAAGGAAGACGACTGGATCGATCAGTTGTTCATCGCCAATACCCACGATTACATCCTGTGCTTCTCCAACCGCGGCCGCCTGTATTGGCTGAAGGTATGGGAAGTGCCGCAAGGTTCGCGCAATTCGCGCGGCAAGCCTATCGTCAATATGTTCCCGTTGCAGGACGGCGAGAAGCTGACCGTGGTGCTGCCGGTATCGGGCGAAAACCGCACCTTCCCGGAAGACCGCTATATATTCATGGCGACGTCCCTCGGCACGGTGAAGAAGACGGCTCTGTCCGACTTCAGCAATCCGCGCAAGGCCGGCATCATTGCCGTTGACCTCGACGAAGGCGATTTCCTGATCGGTGCAGCACTGACCGACGGCGCCCACGACGTGATGTTGTTCTCCGATTCCGGCAAGGCTGTGCGCTTCGACGAAAACGATGTGCGTCCGATGGGTCGCACTGCACGCGGTGTGCGCGGCATGAACCTGGAAGACGGGCAGCAAGTGATCGCCCTGCTGGTGGCCGAGAATGAACAGCAGTCGGTCTTGACGGCAACCGAGAACGGCTTCGGCAAGCGTACGCCGATCACCGAATACACGCGCCATGGCCGTGGCACCAAGGGCATGATCGCGATTCAGACTTCCGAGCGCAACGGCAAAGTGGTTGCTGCCACGCTCGTTGAGCCTAGCGACGAAATCATGTTGATTACGACCGGTGGCGTGCTGATCCGCACACGCGTGGCGGAAATCCGCGAGATGGGGCGCGCCACGCAAGGCGTGACGCTGATCGCCGTGGAAGACGGCACCAAGCTCTCCGGCCTGCAGCGCGTGATGGAGTCGGATGTGGAGGAAGAAGTCGGTGGGACAGAGGAGCAATAACCAATATGTCTCGCGTCTTTAATTTCTCCGCCGGCCCGGCGGCCTTGCCACTTGAGGTTCTGCAGCAGGCCGCTGCAGAAATGACCGACTGGCACGGCAGCGGCATGTCCGTGATGGAAATGAGCCATCGCGGACCGGAATTCATGGCGATCCACGATGCGGCCTTGCGCGACCTGCGCGATCTGCTGGCTGTGCCGGAGAATTACAAGATCCTGTTCCTGCAGGGCGGCGGTCTGGGCGAAAACGCGATTGTGCCGATGAATCTGGTTGGGCGCAAAGCGCAGCCTGCAACGGTCGATTTTGTGCTGACCGGTTCGTGGACGCGCAAGTCGGCCAAGGAAGCGGAGAAATACTGCAATGTCAATATTGCAGCCACGGCCGAAGCGAGCAAGTTCACCACCGTGCCGCCGCGTGCCGACTGGAAACTGACCCCCGACGCTGCCTACGTGCATATCTGCACCAACGAAACCATCGACGGCATCGAGTATCACTTTACTCCCGATGTGGGCGATGTGCCGCTGGTGGCCGACATGTCGTCACATATCCTGGCGCGCCCGGTCGACGTGACGCGCTACGGCGCGATCTTCGGCGGTGCGCAAAAGAATATCGGCCCGGCCGGCTTGACGGTCGTGATCGTGCGCGAAGACCTGATCGGCCATGCACTGCCGGTCTGCCCGTCTGCCTTCGACTGGAAGGTTGTAGCCGACAATAATTCGATGTACAACACCCCGCCGACTTATGCGATCTATATCGCCGGCCTGGTGTTTCAATGGTTGAAAAAGCAGGGCGGCGTAGCTGCGATGGAACAGCGCAATATCGCCAAGGCTTCCCTGTTGTATGATTATCTGGACTCGACCGGGTTTTACCAAAACCGGGTCGACAGGCAATGCCGGTCACGCATGAACGTGCCGTTCTATCTGAAAGACGAAGCGCTGAACACGGCGTTTCTGGCGGGCGCCAAAGAGCATGGCCTGCTGCAATTGAAGGGCCACAAGTCTGTGGGCGGAATGCGCGCATCGCTGTACAACGCGATGCCGATCGAAGGGGTGCAAGCCCTGGTCGCCTACATGAAGGAATTCGAAGCGTCACATTGATCGTCGCGTCGTGTGACGCGTTGCGGTCTGATGTGACGTGAACCCTGCTTTGCTCCTTCGCCTCCGGGCGGCAGAGGCTCAGGGTGAGGTGACGGCGAGACATCTTGTCTTGGCGAACCCCCTCACCCCCGACCCCTCTCCCGCCTGCGGGCGAGGGGAGAAAATCCGTGAATGCCATGAGCGACGATAAACTCAAACCCTTGCGTGATCAGATCGATGCGATCGATGCGCAGCTTGTCGACCTGTTGAACCGCCGCGCACGCCTGGCGCAGGAAGTCGGGCATGTGAAAGCCGAGACCAATGCACCGGTGTTCCGGCCCGAGCGTGAGGCCATGGTGTTGCGCCGTGTGGCTGAACGCAATCCCGGTCCGTTGGCGTCGGCCGACATGCAAATGATTTTCCGTGAAGTGATGTCGCTGTGCCGTTCGCTGGAACGGCGCGTGACGGTCGCTTATCTCGGCCCGGCCGGCACATTTAGCGAGCAAGCGGTTTACCAGCAATTTGGCCACGCGGTTGAAAGTGTGCCTTGTGTTTCGATCGATGAGGTGTTTCGCTCGACGGAAGCCGGCACGGCGGACTTCGGCGTGGTGCCGGTCGAGAATTCATCGGAAGGTGCGATCAACCGCACGCTTGACCTGCTGTTGCAGACTTCACTTTCGATCAGTGGCGAAGTATCGATTGCCGTGCATCACAGCCTGATGACCAAAACCGGCAGCATGGAAGGTGTGACGCGCATCTGCGCGCATTCGCAGGCGTTGGCCCAGTGCCAAGCCTGGCTCAACCAGCATTACCCCAATATGGAACGCCACGCCGTGGCTTCCAATGCCGAAGCGGCGCGCATGGCCGGCGACGACCCGACCGTGGCCGCGATTGCCGGCCAGATTGCGGGACAAATGTACAATTTGCAGGTCGTCAGCGCGCACATCCAGGACGACCCCCATAATCGCACACGCTTTGCCGTGGTGGGGCGCTTGAACACGACGCCGTCCGGGCGCGACCAGACTTCGCTGGTGCTTGCGGTGCCGAATAAAGCTGGCGCTTTGTACAACCTACTGGCGCCTTTGGCGACGCACGGCGTGTCTATGACACGGTTTGAGTCGCGCCCCGCGCGCATCGGCACCTGGGAATATTATTTCTATGTCGATGTCGAAGGCCACGTGCAGGAAGAGAAAGTCATACGTGCGCTCGACGAATTGAAGCAAAGTGCTGCGTTTTTTAAAATCCTCGGCTCCTACCCGTTGAGCCTGTAGCTCCGGGCGCGCCTCACCTCATCTGGAATATCAACCATGTCCATCCAATTCGGCCCCGATTACGTGCGTGCCATTGCTCCCTACCAGGGCGGCAAACCGATTGCCGAAGTGGCACGCGAGTTCGGCCTCGACGAAGCGAAAATCATCAAGCTGGCCTCGAACGAAAACCCTTCCGGCATGCCGGATTCGGCCAAACAGGCGATACAGCATGCATTGGCGGAAATTGCACGCTATCCGGACGCCAACGGTTTTGATCTGAAGGCCGCCATCAGCGCCAAGTACCAGGTGCCAACCGAATGGATCACGTTGGGCAACGGCAGCAACGATATTCTGGAACTGGCAACGCATGCCTTTGTGCAGGCAGGACAGGCGGCCATGTATGCGCAGTATTCTTTTGCCGTTTATCCGCTCGCGGTACAGGCCGTCGGCGGACGCGCGATCGTCGTGCCGGCGAAGAATTTCGGCCATGACCTGCCGGCCTTCATCAAGTTGCTGACGGCCGATACCAAGCTGATCTT
Source organism: Burkholderiaceae bacterium (assembly GCA_036561005.1). Classification (GTDB taxonomy): domain Bacteria; phylum Pseudomonadota; class Gammaproteobacteria; order Burkholderiales; family Burkholderiaceae_D; genus PKWO01. The sequence goes on along the minus strand of DATBQE010000181.1, from coordinate 2,836 downwards.
CGTCGCCAATCCGAACAACCCCACCGGTACATTCATTCCTGCTGCGGAAATCGAAGCCTTCCTCGACGCCGTGCCGCCGCAGATCGTGGTGGTGCTCGATGAGGCGTACAACGAATACCTGGCCGCGGAATTGCAGTATGAGTCGACAGCCTGGGTCAAGCGCTACCCCAACCTGCTGGTGTCGCGCACGTTTTCCAAGGCTTACGGGTTGGCGGGTTTGCGCGTCGGTTTCGGCATTGCGCAACCAGCCATCACCGATTTGCTCAATCGCATACGCCAGCCGTTCAATGTCAATTCGCTGGCGCAGGCGGCTGCGATTGCTGCGTTGGGCGATACGGCCTTTCTCGAGCGCAGTGCACGCCTCAATGCCGAGGGTTATGTGCAACTGACGCAAGCATTCGGTGAAATGGGTCTGGAATATGTGCCGTCTTCCGGCAACTTCGTGCTGGTGCGAGTTGGAGACGACGACAGTGCCGGTGCGCGCGCCAACCTTGCCTTGCTCAAACGCGGTGTGATCGTGCGCCCGGTCGGAAACTATGGATTGCCGCAATGGTTGCGCGTGTCGATCGGCCTGCCTGAAGAAAATGCCGCTTTCATCGCCGCGCTGAAGGCGGTATTGCAATGATGGCGCGGGACGGTCGGCGTGTTCAATAAGGTCGCACTCTTCGGCGTCGGCCTGATCGGCGGCTCATTTGCTCTGACATTGAAAAAGGCCGGGGCGGTCGCGCGCGTGGTCGGCTTTGACCGGAGTGGTGCATCGCTTGCGCGGGCGCGCGAGTTAGGCATCATCGACAGCATTGCGGTCACGGTCGCGGACGCCGTGCGCGATGCAGACCTCGTTTTGCTGGCCGCGCCGGTTGCTCAAACCGAAAGCATACTGGCTTCCCTCGCGCCGCATCTTCAAGCAAGCACCGTTGTGACGGATTGCGGCAGCACCAAGGCCGATGTGGTTGCCGCAGCGCGCCGCGCTCTCGGAGAAAAAATCGGTCAATTCGTGCCGGGGCACCCAATTGCCGGGCGAGAATCGAACGGGCCGGATGCGGCAATCGATCATTTGTTCGGCGGCAAAAAAGTGGTGCTGGCGCCGCTGGCGGAGAATTCTGCGCAGGCAGTCGACTGCGTCGCTTCGGCATGGACACAGTGCGGTGCGATCATACATAAGTTGAGTGCCGAGCAGCACGATCTGGTGTTTGCCGCTGTCAGCCATTTGCCGCATTTGCTTGCTTATGCGCTGGTCGATGACATTGCCAACAAGCCGCATGCCGATTTATTGTTTCAGTATGCTGCCAGCGGGTTCCGCGATTTCACACGGATTGCTGGCTCGTCGCCCGAAATGTGGCGCGATATATCGCTGGCGAATCGGACTGCGCTGCTGGATGAACTTGATGCGTATATGGTTCAACTTGGGCGCCTGCGTGTATCGTTGGCTGCCGGTGATGGGCCGGCCCTGGAGGCAGTCTATGCCAATGCACAGAAGGCGCGGCATGATTGGATACGGACGATAGAAGCTTCTGAGAGGTAAAGAATAGAAAGAAATCCCCCTCTCCCGCAGGCGGGAGAGGGGTAGGGGAGAGGGTGTTCGCAAAGTCAACCGGTCTTGGCTGTCACCCTCTCTCCCGGCCTCTCTCCCGCTCGCGGGAGAGAGGAGGTCAACCGTAGCGGTACAGCAAGGAAATCGAAACCCATGAAGCACTACCCGCACTACATCGACCTCCAACCCGCCATGCATGCACGCGGCATCGTGCAATTACCCGGCTCCAAGAGCATCTCCAACCGGACCTTGCTGCTCGCTGCCCTGGCGCGCGGCACGACGAATATTCACGACCTGCTCGCCTCCGACGATACCCATGTGATGCTGACTGCGTTGCAAAAGCTCGGCATCAAATGGGAACAGATCGGCGAAAGCCAGGATTATGTCGTGCATGGCGGCGACGGCGCGTTTCCCGAACACCAGGCCGATCTGTTCATGGGCAATGCCGGTACGGCGATTCGCCCCCTGACCGCCGCGCTGGCGGTGCTGGGCGGTGACTACCGCCTGCACGGCGTGTCACGCATGCACGAACGGCCCATCGGTGACCTGGTCGATGCCTTGAATGCTGTGGGCGCGCGCATCGACTACACCGGCGAACCGGGCTTTCCGCCTTTGCATATTCAGCGTGGACATTTACATGCAGCGCGCATGCAGGTGCGCGGCAATGTGTCGAGCCAGTTCCTGACAGCCTTGTTGATGGCGGCGCCCCTCATGGCGCGCGAGCATGCAGTGACGATCGAGGTGATCGGCGAACTGATCTCCAAACCATACATCGAAATCACGCTCAAGCTGATGAAGCGCTTTGGCGTCGACGTGGTGCGTGACGGCTGGAACGCCTTTACCATTGAAGCCGGCCAGCATTACGTCAGCCCGGGCAGCATCCACGTGGAAGGCGATGCTTCGTCGGCCTCCTATTTTCTGGCAGCAGGCGCGATTGCCGGCGGGCCGGTGCGCGTGCAAGGCGTGGGTGCCGACAGCATCCAGGGCGACGTGCGCTTTGTCGATGCCTTGCAGCAGATGGGCGCGCATATCACGACCGGGCCGAACTGGATTGAGGTCGAATCGCGTGGTGCGCCCAAAGCCATCGATGCCGACTTCAATCACATTCCCGACGCCGCCATGACAATCGCCGTCGCGGCCCTGTATGCCGACGGCACCAGCACGCTGCGCAATATCGGCAGCTGGCGCGTCAAGGAAACCGACCGGATCGCGGCCATGGCGACCGAATTACGCAAGCTGGGCGCGCAAGTGGAAGAGGGCGCCGACTACCTGAAGGTGACGCCGCCGGCCGAAATCGCCGCCGCG
>DATBQE010000180.1:0-82063 GCA_036561005.1 Burkholderiaceae bacterium | reverse complement strand
CGGGTGGTGCTGCGATATGTTCAGTCACGCTGGCCGTATTGCCGTTGGCCGTGTTGCCGTATTGGTCGGTTTGCGTCGCGGTGATCGTGGCGCTGTGTGCGTCGCCAGGGTTGGCGAAATTCACCGTCACGACACCGGCACTGTAAGTGCCGGATACGCCATTGGCCGCACCGGTTACGGTGCCATTCGAGGCAACGTTCAGGGTTGTCGTAACGCCGTTGTCGACCACCGTGACGGTTGCGCTACCACTTGCACTGAGATTAACCGCATTCAGCGCGACTGTTCCGATAGCCACGCCGGCTGTCGCTTCGGCTGTTACCTCGCTGCTATTAAGCACACCGTCATGGTTGCTGTCGCTGGTGATGGTGACCACCGGTGCGGGTGGTGCTGCGATATGTTCAGTCACGCTGGCCGTATTGCCGTTGGCCGTGTTGCCGTATTGGTCGGTTTGCGTCGCGGTGATCGAGGCGCTATGTGCGTCACCAGGATTGACGAAGTTCACGGTGACGACACCACCGCTATACGTGCCAGATACGCCATTGGCTGCACCGGTAACAGTTCCATTCGAGGCAACGTTCAGGGTAGTAGTGACGCCGTTGTCGACGACGGTGACTGTGGCACTGCCGCTTGCAATGAGATTGGCCGCATTCAGTGCGACAGTTCCGACAGCCACGCCGGCTGTCGCCTCTGCTGTTACCTCGCTGCTATTAAGCACACCGTCATGGTTGCTGTCGCTGGTGATGGTCACAACTGGTGCCGGCGGCGCCGAAATGTGTTCGGTCACGCTCGCCGTGTTGCTATTGGCCGTGTTGCCGTATTGGTCGGTTTGCGTCGCGGTAATCGTGGCGCTATGTGCATCACCTGGGTTGGTGAAGTTGACCGTCACGACACCGGCGCTGTAAGTGCCGGAAACACCATTGGCTGCGCCGGTGACGGCGCCGTTCGAGGCAACGTTCAGGGTTGTCGCGACACCGTTGTCGACCACTGTGACAGTGGCGCTGCCGCTTGCACCGAGATTGGCCGCATTCAGCGCGACGGTGCCCACTGCCACGCCGGCTGTCGTCTCTGCAGTTACCTCGCTGATATTAAGCACACCGTCATGGTTGCTGTCACTGGTGATGGTGACCACCGGTGCCGGCGGCGCTGCGATATGTTCGGTCACGCTGGCCGTGTTGCTGTTGGCCGTGTTGCCGTATCGGTCGGTTTGCGTGGCCGTGATCGTGGCGCTATGTGCGTCGCCAGGGTTGATGAAGTTGACGGTCACGACACCACCGCTATACGTGCCGGACACGCCATTGGCCGCACCGGTGACGGTGCCATTCGACGCAATGTTCAAGGTAGTGGTGACGCCGTTGTCGACCACCGTGACGGTTGCGCTACCACTTGCACTGAGATTAGCCGCATTCAGTGCGACTGTTCCGATAGCCACGCCGGCTGTCGCCTCTGCTGTTACCTCGCTGCTATTAAGCACGCCGTCATCGTTGCTGTCGCTGGTGATGGTGACCACCGGTGCCGGCGGTGCTGCGATATGTTCGGTCACGCTGGCCGTATTGCCGTTGGCCGTGTTGCCGTATTGGTCGGTTTGCGTCGCGGCAATCGTGGCGCTATGGGTGTCGCCAGGATTGCTGAAGTTCACGGTGACGACGCCAGCACTGTAAGTGCCGGACACGCCATTGGCTGCGCCAGTGACGGTGCCGTTCGAGGCAACGTTCAAAGTCGTGGTGACGCCGTTATCGACGATGGTGACCGTCGCACTGCCGCTTGCACTCAGATTTGCAGCATTCAATGCCACTATTCCGACAGCCACGCCGGCTGTCGCTTCGGCAGAGATTTCACCGCTGTTGAGCACACCGTCGTGATTGCTGTCGCTGGTGATCGTGACCACCGGTGCGGGCGGTGCTGCGATATGTTCGGTCACGCTGGCCGTATTGCTGTTGGCCGTGTTGCCGTATTGGTCGGTTTGCGTGGCCGTGATCGTGGCGCTGTGTGCGTCGCCAGGGTTGATGAAGTTGACGGTCACGACACCACCGCTATACGTGCCGGACACGCCATTGGCTGCACCGGTGACGATGCCGTTCGAGGCAACGTTCAAGGTCGTGGTGACGCCGTTATCGACGACGGTGACCGTCGCACTACCGCTTGCACTCAAATTGGCCGCATTCAATGCCACTGTGCCTACAGCCACGCCGGCCGTAGCTTCTGCTGTGACTTCGCTGCCGCTAAGCACGCCGTCGTGATTCGTGTCGCTGCTGATGGTCACCACCGGTGCGACCGGGCCCGTCACATACTCCGTTGCTGCAGCGTTGCTTGACGCCGAAACGTTACCGGCAACATCGGTTTCGGTCGCTGTGACGCTGATACTCTTTGTGTCTCCTGGAGCAGTTTCGGTCAGCGTAATCACACCGCCGCTGTAACTATAGGTATTGCCCGAGCCATCGACAAGATTGCCGCCGCTCATGTGCAAGGTCAAATTCTGTGTTGCGCCTGCATCTACAACTGTGATCTGGACCGTGCCGCCATTGGCCAGATCGCTCTGCCCGGCAGCATTGAACGTCACGGTTGCCTGAACATTGGCTGCGCCGCTTAACTCAGTGCTGTTGATTACTCCATCATGGTTTCCATCGGTTGTGATGGCAACCGTCGGGGCGCCGGGTGCTGTAATGTCTTGCGTTGCTGTCGCGTTGCTTGATGCCGAAACATTACCTGCCGCGTCGGTTTCAGTCGAAGTAACTCTAATCGTGTTGCCGTCTCCCGGCGCAGCTTCAGTCAGCGTGATCACACCGCCACTGTAGGCGTAGGTGTTGCCCGAACCGTCAACCAGGTTGCCGCCGCTCAGGTGCAGATTCAGGTTTTGCGTCACGCCAACATCGACAACCGTAATTTGTACTGTTCCGCCATTGACCAAGTCGGTTTGGCCGGCCGCATTCAGCGTCACGGTCGAATGGACCGTGGTGGCGCCGTTCAGTTCACTGCTGTTGATGAAGCCATCGGCGTTCGTGTCGGTAGCGATTGCCACAGTGGGAGCACCCGGAGCAACCGTGTCGACGGAATAGGGCTGGTCGGCGCTGGCCGAAGCGACATTGCCAACTGCGTCAGTGGTCGAGACACTGGCGTGCACATTGTCTGCCATGGCGCCGCCGAGGACATTGCCCGGCACGTTGATGCTGTATGTATCACCTGCGCCAACCGTGCCGGTATAGTTGTGGCCGTCAATGGTCAAGGTAACCGTCGTTCCGACGGGCACGTTGCTGCTGACCGTGCCGGTGATGGCAATCGGATTGCTGCTGGCGTTCTCTGCTGCGTTGATCGGCGCAATGCTGTCGATGCCGATGGAAATGGCGGCGGCAGTCAGTTGTTCGGTCGCAGCGGCATTGCTCGATGCCGAGACGTTGCCTGCCGCATCAGTTTCGGTCGCGGTAACGGAAATTCCCTTGCCGTCGCCCGGCGCTGCTTCGGTCAGACTGATCACGCCGCCGCTGTAGCCGTAAGTATTGCCCGAGCCATCGACCAGATTGCCGCCGCTCATGTGCAGGTTCAAAGTTTGCGTGACGCCTGCATCAACCACGGTCAACTGCACCGTTCCGCCGTTGGCGAGATCGGTCTGGCCGGCGGCATTCAACGCCACCGTTGCTTGAACCGTCGACGAAGCGCCGAGTTCAGTGGTGTTGATGAATCCGTCATGGTTCGTGTCGGTACTGATCGAGACAATTGGCGCACCGGGTGCGCTGATGTCCTCCGTAGCCGCGGCGCTGCTCGAAGCCGAGGGATTGCCCGCAACGTCGGTTTCAATCGACGTGATCGTGATCGTGTTGCCGTCACCTGGCGCTACCTCGGTCAAGGTGATCACACCACCACTATAGCTGTACGGACTACCCGATCCATCGACCAGAATGCCGCCGCTCATGTGCAGGTTCAGGCTCTGCGTCACGCCTGCATCGACGACCGTAATCTGCACTGTCCCGCCGTTGGCCAGGTCGGTTTGACCGGCTGCGTTCAGTATCACAGTCGAATGCACGGTCGTTGCGCCGTTCAATTCGGTACTGTTGATGACGCCGTCCTGATTGGTGTCGGTCGCGATTGCCACGGCCGGTGCACCCGGCGCGATCGTGTCGACGACGTAAGCCTGATCGGCACTGGCCGAGGCGACATTGCCGACTGCATCTGTGGTCGACACGCTGGCGTGCACATTGTCGGCAACCGCACCACCGAGAATATTGCCCGGTACGTTGATGCTGTATGTATCGCCTGCATCAACTGTGCCGGTATAGTTGTGGCCGTCAATGGTCAATGTAACGGTCGTTCCGACCGGCACATTGTTGCTGACCGTGCCTGTGATGGTGATCGGGTTGCTGCTGGCGTTTTCTGCAGCATTGATCGGCGCAATGCTGTCGATGTTGATGGATATTGCAGCGGCACTCAGTTGTTCGGTTGCGGCTGCATTGCTCAATGCCGACACGTTGCCTGCTGCATCGGTTTCGGTCGCCGTGACAGAAATACCCTTGCCATCGCCCGGCGCCGCTTCGGTCAGGCTGATCACGCCGCCGCTGTAGCCGTAAGTATTGCCTGAGCCATCGACCAGATTGCCGCCGCTCATGTGCAGGTTCAGCGTTTGCGTAACGCCTGCATCTGTCACACTCAACTGCACGGTCCCGCCGTTGGCGAGGTCAGTTTGGCCGGCGGCATTCAATGTCACGGCGGCGTGCACGGTGGACGCGCCATTCAATTCACTGCTATTGATGAAGCCATCGGCGTTGGCATCGGTCGTGATCGCCACAACGGGAGCACCAGGAGCGACTGTATCGACCGAATAAGACTGGTCGGCATTGGCGCTTGCTGTGTTACCCGCTGCATCGGTGGCGGAGACGCTGGCATGGATAGTGTCCGTCGTCGCACCGGCCAACACATTGCCCGGCACACCTATGCTGTAGGTACCGCCGGCCTGCACTGTCCCTGTGTATTGGGTGCCATCGATTGTCAGGGTGACGGTGTCGCCGACCGGCACATTGGCACTCACGGTGCCGGTGATGGCGATCGGGTTGCTGCTGGCCGCTTCCGCTCCATTGACGGTTGCAATCGGATCGATTGCAATGCTGATCGCCGGCGCCGTCAATTCTACGGCGTAGGCCTGGTCTGCTGCGGCGTTGGCAATGTTGCCTGCTGCGTCGGTCATCGAGACGCTGGCATGAATGCTGTCAATTGCAGCGCCGGCCAGTATATTTCCCGGTACGCCTATGCTATAGGTGCCGCCCGCCTGTACGGTGCCGGTGTAATCGTGGCCGTCGACAGTCAGGATGACGGTATCACCCACCGGCACGTTGCTGCTGACAGTGCCGGTGATGGTAACCGGATTGGCACTTGCTGCCTCAGCGCCGTTGACGGTGGCAATCGGATCAATGGCGATACTGATTGCCGGTGCAGTCAATTCAACCACATAGCTCTGGTCAGCGCTCGCATTGCTGACATTGCCGAATGCATCGGTGGTCGAGACACCGGCGTGCACGCTGTCAACCGGCGCACCCGCCAGGATATTGCCAGGCACACCAATACTGTAGGTGCCGCCTGCCTGCACGGTGCCGGTGTAATTGTGGCCGTCCACCGTCAATGTGACGGTGTCGCCGACCGGAACGTTGCTGCTGACCGTACCTGTGACCGCTACCGGATTGGCGCTGGCGGCTTCGGCGCCGTTGACTGTAGCTATCGGGTCGATGGCAATGCTGATCACCGGCCCGCTCAATTGCACGTTATAGATTTGATCGGCACTGGCATTGGTGCTGTTGCCGGCGGCATCGGTCATCGACACGCTGGCATGGATGCTGTCTGTGGCAGCGCCGGCCAGGACGTTGCCCGGCACGCCGATACTATACGTGCCGCCTGCCTGCACGGTGCCGGTGTAATCGTGACCGTCCACGGTCAAGGTAACGGTATCGCCCACCGGGACGTTGCCGCTGACCGTGCCGGTAATGGCGACCGGCGCCGCGCTCGAACCTTCCGCGCCGTTGATCGTTGCCACCGGATCGATACTGATCGAAATTGCCGGTGCAGCCAGTTCAACCGTGTAAGCCTGATCGGCCGCAGCACTCGTGCTGTTGCCGGCCGCGTCTGTCATCGAGACACTGGCGTGCACATTGTCAGTCGTTGCGCCGGCCAGGATGTTGCCCGGCACACCAATGCTGTAAGTGCCGCCCGGTTGAACAGTGCCGGTGTAATCATGGCCATCGATGGTCAGCGTGACAGTGTCGCCAACCGGAACATTCGCACTCACCGTACCGGTGATGGCGACCGGATTGCTGCTGGCAGCCTCGGCACCGTTGACGGTGGCAATCGGGTCGATCGCAATCGTGATCGGCGGCGCCGACAATTCAACCGTGTAGGCCTGATCGGCGCTGGCAGTCGACGTGTTGCCCACGCCGTCGGTGGTGGACACGCTGGCGTGAATATTGTCTGCCGCGGCGCCGGCAAGAATATTGCCCGGCACGCCGATGGTGTAGGTTCCGCCTGCCTGCACGGTACCGGCGTAGTCGTGACCATCCACGGTCAGTGTAACAGTGTCGCCGACGGGCACATTGGCACTCACCGTGCCGGTGATGGTGATCGGATTGCTGCTTGCCGCCTCGGCACCATTCACTGTTGCAATCGGGTCTATGGCAATCGAGATTGCCGCACCGGACAATTGCACCGCATAGGCCTGATCGGCGCCGGCATTCGACGTGTTGCCCGCTGCGTCGGTCATGGAGACGCTGGCGTGAATGCTGTCGGTCGCTGCGCCGGCCAGGATGTTGCCCGGCACGCCGATGCTGTAAGTACCGCCGGCCTGTACCGTGCCGGTGTAATCGTGGCCGTCAACCGTCAGTGTGACGGTGTCGCCGACAGGCACGTTCGCACTCACCGTTCCGGTGATGGCGATTGGATTGCTGCTTGCCCCTTCGGCACCGTTGACGGTGGCAATCGGGTCGATGGCGATGGAGATTGCAGGGCCTGTGAGCTCGACTGCGTAAGCTTGATCGGCGCTGGCGGATGCCGTATTGCCGGCCGCATCGGTCGTGGACACGCTGGCGTGGATGCTGTCCGTCGCCGCACCGGCCAGAACATTGCCCGGCACGCCGATGCTGTAGGTGCCGCCGGCCTGGACAGTACCGGTGTAATCGTGGCCGTCGACGGTCAAGGTTACGGTGTCACCCACCGGCACGTTGGCACTGACAGTACCGGTCACCGTTACCGGCGCGGCACTGGCCGCTTCGACACCATTGATGGTGGCAATCGGATCGATGGCAATGCTGATTGGGGGAGCGGTCAGTTCAACAGAGTAGACCTGATCGGCACTCGCACTCGTCACATTGCCGCCGGCGTCGGTGACGGAAACGCTGGCATGCACACTGTCGCTTGTGGCACCCGCGAGCACATTGCCCGGCACGCCGATGCTGTAGGTGCCGCCGGACTGTACTGTACCCGTGTATTGGTTGCCGTCGATCGTCAGGGTGACGGTATCGCCGACCGGGACGTTGGCGCTGACGGAGCCCGTGATGGCGACCGGATTTGCACTGGCGGCCTCCGCGCCGTTGACGGTGGCTATCGGATCGATGCCGATCGTGATGGCAGGTCCGCTCAGCACGACCGAATAGGCCTGGTCTGCACTCGCACTAGCCATGTTGCCTGCTGCGTCGGTCATGGAAACGCTGGCATGTACGCTATCAACTGCGGCGCCAGCCAGCACGTTGCCGGGCACACCTATGCTATAGGTGCCGCCGGCCAGAACGGTGCCGGTGTAATTATGGCCATCGACTGTCAGGGTAACAGTGTCGCCCACCGGAACGTTGGCGCTGACGGTACCAGTGACGGCGACCGGATTCGAGCTGGCTGCTTCAGTGCCGTTGATGGTGGCAATCGGGTCGATGCCGATGGCAATCGGCGGCGCCGTCAGCTCGACGACATAAGGCTGATCTGCGCCGGCGGTCACCGGGTTGCCGCTGCCATCGGTTGCGGTCACGCTGGCATGCACGTTGTCGAATGTTGCGCCGGCCAGGACGTTGCCGGGAACGCCGATGCTGTAGGTGCCGCCCGGCTGAACCGTGCCGGTGTAAATGTGGCCGTCGATGGTCAGGGTGACGGTATCGCCGACAGGAACGCTGCTGCTGACAGTACCGGTGATGGTGACAGGATTGCTGCTGGCAGCCTCGGCGCCATTGACCGTCGGAATCGGGTCGATCGCTATCGTCACTGGCGGCACGACCGGAGCAACGGAGTAGGCCTGGTCGGCGCTCGCGCTGGCGGAATTGCCTGCCGCATCGGTCATGGAAACGCTGGCATGCACGCTGTCGGTCGTTGCGCCGGCCAAGACATTGCCCGGCACGCCGATACTATAGGTGCCGCCTGCCTGCACGGTGCCAGTGTAGTCGTGGCCGTCGACGGTCAGGGTCACCGTGTCACCGACGGGCACATTGGCGCTGACCGTGCCGTTGATCGCGACCGGGTTGGCACTGGCCGCTTCTGCGTTGGTGATGGTGGGAATGGCGTTGATGGCAATATTGATGGCTGGCGCAACCAGCTCGACCGTGTAGCCCTGGTCGGCAGTCGCGTTGACCACGTTGCCTCCCGAGTCAGTGGCCGAGACAGAGGCATGCACATTATCGGAAGCGGCAGCGCCGAGTACAGTTCCCGGTATGTCTATGCTGTATGTGCCGCCGGCCTGCACGGTGCCGGTGTAGTCGTGCCCGTCTATGGTCAGGGTCACGGTATCGCCCACCGGCACATTGGCACTCACCGTGCCGGTGATGGCGATCGGGTTGGCACTGGCCGCCTCGGCGCCATTGATGGTGGCAATCGGGTCGATTTCGATGGTAATGGCGTTGGGGTCGAGCGCCACATGGTAAGTCTGGTCGGCGCCTGCAGAAGCGACATTGCCGGCCGCGTCGGTCATCGAAACGCTGGCATGCACACTGTCGATTGGTGCGGCAGCGAGCACATTGCCCGGCACGCCGATGCTGTAGGTGCCGCCGGCCTGCACGGTGCCGCTATAGTTGTGTCCGTCCACCGTCAGTGTCACGGTATCGCCCACCGGGACGTTGCTGCTGACCGTGCCGGTGATGGCGATAGGGGTTGAACTGGAGCCGGCCGAACCGGTGACGTCGGCAATCGGATCAATCGCGATTGAGATGGCCGGTGCAGTCAATTCGACATTGTAATTTTGATCGGCCGTCGCAGTCGAGGTGCCGGCGCCGCTGCCGACCGAGACACTGACATGCACGTCATCGGATGTCGAACTGCCAAGCACGTTGCCCGGCACGCCAATGCTGTAGGTGCCACCGGCCTGAACCGTGCCGGTGTAGACATTGCCGTCGATAGTCAGGGTGACCGTGTCGCCGACCGGCACATTGCTGCTGACCGTGCCGGTAATGGTAACCGGATTGCTGCTGCCCGCCTCGGCACCATTGATGGTGGCAATGGGGTCGATACTGATCGAGATGACCGGGGCGCTGGACAAAACCGTGTAGCTTTGGTCGGCACTCGCGTTGGCCACATTGCCGGCTGCATCGGTGGCGGCAACACTGGCATGCACATCATCGATCGATGCGCCGGCCAATATGTTGCCGGGCACGCCGATGCTATATGTGCCGCCGGCTTGCACAGTGCCCGTGTAGGTGTGGCCGTCGACGGTCAGGGTAACCGTATCGCCAACCGGTACATTGGCGCTGACCGTGCCGGTGATGGCAACCGGCGCACTGCTGCCGCCTTCGCTGACGGTAATCGCCGCAATCGGATCGATGCTGATGGAAATCGCCGGCGCATTCAATTCAACGAAATAGGCCTGGTCGGCGGTGCCGGTCAAGACATGGCCGCCGGCGTCGGTGATCGAGACGCTGGCATGCACGTCGTCAGTGGCGGCGCCTGCCAGGATATTGCCCGGAATGCCAATGCTGTAAACGCCGCCGGCCAAGACAAAACCTGTGTAGCTATGGCCGTCGACAGTCAGTGTAACCGTGTCGCCGACAGGTACATTGGCGCTGACCGTGCCGGTGATCGCCACCGGCACGCTGCTGGTTCCTTCTGCACCGTTGACGGTCGCAATCGGATCGATCGTGATGGTCGGCGGATTGCTGACCCCTTGCACGGTGTACGATTGATCGGCGCTGGCGCTGGCGCTGTTGCCCGCTGCATCGGTCATCGAAACACTGGCGTGCACACTGTCTATCGGGCCTGCCGCAAGCACATTGCCGGGGACGCCGATGCTGTACGTGCCGCCTGCGTGCACCGTGCCGGTGTAAGTGTGGCCGTCTATCGTCAGCGTGACGGTATCGCCAATCGGTACGTTGCTGCTGACCGTACCGGTAATGGCGATGGGCGCCGAGCTGGCGGCTTCGGCTGTCGTGATAGCGGCAATCGGCGCGATCGTGATACTGATCGCCGGCGCAACGAGTTCCACGTTGTAACCTTGATCAGCGCTGGCGTTCAAGACATTGCCTGCGGGGTCGCTGGCCGATACCGTGGCGTGCACAATATCAATTGGGCCGGCAGCGAGCACATTGCCGGGTATGCCGATACTGTAAGTACCCCCGGCCTGCACTGTGCCGGTATAGCTGTGCCCGTCTACCGTCAGGGTGACGGTGTCGCCAACCGGAACATTGCTGCTGACCGTGCCGGTGATGGCGATCGGATTGCCGCTGGCCGCCTCGGCACCGTTGATGGTGGCGATGGGGTCGATGCTGATGCTGATACTGTCGGGGGTGGTAACCAGCGTATAAGGCTGGTCCGCGCTGGCCGAAGCGGTATTGCCAGCCGCATCGGTGGCCGATACGCTCGCATGCACGCTATCGACCGGAGCGGTCGCCAGCACATTGCCCGGAATGCCGATGCTATAAGTCCCGCCGACTTGCACCGTGCCCGTGTAGCTGTGGCCGCCCACCGTCAAGGTCACGGTATCGCCCACCGGCACATTGCTGCTGACTTTGCCGTTGATGGCGATGGGTGCCGAACTGGCGGCTTCGGCAATGTCTATCGGTGCAATCGGGTCGATGGAGATGGTGATCGCCGGCGCATTCAATTCGACGTTGTAGCCCTGATCGGCGGTCGCTGTCGACACACTGCCCGAGGCATTTGTGACCGATACCGTGGCATGGATGCTGTCAACGCTTGCACCAGCCAACACATTACCCGGTACGCCGATGCTATAGGTACCGCCGGCTTGCACCGTGCCGGTGTAGCTGTGGCCGTCCACGGTCAGCGTGACCGTGTCGCCTACCGGCACGTTGCTGCTGACGGTTCCGGTAATGGCAATCGGCGCAGCGCTGCCAGCCTCAGCGCTATCGATTGTCGCAATCGGGTTGATGGTGATGGCCGGCGCGGCGATGATATCGATGGTGCCGGTGGCGACGTTACTGATAGCGCCCTGGCTGTCAGTGGCGGAAAAATGGAAGGAAGCAAGCGCGGCGGTCGTGCCGGCCGCAGCAACAAAAACCAGGTCTGCGCCATTGCCGCTGGCGCTAACGACTTCGCCCGCATGAACCGGCGTCTTGCCGTCAGCCAGGTACAGCGTGCCATTGGTAGGCAGGTCGAGAATGGTGAAACTGGTGATCGGCGCAGAAGCATCGGTACCAGTCAGGCGAATATGGACCGGCTGCTCGTGCGCCGTGCTCACCGTATCCGACACTGCCACGTCCTGCGCAGTCGGCCCGGAAATGCCGGTCCTGCTCGATTGTCCGGTTTGCTGGCCGCTGCCGTCGTCGGTGCTGGTCGGCAAGCCGGCTGGCGTGGTCGCCTCGACAATACGCACCAACTGCACGAAAGTGTGACCATCGTTGGTGTCGCCCCCGCCGCCGCCCAAACCGGCTGCCGACGCTTCCAGCAACTGGTCAAGACTGCCGTTGCCCGAGGCAATGGCGTCGGTAATGGTGGCAAGTTGCGCGCCCTTGGCGGTCAACGCGGCATTATGTGCGTCCGGGCCATCGACGGCGAACACACTGTTATCGACCGTGACCGTCTCGTTCTGATGCACCACATAGGTCTCACCCTGGCCGTAACCAATTTGCACCACCGCCCCGGGACCGGTCACGATGACGTCGCCTTCGTGAATCGGGTCGCCCAGTTTCAGTTCAATCTGTGCCCCGCCGGCGGTGCGGATATACGCATGCCCTTGCAGAACGACGACCTTGCCGATGACGATATCAGATGATGCCATGGTGAATTCCTATTTGCTAAGTACTATTGGGTCTCTCAAAATCGTCGCGAGTGACTCAAGGTCGGGGCAAGAAGCGCAACTGTACGACTGTACAGTGAGCATCGCAGACCCGAGATTGAGTGACGCAGTAGATTTTTAGAGCGCCCAATTATGGATTGTCCGGCGACTATACAGACAGAGTGCCGGGAGGCGGTATTGTACCTAGGTACAGTTTTGTGCAATCCATTGTTAAAGATTGCAAAAACCCCGTAGATTCGGGGACATGCGGAGACAAAAAGAGAAAATTCACGCTGCGCAGGCACGCCCTGACCCCGATGGGGGCGGGCAATGCGCCCCTAGGACTGCATTTCGCGCATGCGCAGGGCCAGGTGCAGCCTGTCCGGCACGTCAAGTTTGTTGAAAATGACGCCGACGTGAGCCTTGACTGTGCGTTCGGTGATGCCGAGACGCCGCGCAACTTCCTTGTTGCTGGCACCGCTGGACACCGCCTGCGCGACTTCCCATTCGCGCTCGGTCAGCTTTTCCTGCCAATCTTCGACAGTGTCATTGCCGTTCGATGCAATGGCCGCTTCTTGCATCATGGGCGCCATGGGCTGCGACAATTGCCGGGATGGCAAGCGGTGCATGCCAATCAGCAGTCTTTCCATCAGCGATTCGCCGATCCAAAGCCCACCTTGCGACACGACGGTCGCCACCTGACGCAGCACATCTTCGCTGGCATGGCTGTTGCAATATCCGCGCGAACCGGCCGAAAATGCCAGCATGCCTTCGTCATCGCCGGGCGTATCGCTCAATACAATGATTGTCGCTTCGGGCATATGGCGCCGGACTGCCTGCACCTGTTGCGTCACGGACGAACCGGTTTGCACACGCAACCACGCATGCTCGGCCTCGAATGCATCCGACAGGACGCGCGTCGGCACGGCTTCGGCCGAGGCGAATGCCTGACGCCAGCGCGGCAGCATGTCGCCGGTGGCGGAGATGAACAAGTGTTTTAAGATTCCCAAGATTCTTTCTGTGTTCAATGCGATTTTTGTTCTCGTGTAACGAACCCGATCATCATTCCACTCAAACCACGCCTATCGTTCGGTCAGCGCCGCCTGCTTGGCGCGCAAGACCGGTTTCAACAAATAGGACAAAATGGTTTTCTGGCCCGTCACGATATCAACCTCGGCCACCATGCCGGGAATGATAGGAAGATTATTGGCCAGGCTGGTCTTGGTGGTGGAAACGCGCACGGTATAAAAGGTATTGCCGCGTTCGTCCGTCACCGAGTCGGCGCCGATCAACTCCAGCGTGGCATCGAGCCCGCCATAGATGGAAAAATCATAGGCAGTGAACTTGACCATGGCCTTCTGGCCGGGGCGCAGGAAGGCGATATCGCGCGGCTGCACTTTTGCCTCCAACACCAGTTTGCCTTCCAGCGGCACGACTTCGACAATGTCCTTGCCCGGCTGAACGACGCCGCCCACGGTGTTGACCAAGAGGCGTTTGACCGTGCCGCGCACCGGCGACCGGATGGAAGACTGCTTGACCTTGTCGCTCAAACCGGCACTGCTTTGCGTCAGCGCATTCAATTTTGCCGTGGTCTCGGAAAACTCTTTGCTGGCAGTATTGCGGTAATCGAGCTCCACTTCCTGAATCTTGCGCGAAGCCTCAGCCACCGCCGATTGGGCGCGTGAAATCTGCGCCCCGGCAATATCGCGCTCGCCGCGGTAACGGTCGACATCGCGCTGCAGACGCAGCACTTCCACTTCGGACACCGCGCCGGAAGCGAGCAGCGGCTTGGTCACGTTCAATTCCTTGACAGTCGACTCGTACGCTTGCGATGCCTGGCTTTGCTTGGCTCTGGCTTCGGCCAATTCGTGCTGGCGCTGCTCCTGCTGCTGGCGGGCGATGGAAATTTGCGCCTGCATCTCGGAATTGGCCGTTTCATAAAGCTGGCGTTCCTGTTCGACCGTCTTGGGGTCTTCGGCCATCACGTCAGCCGGGGGATCGAATGCTTTGCCTTCGCGAATGGCCAACAGGCGCGCCGCCTTGGCCGACAGCGAGAGGTATTCGGATCGATTTTCCCGCACCGACGATTCGAAACGGGTCGAATCGACCTGTAGCAACACTTGCCCCGGATTGACGATATCGCCTTCCTTGACCAGAATTTGCGAAACGATGCCGCCGTCGAGGCTTTGCAACACTTGCAATTGCTGCGACGGAATCACTTTGCCGTCACCCTTGGTGACTTCGTCTACATCGACCAATCCAGCCCAGGCGATGAAGATCACGATGGCCGCCATCAGGGCACGCAACAGAATGCGCGCCCGGATCGGTTCCTGCTCCAGGATGATGCGGTCGGCATCGCCCATGAAATCCTGCTCGGGCAAGGCGTCGCTCTCGGTCAGGCGTTCGAAAAACGGGTCGAGATGCTTGTCCGCTCTCTTCCGGAATTTTTCCATCAGGCGTACCACGGCGCGACCAGGAGCCATCAGCCAGTTCATGACGCCCTCGCCACTTGGCCGGCAGCCAGCGCCGCAATCACTTTTTCCTTGGAGCCGTCGGCCACGATCACGCCGTCATCCATGACGATGATGCGGTCGGCCAGGTCCATCAGGCTGGTGCGATGGGTCACAATGATCATGGTCTTGTGTTCGCCGAACTTGCTCACGCGCTCTTTCAATTGTGCTTCCGATGCGTAATCCATCGCGCTGGTCGGCTCGTCGAGGAGCAGCACCGGCGGATCGAGCAACACGGCACGCGCAATGGCAATGCTCTGGCGCTGCCCGCCGGACAGCGACTCACCGCGCTCGGCCACCGGCATGTCGAAACCCTGAGGATGGCGATTGACGAATTCGGTCAAGCCGGCAAGTTCCGCTGCGGCCACCAACGCACGGTCATCGGCATACGGCGCGCGAATCGCAATGTTGTCGCGCAGGCTGCCGAAGAACAGCATGGAATCCTGCGCCACGTAGCCAAGGCTGCGGCGCAAGTCGGCCGGATCGAGCTGGCGCAAGTCAACGCCGTCGAGCAGCACCGCGCCCTTGGTCGGTGCATACAGGCCGAGTATCAGTTTTTGCAACGTGCTCTTGCCCGAGCCGATGCGCCCGAGCACTACAACATGCTCGCCCTGCTTGATGCGAAAACTGACGCCGCGCAGCGCTTGTTCTTCGCGACCGGGATAACTGAAATGCACGTCGCGGAACTCGATCTCGCCGCGCACTTCCGGACGATGCACGAAGGCGCTTTCGTCGCTACGTTCGCCCGGCGTATTCATGATGGTTTCGAGCGAGGTCATCGAATTCTTGGCATTCTCGAACTGCAGCAGCAGGCCGACCACTTGCCCAAGCGGTGCCATGGCGCGCCCGGCCAGCATGGTCGAGGCAATCAGGCCACCCATGGTCAGCATGCGTTCATGTATCAGGTAGACGCCGGCCACGACCACGGCAACGTTGACGAATTGCTGGATCGTCGAAGCGCCGTTTTGCGTCGAAGCCGACAACAGCCGCAGTTCGCCGGAAACCCGCGCCAGGAAGGCGGTGGTTTTTTCCCAACGCGCCTGCATGCGGCTCTCGGCGCCGTTGGCCTTGATCGTTTCCAGCGCGGTCAGGCTCTCGACCAGCGTGGCGTTGCGCTGGGCCGCGGCGCGGAAGGTTGTTTCGGTCAGGGCGCGCATGCGGTGCTGGGCAATATAACTGTAGACCAGCACCACGATGATGCCGAGCATCGGTATGAATACCAGCGGCCAACTGATCCACGCAATGACCAGCAGGAACAGGAAAGCAAACGGCAGATCGATCACGGCCGTGATCGTGGCCGAAGCAATGAAGTCACGCACCACTTCAAACGATCGCAGGTTGGCGGCAAAGGCGCCGACCGATTGCGGCCGATGCGACAGGCGCATGCCGAGCACACGCTCCATGATCAATGCCGAGAGCTTGATGTCGATGCGCGCACTGGCAAGATCGACAAAACGCCCGCGCAACAGCCGGATGATCACATCCATGATCAGTACCAGTGCCATGCCGCCGGCAAAAACCCATAGCGTCTCAACGGCAAAATTGGGCACCACCCTGTCGTACACGTTCATCGAGAACAAGGGCATGGCAATGCCGAACAGGTTGATCAGCAATGCGGCCGCAAGAATGTCCTTGAAGATTGAGGCCTGATCGAGAATCGCACCCCAGAACCAGTGCCGTTGTGCCACATCGGCCAACGGCGGCGTGCGGTCGTCAAAACGAAAGCGTGGGCGCGCGAAGATCACGACGCCGGCGTAGCGATTGAGCAATTCCTTGCGACTCAAGGCCACGGCGCCCTGGCCGGAATCGGGGAACAGCAGGCGCGCCGTGTTGCCCTTATCATCCCAGCCAAGCAGCAGGCATGCCTCATCGTTTGCCAGCAACAATATCGCCGGCAGTAGTGCCGCCTCGATTTTATCCAACGGGCGGCGCACCACCTTGGCCGAAAAACCGGCATGCGAAGCGGCCCGTGCAAACAGCGAAGGGGTCAACCCTTGCGTGGAGAGAGGCAAGCCGGCGCACAACGCCGCGCGTGTGCTCGGCCGGCCATGAATGCGGGTTAATTCGACGAGACAGTCGAGCAGCGGGTCGGGATGCAACTGATCTTCGGCCATGCCGGTGCCCAGGCCAAGCGTAGCCCGCGGTGCGGTCCCCGATGCGCCGGCCGCTGCCGGTGCGCCAGCCGATGAAGGAAGTTGCGATTGCTGAGTCATGAATTTACACCGTGATCCCGCTTCGTGGCCGGCACCGATTAGTGTAGTGCTTCGTCATTGGTGGAGCAAAAGAAGCGATGGATTTTTGTGCCGGGCCAGGCGCACACCGGAGCGATAGCTGGACTATCGCGAGGATGTGCAACAACGCACGGCGCAAAAGACGCGCTTATTTAGTTTCATCAATGACGAAGCACCACACTCACATCGCACCGCCCCCTTGTTCTACGCGCCGTCTCCCGGCGCGGATTCACTCAATTTCGACTGCAGTCAAAACTGGCGCAGGCTAAATCAGCTTCAAGTAAATAATTGCCAACAACCGGCACGTTACCATATGAAAGCGACAACAGGATGTCCGGATTCGGTTCTTACCTTAAATCTAATCATATTTAACGTTTGGGCGTGCAAATGCGCATCAGCATTTGCTTTTTCGGCAGCGGAAAAAGGCGACTTTGTCAAAAAATCGGCAAAAAATTTAACATTTCAAGGCGAGACGGAATGATCAAATGCCTTAGCCGAGCATTCTTGCCGGCTGCTTGCGTTGCCAGAATTTGATGTTGGCATGCAAGAGCCGATCAAAAAAAATGGGCTCTTGCACTTGGGAGACGGTTTGCGTTGTGTGCAAACGAGAACAGATACCGGAATTTCGGTCAATGCAAAAGTTCAGGACGGCGTGGAGAGCTGCCCCAGTCGTTGACCCATCAGCAGCGAAACCGACCCCAGCACGCCTGGCTGGAACAGCAGGATATTGAGTGACCCGCCATATTGGAAATAGCCCAGTTCGTCGCCCTTGCGCACCGGCACGGGCTTACCACCCTTGGGCACATAGGTCGAATGATGGTTGACCAGGGAAGGATGAATCGCACTGATCGTGTTGAGGCCGACCGGCACGACGGCTACGTAGCCGTAGCTCTCGGTCTTGATCACGAAATAGGCGCGGTGAAAATCCTCGAAGATGCTGAATTCGGTCGTGCTCTCGCCGATGTTTCCCTGGTTGAACCAATGCTCGCCGTCGATAATCCCGTTATAAATCCCGGGCACCTCTTTCCCCTCGACGATCTCTCCATTTACCGGACTATGATAGTGGTGGTAGTTGTTGGGCATCAGCACACATGAGACGGCGGTGCCGCCTACAAAATATTTCGCGTAGTCCGAACCATCAAGCAAGTCCTGAACCCCGATGTGACGCGTCTTGACGGGAAGCTTGCTGGTCAAGGTCAGATCGGTCTGGATGAAGTTGATTTCGGAATCGGCCGAAGCGACCAGAATCGAATCGTCGTCCGGGTCGGCAATCGGCCGCGGATTCTCGGAGAGCTTGAGTGTGCGTGCGAAGAATTCGTTGAACGACTTGAAGCCGCCGGGAGGCACATTGAAGTCGTCGATCGTTTTGCCCAATGCTTTCAACCATACCGACATGTAGGCCGTCGATTCCGGCGAATCCATGAAAACGCCGCGCAGCTTGATGAATTTGACGGTCCAGTTGAAAATTTCCCGCGTGTATTCTTTCGCCAGAGCGCTCTTGCTTTGCAGTTCGTTGAGGAAATAGAATGCACGCGGGTTGTTCAGGTAGAAGAAAGTCAATGGAACAATCTTGCCCAGACCGCTCGTTGGCGTGGGAAGCCAGGTGAACCAATCCGTGAAGTACTGCACGAAATACTCAATGTTGGTTGCGGCCCAGGGATTCCTGATGTTCTCGCCCAATTCATCGACGTACGGCGTAACGCCGGAAACCGCATCATTGTATGCCGCCTCCACGACGGGGTTGGCGACGATAATCCGAAGTTCTTCGACAAGGGCCTGCATCTCGGGGGTAAGCGGTGCCTGTTGTGAAGTTGAATCGCCTGCCGCGTGGCTGCGGGAAGAATGGTTCGTGCTCGACATGTTTGCTCCTTGCAACGCTGCTGCAATATTGGCGCGGAATTGCGCACGGTGACTGCTCGAAAATAGTCGCACGGCCAATATATGAATTCTACCTGTCAGACATAGCAGGTCGCATGCGGTGCGGCCGAGGTCACACGGCAGGCGAAACACATTGCAAGGAGGGGTTGGCTTGTGGGCGCGCACCATCGAACTCTGCCGAGCTCAGCCCAAGTACATAGTATTCAGGTCAGCAAATTTTCTGCCAAACGTCGTGCGTGGCCGCGCAATTCCGGCACGGCTATCGCTTCCCAGAAACGCGCCTTGAGCATCGGGCCGATGTAGAGCAGATCGTCCGCTGCGACGCCGTTGCTGCCTATCACACGGTAGTCGGCGTCGATCTCAAAACCGAGTTTCAAGGCATCCTGCTGCAGGTAGCCTTCGTCGCGTAACTGGACGATCAACGGCGCACGCATGGTGGTGATGTCGTAATTCGGTCCGGTGCAATTGACCACCTTTCCTACCGCCATCATGCGCACCAAACCGGTTCCGCGTTCGCGTATCGCCACCAGAAACTGCGCACCATTCGCTTCGAAATCGACGACATGGCCGGCTATTGTTTCGACCTGGCCCGACTTGATCATCTGGCTCAGGCGCAAGTGCGCAACCGGCGCCAGGCGATGCCGATGGATATCCCAATACGCAACCAACTGGCGCAGGAAACGGCGCCGCTCTGCCAAGGGCAGGCGCTGCCAGATGTCTGCAGTATGCGGACGCAAGCTGTTGATCACGTCGCGCCAATCGCCGCCCTCGGCGAGGCGCTGCTGCACGGTGCGGCGCAGAGCGCGGCAATACTGGCGCACCGTCGGTTCCACATGTTCAAAGAAAGGCGGAAATCCGCTGACAGGCGGCGATTGCGGATGCGAGCGATGCGACTGAAGCGATAACCCGCGCCGCGACACCATGTATATTTTGCGCGATTCGCTGCGGTTGGTCAGACGGAACAAAACGTCGATGGCGGTGTGTGCGGCGCCGAGCAGCATGACTGGGGCTTCGTCGTCGATATGGTCGAGCGCAGCAAAGTCCCAGGGATTGCCGATATAGGCGTCGCTCCGATAAAAATCGGATTCTGTCGCCTTGGCAAGAGCGGGATCTTGCGGCGCGAAGTGACCGAACGCCAACACGACTTTGTCTGCTCTGACGCCGCGCCCGCCCGCCAGCGCAATGTCGTAGCCTGCACGGGCTACGATGCGGCGCACCGCAAGCGCATCGCCCTGCACCCGTTCGACGGCGACCTCGGCATGCGCAGAAATTTCCTGCTCCAGCGTTGCTTCAAGATAATCGCCGTAAATGCGGCGCGAAACGAAGCTCCCGGCGTTGAATGCCGGATCGATGCCCTGGCAATAGCGCACAAAATGGGTCGGATCGTCAGCCAGCGCGCTCATGTTGCCGGCCGGGACATTCAACACAAAATTATCGTCCCATGTGCGATACGCGAGTCCTCTACCGGCGCGCGAATGACGCTCGATCAGTATGATACGCAAGCAGGCACGCTCGCCGATTGCCGCCTGCAGGCGCAGCAGGTTGACGGCGCACAAGGTGCCGCTAAAACCTGCGCCGACAATGGCAATCGTTTGACTGTCGCTCATGCTGGGTGCATCTCCGGGTATGAAAAACGCCCCAACCAGTGGGGCGTTTTGTATCTTGCTTTACATCGATTACTTGGCCGACATCAGTGCCATCGTCGTGTCGAGCATGCGGTTCGAGAAGCCCCATTCGTTGTCGTACCACGACGAAACCTTGACCAGCTTGCCGGAAACCTTGGTCAGCGTGGCGTCGAAATTGCTCGAATGCGGATTGTGGTTGAAGTCGACCGAGACCAGCGGGTCGACGTTGTAGGCCAGGATCCCCTTCAACGCGCCGTCGGCAGCTTCCTTCATGATCGCATTGACTTCATCGACCGTCGTGTCGCGCGCGGCGATGAAGGACAGGTCGACGATGGACACATTGATGGTCGGTACGCGGATCGCATAGCCGTCGAGCTTGCCGTTCAGTTCCGGCAAGACCAGGCCGACAGCCGATGCAGCGCCGGTCTTGGTCGGGATCATGCTCATCGTTGCCGAACGGGCGCGGCGCAGGTCTTCATGCATCACGTCGGTCAGCACCTGGTCGTTGGTGTAGGCATGCACAGTGGTCATCAGGCCGTTGACGACGCCGATCTTGTCGTTGAGCGGCTTGACCAGCGGAGCCAGGCAATTCGTGGTGCAGGAAGCATTCGAGATGACGGTGTCGGTGGCCTTCAGCACGCCGTGGTTGACGCCGTAGACGATGGTTGCATCGACATCCTTGCCGCCGGGTGCGGAAATGATGACTTTCTTGGCGCCGCCCTTCAGATGGGCCGAAGCCTTTTCCTTGGTGGTGAAGAAGCCGGTGCATTCAAGCACGACGTCGACTTGCAAGTCGCCCCATGGAATGTCGGCCGGATTGCGTTGCGCGAACACGCGGATCTTGTCGCCGTTGACGATCATGTAGTCGCCGTCGACTTCAACGGTACCGGGGAACTTGCCATGCGCGGTATCGTAGCGCGTCAGGTGGGCATTGGATTTGGCATCGCCAAGGTCATTGATGGCAACGATCTGGATATCGTTTTTCTTGCCGCCTTCGTAGTGAGCACGAAGAACATTACGGCCGATACGGCCGTAGCCGTTGATTGCAACGCGAACAGTCATGGTTTTCTCCTGAAAATCAAATCAAATATCCAGCAAATCGCTACTTCAATTCATTTTTGTGGCGCGTCTTATTTATTCGCCACAGTGCTTGATCAAGGCCGGCAAATCGCGCCAGCCATAACCTGTTTCGTGCAGTTCCAGGCCATCCCAGGTGAAGGGCTGGCCGGCCACCAGTTCCGCCTGCAGCATTTCGTAAAAATTGCGTGCCGCCTGGTTCTGCGTAATGACCCAGACCAGCAGATCCTCCGAGCCTTCGGCCATGCAGGCACGCGCCGATTCGGCCACCAGCCGCCGCCCGATGCCGCCGCGCTGCGCTTCGGGCTTCAAATAAATGCCGGTTAATTCGGCGTGGAAACCGAACTTCGGCTCCAGCAATTTCATCGCCGCAACAAAACCAACGACACCGGATTCGGTTTCTGCCACATGCACCATGCGCTTGTCACCGGTCGGCGTTGCCAAAACACGGGCCCACAACGCCGTACTGTCCTCGACCCGCATGGCATCGAGATACGCATCGGGAATCACGCCACGATAGGTGGTGCGCCAGCTTTCAACGCGCACCGCCGCTATCGCTGCCGCATCGTCCAGAACGGCTGCGCGTATCGTAACATTTTTGCTACCCATAACCGCCATGGAAGCCTGCGAATTGTTGATGTCGCTCAAGGTTGCTTCAAATTTCCGTGTCAGTTCGCGGCCAACACGCGTTTGACGGCGTCGCCGACATGATCGGCGGTCAGGCCGAAATGCTTGAACAACACGCCGGCCGGCGCCGATTCACCGAAGGTATCGATGCCCACCACGGCGCCTTCCAGACCGACATACTTATGCCAGAAAGCCGTCACGCCGGCTTCCACGGCAATACGCGGCACGCCCTTGGTCAAGACACTGGCCTTGTAAGCGGCATCCTGGCGATCGAACACGTCGGTCGATGGCATCGAAACCACGCGCACTGCCACGCCCTCAGCCGCCAACGCATCGGCCGCCTTGACAGCCAGCTCGACTTCGGAGCCGGTGGCAATAATGATAGCCTTGGCTTCAGCCGCATCGCGCAGCACATAGCCGCCGCGCTTGATGTCGGCCACTTGCGTCGCGTCACGCTCCATGAACGGCAGGTTCTGGCGTGAGAAAATCAGGGTGCTAGGGCCCTGGCGGCGCACTGCTTCTTCCCATGCGACCGCCGATTCGGTGGTGTCGCATGGACGCCAGTTGTCCAGATTCGGGATCAGGCGCAGGCTCGACACGTGTTCGACCGATTGATGGGTCGGGCCGTCTTCGCCGAGGCCGATCGAGTCATGCGTGAAGACGAAAATCGAACGCAACTTCATCAGCGCGGCCATGCGCAGGGCATTGCGGCTGTAGTCGGAGAACGTCAGGAAGGTGGCGCCGAACGGAATATAGCCGCCATGCAGCGCGACGCCGTTCATGATGGCGCTCATGCCGAACTCGCGCACGCCGTAATTGATGTGATTGCCCGGCTGGCCTGCACGCACGGCGACGCATTCTTTCCAGTTGGTGAAGTTCGAACCGGTCAGGTCAGCCGAGCCGCCGAGGAATTCCGGGAGCACCTGTGCCAGCGCCTGAATAGCGTTCTGGCTAGCCTTGCGCGTGGCAATGGTTTCCTTCTTGTCCAGGCAGGCATTGAGGAAAGCTTGCGCCGTGGCGTCGAAGTTGGCCGGCAAATCACCCTTCATGCGTCGTTGCAATTCGGCTGCCAGTTGCGGATATTCAGCGCCGTATGCAGCGAACTTGCCGTTCCAGTCGGCTTCCAGCAGCTTGCCTTGTGCCTTGGCGTCCCAGGCCTGGTAGATTTCTTCGGGAATGACGAATGGCGCGTCGGTCCAGCCGAGCGCTTCGCGTGTCGCGGCAACTTCCTTGTCGCCGAGCGCCGCACCGTGCACTTTGTCCCCGCCTTGCAGGTTGGGCGAGCCCTTGCCGATGATCGTCTTGCAGCAGATCAGGGTCGGTTTCTTCGATTGCTTGGCGGCGCTGATGGCAGCATCGACCGCATCGACGTCGTGGCCGTCGACGCCCGGAATCACATTCCAGCCATAGGCTTCGAAACGCTTGGGCGTATCATCGCGGAACCAGCCGTCAACATGGCCATCTATCGAAATGCCGTTGTCGTCATACAGCACGATCAGCTTGGACAATTCCAGCGTACCCGCCAGCGAGCACGCTTCGTGCGAAATGCCTTCCATCAGGCAGCCATCGCCGACGAACGCGTAAGTATAGTGGTCAACCACATCGAAGCCGGGACGGTTGAATTCGGCTGCCAGCAGCCATTCCGCCAGCGCCATGCCCACGGCATTGGTGACACCCTGGCCGAGCGGGCCGGTAGTGGTTTCCACGCCCGGCGTGATGTGGACTTCCGGGTGGCCCGGCGTCTTCGAATGCAGTTGACGGAAGTTCTTGATGTCGTCCATCGACAGGTCGTAACCTGTCAGGTGCAGCAAGGCATAGTGCAGCATCGATCCATGGCCGTTCGACAACAGAAAGCGGTCGCGGTCGAGCCAGTGCGGGTTGCCCGGGTTGTGGCGATAGTGGCGTACCCACAGGGCCAGCGCGATTTCAGCCATGCCCATCGGCATACCGGGGTGGCCGGAATTGGCTTTCTGGACAGCGTCCATTGCCAATGCACGGATTGCATCGGCCATTTTCTTGGTAGAGAGCTTGGAAGTCATGATGGTCTGGATCGAAGATGTCGAATCGGGGGATGTCGTTTATCGCCGCTACAATGAATATTGACGGATAACCGCAAAGCCGCTTATTTTACCAGAGTGGTGCACGCCATTTGGCATCGGAGCGCCAAGATTGCCGGATTGAGAACAAAACGCCGAAAATCGACGCAAAATGCAAAGTTTTCGCATCAATATCCACACATTTCAATGCATCTTCATTTAAATAACAACAACACACATCAACAACGGATTTCACATGCCTCGCTTTTACTGCGCTCAAGCACTATCGATCGGCGCCAATATCGAACTGCCCGAGCATGTTGCTCATCATGTTTCGGTGGTGAGACTGGCTCTCGGTAGTCACATCACGCTATTTAATGGCGAAGGAGGAGAGTTCACGGCAACGCTGAGCGAAATCGGCAAAAGACGCGCCATCGCCGAAATCAAGGCATTTTCCCCGCGCGAAGCCGAACTGCCTTATGCAGTAACACTGGCCCAGGCCCTGCCTGAGGCGTCCAAGATGGATGAAATCGTGCAGAAGGCCGTGGAACTTGGTGCAACAGCGATTCAGCCGCTGTCGGCCCAGCGCTGCGTGGTGCGCCTGTCGGCTGAACGCGCCGCCAAGAAAATTCTCCACTGGCAAGGCATTGTCGTCGCCAGTGCCGAACAATGCGGCCGCAACCGCCTACCCAACCTCGCCGAGCCGGCCGAATTTTCAGAATGGATAGGGCAACACGATCTGCATCGACGCATCCTGCTCTCCCCGCGTGCCGAACAATCATTATCCGATTGGGCGCGCCACCATCCGCCGCAGGCGATTACCTTGTTGATCGGGCCGGAGGGCGGCTTCAGCGAAAAGGAGGAAGAACTCGCGCTGGCTCATGGCGCGTTGGCGCTGTCAATCGGCAATCGGGTATTGCGCACGGAAACGGCCGGCATGGCGGCGTTGTCGGCGATCAATGGAGTTTGGGGCGAGATGTGAGCACCATGCTTACCTGGCCAGCGGGCGGGTCTGCATTTCCCGCATACCGAGGGTGGCAACTTGTGAGTTGGCACAGCAACGCGGTGATGAACTGGACATCCAAAAGGATTTTTCAGACGCTTTTGTTTTGAACTGCTGCGCCAATTCAGAGCGCTTGCGTATATCCAACAAGTAAATTTTTAGTTTCGGATATGCGTGGACAAATACGGTGTTCAGTTGCACTGCGTTTTCCATAAAAGGTTGCTGACTCGCCACCAGCTCCAAAAAAGGCTCGACAAGGGCCTGGACGCCGGGACTCGACGCGTAGGCGCTGTTGAGCCATTCGATATCGGGAGGCGCATTCGCTCTCAGCAACGCCGCTTTGATGTTTCGCGATGGTGACTCCATTGGTATCCTTTTTTATTCACACTCTGCGCTGGACCGCACAATCGATGTGAACTGTGGCCAGAGTAGGCAACTTGCATATCCCCGCCTGTTCCGAGCGTCAATTATCTTGATCCCGTCGGCGAGTTCGGACGCTGCTTGCGCGCAAACCAGAAGAACCGGATTGTGGCATAGGCAACCGAAAAAAGCATGAGCATCATTGCAGCATCATTGGCGTAGACCATGGGCAGCAGCAGCCAGGCCAACGCATAACCCAAGCCGCCCAGCACCATTGCCCAGCCGACGGCGCGCCGCATGGCGAGGGCGCTCGCAGAGCCCACTTGCTTGGGGATGGAATTCGAGAGAAATACGACAAACACGCCGGAAACGACACCGCGGGCGCGCTCACCGAATTCGCCCATTCCATCGGGCCATCCCAGACGCGCGATTAACGCAACGCCCAGGAGCAACCCGCCAAACGCAATGGACTGCGTAATTTTGCGCCGGGCATGCGCCAACTTCGCATCGCCATTTGCATTGCGATGGAAGAAATAGCGGAGCGCCCATGCAATGCACATCACCGCAATTGCGAGTAACGATTGCCAGGGACGCAGGGAATTCACGTAACACAGATAACCACTGGCCAACATGACCCACAGGGTAGTGATGACTGCCAGGGAGATGAGTAGTTTCTCAGAAGTCGTTTTCATGGCTTTCCTTTGCGTTGGAAAATGCTGTTTCCGCATGCTGGTCGCGCGGCGCTGCTTTCACCTGAATGCCCAGCAGGCCGACGAATCCAGCCAGGGCTTCCTCAAGGACAGAGAGTTTCAGGCAATACAAAACTGTCTTCCCCTGCTTGGACGAATCGATTAAATCCGCCTCGCGGAGAATGGAAAAGTGCGCCGACATCGTCGGCTTCGAAACATCAAAATGGTCAGCCAGTTCCCCGGCCGTAAGAGGGCCATCCTTCAATAGCGCCAATACCTGGCGTCGCGTTGGATCGGCGAGAGCTTTGAATACTTTATTCATATTTCTTAATTTAGCTAATTATCTAAATGATGTCAAGCCGGGTTGAGAAAAATTTTCTTACTAATAATCGTGGAATGTGTCCTCTAATCGAATACCTTGCGCGTTGATGAGAAATTGCAAGAAATGTCTCAACGCCAACGTTTTAGAAAAATCTGTGTACTATTGACGCTTTGGCATTTATCTTTCAATCGGGGAATCTGCATAAGGCATGCGTGCCCAATTGCCGACTTAATAGACAACTTTATTGGAATCACTTTTATGCAGACAATGCAGAAATTGCGTATTTTTTCCCTCATCTTCCTGGCAGGATGGGTATTCACGGCCCATGCTGCAAATATGGGCGACGAGTATTCCTATGCGCGCCCGAGCTTCAAGGTTCCCGCGGAAGAAATGCCGAAAGCGACTCGCACGGACGATTTGATACTGGCCGGTGGCATCAAAATCCCGGCATACAGTGTTGCCATGGTAAGCGGAGCGCAGGAAGGATTTGAAACCTTCAAACCGGAAACGGGCCGACTCGATGCACACATCAAGCCGGAATTCGCCGATCAGTTGGCCGCCTATGGCACGCCAAAGGGCACGATTCTTGTGCCTAGAAATTGGTCGCTGAGGAAAGCACTCCACGGCGCCAACAGCAGCACGTATATGCTTTTCGCTCCGGACGAGAGCGGGCAAACCTACCTGTCGATTAGCGATGCCGGCACCTGCGTGGGTTGCGCCGAAACAGATGCCAGCCTGTATTTTGACGAGGCCAGAAAGCAGGCGAAGGACGACGAATTTCCATTTTATCGGAAGTCCAACAGCGTTCGTGCAGTGCGGCTGAACCGATTCCAGCAAGGCTACAACATCAAAGTCACAGACGGCAATCCAGTCGATGGAATTGCCAGCTATGATCCAAATGTTGACGATGGAATTTTCTACGACGTGCAAATTGGCGCGCCTGCGAGCCAACATTCATTGACGACATTCATTCTTGACCGCTTCAAGCGGGCCAAGAAATCAAAGTAACGGTAAATCATTTGGAGATATGCCGGGTCAATATTTTCGATTGCCCGGCATAACCACGCAGAATTCGCACCCGCCCCTGAACTGGCGTGACGATGCACTCGGACTCAGCAGCCAAAGACAATTTCCAGCCCAATCCGTACCATAAGGGGCCGGTCCAGATTTCCCAATAGTCAAATTTTCCACGCGCCGGCCCTTTAAATCCGGGCAACAACACGCATGTGGGGAACATTGGCAATGGAGGAAACATGCCCGATTTGCAATGGTTGCGTCAACTATTCAGCTTCAACAAGCGGCATATTCCCGATCCGCTCTGGATTTCCTGCATCAACCGTCTGCCCTTTCTGCGCAGCCTGAGCGAGGCTGACCTGGTGCGCCTGAAGGAATTGGCGGAAGAGTTGTTACGTACCAAAACCATCACAGGCGCCGCCGGCCTCGAGATCACCGACGAAATCGCCGTCAGCATTGTGGCGCAGGCAGCCCTGCCGGTGCTCAATCTCACACTCGACTTGTACAGCGGCATTCCAGGCATCGTCGTCTATCCTACCGCTTTCGTCGTCAATCAGAAGTATATGGACGCGATCGGCATCGTGCACGAATGGCGCGAAACCCTCGCCGGACAGGCCATGGACGGCGGCGGCGCGATCGTTTTGGCGTGGGACGATGTCGCCAGCAACGCCGATTTTTGGTCCAGGCGCAACGTCGTCATCCACGAATTTGCGCACAAGATCGACATGCAGCGCAGCGGCGCCAATGGCTGCCCTCCCTTCCTTTACCCTTATCATCGCGGCTTGCGGGTCGAGAATTGGCAACATGCCTTCACCGGCGCGTTCAATGACTTCCAGCGACGCGTACACAGCTTCGAAAGCATGCACATCGCCCATCAGCAACCGGCGGATATGTTGCATCATTTACATGAAGAGCAACGTCAACCGCTGCCGATGGACCCCTACGCCGCCAAAAACCCGGCCGAATTCTTTGCCGTGGTTTCGGAAGTGTTCTTCGTGGCGCCAACCCAACTAGCAAACGATTATCCGGTGATATTCCAGATGCTGGAGCGGTATTACCTACAAAAGCCTTTGCGAAGGCATTAACGGCTACGAGGGGTGAGAATCCCCTATAATCGAAGGTTTTGCGACTGTTTTCATTCAAAACCGACATGACACCTTTGCAACATCGCAGCAAATGGCAAATCCGGATTGCGGTCAAACAAAGTGTTGGATCGATTGGGGTTTGTTGATGGGCACCTTCAAGAATCGTAGCGAGCGGCTCAAGCTCGGGCCGAGAAGCGCAACCGTACGACTGTACGGTGAGCATCGCAGGCCCGAGCTTGAGTCGCGTAGTAGATTATTGAAGGTGCCCCTATGAAGGTGTTTCGAGGGCTTCCTAATGCCGCCTCGCGCGCACCCTGTGCGCTGACGATAGGCAATTTTGACGGCGTGCACCGCGGCCACAAGGCACTGCTGGCGCGCGTGCGTGAAGCCGCGACCGGTTTGGGCCTGGAAGCGGCCGTGATGACGTTCGAGCCGCACCCGCGCGAGTTCTTTGCGCAGATGGCCGGCGACCCGTCGAAGGCGCCGACGCGCATTGCGAATTTGCGCGACAAATTGCAATCGCTGTCCGATGGCGGTGTCGACCGCGTGATCGTCGAGCACTTCAATGCGCATTTCTCGGGCCAGTCGCCGCAGGAATTCATCGAGAAAGTGCTGGTGCAGGGTCTGCATGTGAAATGGCTGATGGTCGGCGAGGATTTCTGCTTCGGCACCAAACGCGCCGGCAATCTGGCCACGCTCATCGAGGCGGGCAAAAAATACGGCTTCGAGGTGCATGCCCTGCCTACTGTGGAAAATGCGGGCTCGCGCATTTCGTCTTCTGCCGTGCGTGCGGCGTTGGCCCAGGGCGACTTTTCCCACGCCGAACAATTGCTCGGCCATGCCTACACGATCTCCGGCCATGTCATACACGGGAAAAAGCTGGGTCGCAGCATCGGCTTCCCGACTCTGAATTTGCGCATTGCGCATCGCCGCCCTGCCCTGTCAGGTATCTTCGTGGTGCGGCTACACGGGCTGGCAGGCGAGCCTTTGCAAGGCGTAGCCAGCATCGGCGTGCGCCCGACCGTGGAAGACGACGGGCGCGTGCTGCTTGAAACCTATGTATTTGACTACAACGACAACTGCTACGGAAAATTGATCAAGGTGGAATTTCTGAAAAAACTGCGCGACGAAGAAAAATACGTCGACCTGCCCACGCTGACCGCCGCCATTGCGCGCGACGTGGCGCATGCGCGGCAATTCTTTCTCGAACAAGCAACTTTGGCCGTTTCCGCCACCGACCGAATTTGACCGTCAATCAAAGCGTTCCGCATTGACCGTCAACCGATTACCTTAAAGAAAAACCATGTCCGACAAGCCGAACAAACCAGCCGACAAGGCAAGCAGCAAGCATCAGGTCAACATGACCGAAACGCCATTTCCGATGCGCGGCGACCTGGCCAAGCGCGAACCGCAATGGGTCAAGCAATGGCAGGAACGCAAGGTCTATCAAAAGATCCGCGAAGCCTCGAAGGGACGCAAGAAATTCATCCTGCACGATGGCCCACCCTATGCCAATGGCGACATCCACATCGGCCATGCAGTCAACAAAATCCTCAAGGACATTGTGGTCAAGACGCGCCAGCTAGCCGGCTTCGACGCGCAGTATGTGCCGGGCTGGGATTGCCACGGCATGCCGATCGAAATCCAGATGGAAAAACTGTACGGCAAGAGTTTGCCGACGGCTGACGTATTGACGCGCTCGCGCGCCTACGCCACCGAGCAGATCGAGCGGCAAAAGAAAGACTTCATCCGCCTTGGCGTGCTCGGCGAATGGGACAATCCCTACATGACCATGGCCTTCGGCAACGAAGCCGATGAAATCCGCGTGCTCGGCAAGTTGCTGGAAAAGGGCTACGTGTATCGCGGCCTGAAGCCGGTCAACTGGTGCTTCAATTGCGAATCGGCGCTGGCCGAAGCCGAAGTCGAATACCAGGACAAGCGCGACCCGGCCATCGACGTCGGCTTTCCTTTTGCGGAACCGGACAAGCTGGCCGCCGCCTTCGGCTTGGCCAAGCTGCCGACCGACAAGGGCTATTGCGTCATCTGGACCACCACGCCCTGGACCATCCCGGCCAACCAGGCGTTGAACGTCCATCCCGAATTCGATTACGCTTTGGTGCAAACGGAGCGCAACGGCGAACCGCTGTTGCTGTTACTGGCCAAGGACCTGGTCGAAGACTGCCTCAAGCGCTACGGCCTTGAAGGCCATGTCATCGCCACCTGCAAGGGCGAATCCCTGTCGCTGATCAATTTCAAGCATCCTTTGTCATCAGCCGACCCTGGCTACGACCGTCTGTCGCCCGTTTATCTCGGCGACTACGTCACGCTCGACACCGGTACCGGCATCGTCCACTCCTCGCCCGCCTACGGCCTGGACGACTTCATCTCGTGCAAGGCGCACGGCATGAAGGACGACGACATCCTCAAGCCCGTGATGGGCGACGGCAAGTACGCTTCATGGTTGCCTTTCTTCGCCGGCATGACGATCTGGGAAGCATCGAAACCGATCTGCGCCAAGCTCGAAGAAGTCGGCTCGCTGTTCAAGCTCGTCATGTTCGACCATAGCTACATGCACTGCTGGCGCCACAAGACGCCGATTATCTACCGCGCTACCTCGCAATGGTTTGCCGGCATGGACGTCAAGCCGACGGACGGCGCCACGACCCTGCGCGAAACGGCATTGCGCAGCATCGACGAAACCGCCTTCTTCCCGTCCTGGGGCAAGGCGCGCCTGCACGGCATGATCGCCAACCGCCCTGACTGGACGCTGTCGCGCCAACGCCAATGGGGCGTGCCGATGGCATTTTTCATCCACAAGGAAACCGGCGAACTGCATCCGCGCACAGCTGAATTGCTTGAGCAGGTTGCGCAGCGCGTGCAACAGCACGGCATCGAAGCCTGGCAGTCGCTCGACGCGCGCGAACTGCTCGGCGACGACGCCGACCACTACGTCAAGAACAAGGATACGCTCGACGTCTGGTTCGATTCCGGTTCCACGCATCAAACCGTATTGCGCGGATCGCACGCCGCGCAATCGCACTTCCCGGCTGACCTGTACCTCGAAGGTTCGGACCAGCATCGCGGCTGGTTCCATTCGTCGCTCCTGACTTCGTCGATGTTGAATGGCTGCGCACCCTACAAGGCCCTGCTCACGCATGGTTTCGTGGTCGATGGCGAAGGCAAGAAAATGTCGAAGTCGGTCGGCAACACCGTCGCGCCGCAAAAAATCTCCGACTCGCTCGGCGCGGAAATCCTGCGCCTGTGGGTCGCTGCAACCGACTACTCGGGAGAATTGTCGATCTCGGAAGAGATCCTGAAACGCGTGACGGAAAGCTACCGCCGCATCCGCAACACACTGCGCTTCCTGTTGGCCAACACCTCCGACTTCGACCCGGCCAAGGATCTCGTCGCGTTAAAAGACATGAGCGAGATCGACCGCTATGCCGTCGCCCGCATGGCCGGTTTGCAGGAAGAGATCCTCGCGCATTACCAGGTATTCGAATACCACCCGGTCGTCGCCAAGCTGCAGATGTACTGCTCGGAAGACTTGGGCGGCTTTTATCTGGACATCCTCAAGGACCGCCTATATACCTGCGGTACCACGTCACAGGCAAGGCGCTCGGCACAAACTGCGATCTGGCATATCACGCAAGCACTGTTGCGCGTCATGGCCCCGATCCTTTCGTTCACGGCGGAAGAAGCCTGGGCCGTGTTTGCGAGCAAGGAAGCCTATGCTGCCAGCAGTGAAACTATTTTCACGCAGACTTTCTATGCCTTGCCGCAGTCCGAAGATAGTGCGGCATTGATGGAAAAATGGGAACTGATCCGAAAAGTGCGCGGCAACATTTTGATGAAAATGCTGGAAGACAAGCGCGAAAAAGCAGAAATTGGCTCACCATTGCAAGCGGAAATCGACATCTATGCCAGTGGCCGTGCGTACGATGTGTTGAGAAGTCTTGGCGAGGACTTGAAATTTGTACCTATCGTGTCGAGATGCGATTTGTTCAATATGGACGATGACGCAGTGCTGGGCCAATACAATGCCCTCAATAAGACAGTGGAGGAAATTGCATACCAGCGGGAATTTGCTCAACTTAAAGCGGAAGAGATTTTCGGCGAAGCGGTGAAATTTGGAGCATTCGTTCGTGCGTCGATTCACGAAAAATGCGAACGCTGCTGGCACTACCGCGCCGACGTTGGTGCAGATGCGACGCATCCAGGCATCTGCGGACGCTGCGTAAGCAACCAGTTCGGAAAAGGCGAAGCAAGAAAATTAGCGTAGTCTTCTCCCTCTTCCAAAGACCGAACAGGAACTGGGGACCTTGCAAGCCAGTCTGTCTTTGCGAGCACCCTCACCGCTCCCCCTCTCCCGCCTGCGGGAGAGGGGTTCATTGCGGCAGTCCGACATCAGGCAAAACCAGGCAGCCGTCGCACTGCGA
Organism: Burkholderiaceae bacterium; assembly: GCA_036561005.1. Classification (GTDB taxonomy): domain Bacteria; phylum Pseudomonadota; class Gammaproteobacteria; order Burkholderiales; family Burkholderiaceae_D; genus PKWO01. Next base: position 49,001 of record DATBQE010000180.1, on the reverse strand, counting down.
GAAGTTGCCCTTGGATGTCGCCGCTGAAATGGTGCGGCAAGCGGATAAGAAATGAGACATGTTTGAGCCGCAGGCGAGTTTGTCTCATTTCCGCTTGTCGCACCATTTCAGCGGGAACCCCCGCAAGGGGGCGGCATCCCGGGCTCGCCTTTCTTTGCTTCCTTTCTTTGGCGAAGCAAAGAAAGGGAGTAGCTGCCGGTCTACCACCGGCAAAGCCCTCCCCACGGAGTGGCAACAAAATCACTCTTCGCTAAACGTAGGAAAAACAAGAGATACTCCAGCATGGCAACCAAACCCACCCGCATCCCCACCCAATCCAAATCCACCAGCCCCATGCTCCCCTGGCTGGGCCTGTCCTTCATCATCATCCTGCTCGATCAGGTAGCCAAAATCACCATCACCAGGCTGTTCCACGAAGGCGAACAACTGCGCCTGACTTCGTTCTTCGACCTGACTCTGCTCTACAACAAGGGAGCGGCCTTCAGCTTCCTGGCCGGCGAATCGGGCTGGCAGCGCTACCTGCTGATCGGGCTGGCGGTTGCCGCATCGCTGTTCATCCTCTACCAATTCAAGCGTAACGGCAGCAAAACCCTGTATTGCTGGTCGCTGGCACTAATTCTCGGCGGCGCAATCGGTAACCTGATCGACCGCGTCGTCTACGGCAAGGTGGTCGATTTCCTTCTGTTTCACCTGAACAGCTGGAGTTTCCCGGCCTTCAATCTGGCCGACAGCGCCATCACGCTCGGCGCGATTCTTTTCGTACTCGACGAGTTGAGACGCGTTAACAAGTAACACTTGTTATAAACTACCGGCTCAATTTGGCAATTCGGGAGCGACCATGGAATTGGCTGGCAAACGCATCATCCTCGGGCTGACCGGTGGCGTCGCCTGCTACAAGGCGGCCGAACTCGCGCGCGGCTTGACCAAGTCGGGTGCCTCCGTGCAAGTGGTCATGACCCAGGCCGCCATGCAATTCATCACACCTGTGACAATGCAGGCGCTGACGGGCCACCCGGTCTACAGTGACCAGTGGGATGCACGCATCGACAACAACATGCCGCATATCGACCTGACGCGTGACGTCGATGCGATTCTAATCGCACCGGGTTCGGCTGACTTCATCGCCAAGCTGGCCAACGGTATCTGCAACGACCTGCTCTCGACCTTGTGCCTGGCGCGCCCGGCCAGGCTGCCCATGATGATTGCCCCGGCGATGAACGTCGAAATGTGGCAAAACCCCGCGACGCAGCGTAACGTCAAGCAATTGAAGGAAGACGGCATCGCCGTGCTCGGTCCCGAAGCCGGCGAACAAGCCTGTGGTGAAACCGGTATGGGGCGGATGCTCGAATCGGAACAATTGCTCGAAGATGTGGTGGCGGCATTCCAGCCCAAGATCATGACGGGCAAGCGCGTGCTGGTGACAGCCGGGCCGACGTTCGAGCCGATCGACCCGGTGCGCGGTATTACCAACCTGTCGTCCGGCAAGATGGGTTATGCCATCGCCCGTGCGGCGCGCGAAGCCGGGGCGGAAGTTACACTGATTTCGGGACCGACAGCCTTGCCCGTGCCGCAGGGCGTGCATCGCATCAATGTGCAGACTGCCGAGCAAATGCACGGCGTTGTCATGGCACATATCGCCGGGCAGGAAGTGTTTGTGGCGGTGGCGGCGGTGGCCGATTGGCGTGTCGCCAGCATCAGCGAGCAAAAATGGAAAAAGGACGAGTACGGCACCTTCCCGCCGTTGCAATTTGAATTGAACCCGGACATCCTCGCCGAAGTCGCCGCCTTGCCGAACAAGCCCTATTGCGTCGGCTTTGCCGCCGAGTCTGAACAACTGATGCGTTACGGCGAGGAGAAACGCAAGAAGAAAGGCATTCCGCTCCTGGTCGGCAACATCGGACACAACACCTTCGGCAAGGACCAGAACGAATTGATGCTGTTCGACGATAACGGCCACACTCACCTGCCCAAGGCCGACAAGCAAAAGCTGGCGCGCCAGTTGATTGCGGAAATTGCCCGGCGGCTGGGCTGATCGGTTTCGTAGCGCCTGCTCATGCTGCGTTATGTCGGTGTCGGTCTGATCAGGGGCTACCAGCGCTACCTGTCTCCGCGCAAAGGATATCGTTGCGCCTATGGCGTGCTGCATGGCAGCGGCACGTGTTCATCGGTCGGCCTGGACATCATGCGTGATCGCGGCGTGTTGGCATTCCTGCGATTGATGCCGCTGCAATTTGATGCCTGCAGGGCGGCCGTCACCACGCTGCAGCGGCAATCCGAGGAAGAAAAACGTCGGCGAAACAAGGCTGCAGAAGACGGAAAACGCAACAGTCAATCGGGCTGCTCCGGCGCAGATTGGAGCGATTGCGACAGTGGCGATACGTTCACCTGCGGAGAAATCGGAGAATGCGAGGCGCTCGAATGCGGCGAATGCGAATTCGGCTCTTGCGATTAAGAACCGGTTTGAAAATGAGTAGAACCTGGTGTCGCAACGGAGACGGTGCGGTTGTACGCGACGCAGACGGACGGCCCAGGTAACGACCGCATGTCCATTTGGGGAGCGCCACTGAGTCCCAAGCGTCATCGAACACCTGAAATATCAATTACAGGATACAAATGAAGACGATCGACCTGAAAATTATCGACCCGCGCATGAAGGACCTGCTGCCGGCTTATGCCACTGCAGGCAGCGCCGGTCTCGACCTGCGCGCCTGCCTGTCTGAACCGCTGGCCATCCAGCCGGGCGAGACCCATTTGATTCCGACCGGCATCGCCATTCATATCGGCGATCCCGGTTATGCCGCCATGATCCTGCCGCGTAGCGGCCTCGGCCATAAACATGGCATCGTGCTGGGGAACTTGGTGGGGCTGATCGACTCTGATTACCAGGGCCAACTGATGATATCGACCTGGAACCGCGGCCATGACGAGTTCGTCTTGAATCCCATGGACAGACTGGCGCAGCTGGTAATCGTGCCGGTGCTGCAAGTTGGTTTCAATATCGTCGACGACTTCGATTCGAGCGCGCGCGGCGCAGCGGGTTTCGGCAGCACGGGCAAGCACTAAGGTCGACAGGTATATTTGCGGCGCCCGGCATTGACACCATTCATTGGCAATAAAAACATGCAATATAAAAAATACTCTCTATGACCAATCCAATTTTGCTCCGCACCCTGCCATCCCGTTCAAGCAAGAATCTTCCCAAGACTCGTCCCAATTTTCGTACTCGCGCAGCAAGAGCAATATTGCTTCTCGGCATGGCTTTCCTTGCCGCTTGCCAGACGCCACCACCCCCTAAACCGGTTGTCGTGGAAAAGAAGCCTGTCGCGCCGGTTGTGGTTGCACCGGACAACTCGGCCGAACTGGCCAGACAGCATGCAGCATTCCAGGATCTGGTCGGGATGCAGGACCGCTTGTATCGAGTGGCCGCGCCGTTGCTGCTCAATAACCTCAATCTGTGCCAGCGACGCGCCTTCCTGCTCGGTTTCACGGCAAAAAATAAATATTCCTACTCCGGCGAATTCGTCGAAAGCGCGCAGCATGTGCTGGGTTTGGGCGACCAATTGCAGATCATGGGTGTCATGCCCGGCAGCGGCGCAGCCGGCGCAGGCATACGGAACGGCGACAAGCTTGTCGCCATCGGCGACATACCGCTGCCGCAAGGCCAAAGTGCCGAGACGCAGGCGCGCGCGGTGCTCGTTTCCCTGCTATCGGAAAAAACTTCCATCGATCTGACCATCAATCGCGGCGGCCAGGACATTGCTTTGAAAGTGCCGTTGACCCATGTCTGTGCATTCAGTATGGAATTGGGCAACACCGACAGCGTCAACGCCCTGGCCGACGGGCATCGCATCTTGCTCACGCGCGGCATGATGCGGGCCTTGAAGAGCGACGACGAGCTGGCCAACGTCATCGCCGTTGAAATGGCGCGCAACGCCTTGGGACATCCGACGAAACTGCACACCAACGCGGCGCTGGCCGAAGATATCGACAATCTGCTGCGCGTGCATCCGAGCGAAGACAAGCTTGTGGCGCTTAAGGCCCCCGGTGAAGAATTCGATCTCGCCGCAGACAAGCGCGGCCTGTACATGCTGGCACGCGCCAACTATCCGATAGAGAATTTCGGCAAATTCTGGCAAGGGCTGACACCGCAAAATGCGCAGGCCGAAGCCGTATCGTATTTCGCGCTGCACCCCATGACGCAGCGCCGCCTGGCGGCAATCGGCAGAGTCACAAGCGAAATCAAGGGCAAGCAATCGGCGCACAAACCGATCCAGCCATAGCGTCATTCGGGCGCGAGATGGCAAGGTGCAGCTTTCCACTCCACCAAGACCGCCGCCCGAATTGACAATCAAATACTCATTGCACGCTCTATGTCGGCCAGCTTCAATTCCGGCGCAAAGCGCAAGATGAAGTCGTAGGCATACGAGCGCAGGTAAGCCCCGCGGCGTACCGCCAACCTGGTCACGTTCGGCGCAAACATGTGGGTGGCGTCAATCGGGCGCAAGCCTTTTTCCCTGCCGTCTTCGCTGGCCATCGATGCAACGATGCCGACGCCGAGCCCAAGTGCGACATATTTCTGGATCACGTCGGAATCCATCGCCGTCAGCACGATGTCTGTTTCAAGGCCGGCTTCCTTGAACGACGCGTCGATATGGCTGCGGCCGGTGAAGCCGACGTCATAGGTAATCAAGGGATAGGAAGCAAGATCCTGCAGGCTGATTTTTTCATGCTTGAGCAAGGCATGACCCTCCGGCACCACCACAACGTGGTTCCAGGTGTAGCATGGGAAAGAGATCAAATCGTCGAACTGGCTCAAGCCCTCGGTGGCGATGCCGATATCGGCCTTGCCGGACAAGACCCATTCCGCGATGTGTTCGGGAGCGCTTTGCTGCAGAGCCACGCGTACCGCCGGAAAAGCATTGCGAAATGCCTGCACCACTTGCGGCAGCACATAGCGCGCTTGCGTATGCGTGGTTGCCACCGCCAAGGTGCCGGCGGTGGTGCCCGAAAATTCTTCGCTTGCCTGGCGCAGGTTTTCCGCTTCCAGCAGAAGCCTGTCGATGATCGGCAATATTCCCTTGCCCGGATCGGTCAACCCGGTCAGGCGTTTGCCGTTGCGCTCGAAAATTTCAACCCCGAGCTCCTCCTCCAGTTCGCGTATTTGGCGGCTGACGCCCGGCTGGGACGTGAATAATACATTGGCAACTTCTGTCAGATTGAAACCACGGCGTGCGGTTTCGCGTATCGAACGCAATTGCTGGAAGTTCATTTTGTTTCCTCGTTTCTGCTAAATCTTGTTTTCCACAAAAACCTTAACCCGCTTTGGCCGTATCACCAGCGTCTCACCATCGACCAATTTCAGTTGGGCAAAGCGCTCGTTGGGAATCACGACTTCGATCAATTCGTCGGTGTCGTCGCGCTCCAGTTCCAGTTGTGCCAAGGGACCGATCGCGTGCGAGCGTTTCAATTGCACGACAATGCCCTCGGCGCCGGTAGCATAACGGTCGACCTCGATATCATGCGGGCGAACAAAACCCACGCCGTCTGCATCGAGTTCTTCGGCATGATCGGGCGCAGCGAAGGTGGCGCCGCCGCTTTCCAGCACACCTTGGCGCACGCGACCATGGAACAGGTTGACGTTCCCGAGAAACCCGTAGACGAAGGGTGATGCCGGGTGGTTGTACACGTCCTTGGGTGTGCCAATCTGTTCGACCTTGCCCTTGTTCATCAGCACGATCTGGTCGGCCACTTCCAATGCTTCTTCCTGGTCATGTGTGACAAAGATGCTGGAGACATGCAGATCGTCGTGCAAGCGGCGCAGCCAGCGGCGCAATTCCTTGCGCACCTTGGCGTCAAGCGCGCCGAACGGCTCGTCAAGCAAGAGCACGCGCGGCTCAACGGCCAGAGCGCGCGCCAGGGCAATACGTTGGCGCTGCCCACCCGACAATTGCGGCGGATGACGGTCGGCCAGCCAGTCGAGCTGCACCAGTTCGAGCAACTGCTTGACCTTGTCACGGATCTGCGTCTCCGAGGGTCGTGTCGTGCGCGGTTTGACGCGCAGGCCGAAGGCGATGTTTTCGAATACCGTCATATGTTTGAACAAGGCATAATGCTGGAACACGAAACCGACCTGGCGTTCGCGGGCATGCCGCGCCGATGCGTCTTCGCCGTCGAGCAGCACCTGACCGCGGTCAGGAAATTCCAGACCCGCGATAATGCGCAGCAAGGTGGTCTTGCCGCAGCCGGAAGGGCCGAGCAAAGCCGTCAATTCGCCGGCTGGAAAATTCAGCGAGACGTCATTGAGCGCGGTAAAATCGCCGAAGCGTTTTTCGATATTTTTGACTTCGATCGTCATGGTGTTCCTCGTTCAAATGCTTCGGGAAGTTCGTCCTGCAAGTGAGACGCGACGATGCTCTTGAGCGCCAGCGTAACCAGCGCCAGCATGGCGAGCAGCGACGCCACAGCGAACGCCGCCGCGAAGTTGTATTCGTTATAGAGAATTTCGACCTGCAGCGGAATCGTGTTGGTCTCGCCGCGAATGTGGCCAGACACCACCGACACCGCGCCGAATTCGCCCATGGCTCGCGCATTGCACAGGATCACGCCATACAGCAAGCCCCATTTGATATTGGGTAGTGTGACGTGCCAGAAGGTTTTCCAGCCCGATGCGCCCAGCACCAGCGCGGCTTCCTCCTCTTCGCTGCCCTGCGCCTGCATCAGCGGGATCAATTCCCGCGCGACGAAGGGAAAGGTCACGAAGATGGTGGCCAGCACCATGCCCGGCAGCGCAAACAGAATGCGAATATCGTGCTCGCGCAGCCAGGGGCCGAACCAGCCTTGCGCACCGAACAGCAATACATAGATCAGGCCCGAGATCACCGGCGAAACGGAGAACGGCAAGTCGATCAGCGTGAGCAAAATATTCTTGCCGCGGAATTCGAATTTGGCGATCAGCCAGGCGGCCGAAACGCCGAACACCAGGTTCAGCGGCACAGCAATGCCGGCCGTCAGCAGTGTCAGCTTGATGGCCGACACTGCATCTGGATCGGTGATCGCGTCGACATACACGTGCCAGCCCTTTTTCAAGGCTTCAGTGAATACGGCGACCAGCGGCACGAACAGAAACAGCGTAAGGAAAACAAGTGCCAGACCGATCAGCGTGCGGCGCACCCATGGCGATTCGACACCGGCACGCTGCACACGACGAAGCGGGCGCTGCTGCGCCACAATCGCTGCTGCAGTCGATGATACGATCGCCTCGCTCATGCGCGCTCCTTGCGTCCGCGCGCCCAGGCCTGCAGCAGATTGATCAGCAACAGCATGACAAACGACGCCAGCAGCATCATCACGGCAATCGCAGTGGCGCCTGCATAATCATATTGTTCAAGTTTGGTGACGATCAATAGCGGTGTGATTTCGGAAATCATCGGCATGTTGCCGGCAATGAAGATCACTGAGCCATATTCGCCGGTTGCGCGGGCAAAGGCCAGCGCGAAACCCGTGAGCAAAGCTGGCGCAATGGTGGGAAAGATGACACGCACAAAAGTCTGGAGCCGGTTGGCACCCAGGCAGGCCGCCGCTTCTTCCAGTTCACGTTCGGCATCTTCCAGCACCGGCTGGACGGTGCGCACCACAAACGGCAGGCCGATGAAGGTCAACGCAATCATGATGCCAACGGGAGTAAATGCGACCTTGATACCTAGCCCTTCGGCATAGCGGCCAATCCAGCCGCTGGGTGCATACAAGGTGGTCAGGGCAATGCCGGCCACGGCAGTGGGCAGGGCAAAAGGCAGGTCAACCAGCGCATCGACTATTTTCGATCCGGGGAAACGATAGCGCACCAGCACCCAGGCAACCACGCCGCCAAGTACCACATTCAATGCCGCTGCAATAAGCGACGCGCCGAAACTGAGTTTGTACGATGCCAGCACACGGTCCGATGTGACCGCGTGCACGAAACCTTCCCAGGTCAGCGTGAAGGTTTTGAGAAACACTGCGGACAGAGGAATCAGGACGATCAGGGTCAGGTAAAGAATCGTAAAGCCGAGCGACATGCCAAATCCCGGCATGACCCGATAGGCCTGCTTTACTGCATTATTTGGCGCACTTGCCGAAATTGCCATTTTCGATCTCTTATAACCATTTCAGATATTGAGATCGCATATTCACACTAGTTTGTTATAAAGAGAACGAATTTTTCCGCATGTCTTTAGATCGATTCTGCATATCGACGGCCAATTCTTGCAAGAAAGAAATTCCCTCCGGCCATTTACCGAGGCCAGACTCGGCATTGATATGGCCCATATCCCCCAGGCAACGATAAGGCGCGCCCCAGCGCCGAGCCCACAAAGCCGCGCGCTCATTGCTCATCCAGGGGTCGCTGGTACTACCTAAAACCAGTGCCGGGAAGGTAAGCGAATGCCCACTCAGTAATTCGCTCAGGCCGAATTTGTCCGGATCGGCGGGGGCAACCAACAAGGCGCCTGCAAGATTCGGGGCGCCCTGAGCAGCGGCGTGGATCGTCGTCAGAGTGCCGAAACTATGTGCGGCGACCAATACCGGCTTATCCGATCGCCGCAAGGCTTGCTGCAACTTCGCGCTCCAGATTGCCAAATCAGGCGTTGCCCAATCGTCCTGCTCGACACGTTCGATCCATGGATAGAGACCCTGCCAAACTGTTTGCCAATGCCCTTCACCGCTTCCATACAGGCCTGGCACGACCAGCAAGCGCAGGTGATCCGGATTCAGGAGCTGATCGTGCGTTTGCATCTGCGAGAATTGTGAGTTCGGTGAGTTCGGTTTGCAGTCTGTCAGTTTAACTCTTGCCGAGCTGGTAAATCTGGTCAAAGGTGCCACCGTCGGCGAAATGCGTTTTTTGTGCCTTGGTCCAGCCACCGAATTGGCTATCCACCGTGAACAGCTTCAGCTTGGGGAACTGGTTTGCATACTTCTTCGCAATCTTGTCCGCTGTAGGACGATAGTAATTGCGCGCGATGATTTCCTGGCCTTCGTCGGTATAGAGGAATTTCAGATAAGCTTCGGAAACCTTGCGCGTGCCGCGTTTGTCGACCACTTTGTCGACGACGGCAACCGGCGGCTCAGCCAACACGCTGACTGAAGGTGTAACCAATTCCACCTTGTCCGGGCCCAGTTCCTTGATTGCCAGGAAGGCTTCGTTTTCCCAAGCGATCAACACGTCGCCGATGCCGCGCTCAACGAAGGTTGTCGTCGAACCGCGCGCACCGGAATCAAGCACCGGCACGTTCTTATACAGCTTGGCGACGAATTCCTTGGCCGTCGCATCGCTCCCGCCCGGCAGGTTTTGTGCATAGCCCCAGGCCGCCAAATAGTTCCAGCGCGCGCCGCCGGACGTCTTCGGATTCGGTGTGATCACCGCCACACCTGGCTTGATCAGATCATTCCATTCGTGTATGCCCTTGGGGTTGCCCTTGCGCACGAGGAAGACGATGGTCGAGGAATAGGGCGTGCTGTTACTCGGCAGGCGTTTTTGCCAGGTCGGCGCGAGCAAACCGTGTTGCGCGATTTCATCAATGTCGTAGGCGAGGCCCAGCGTGACCACGTCGGCATCGAGCCCGTCGATCACTGTACGCGCTTGCTTGCCGGAGCCGCCATGCGATTGCTTGATGCTGAGGGTGTCGCCGGTTTCGGCTTTCCATTTTGCGGCGAAGGCCTTGTCGACGTCCTGATAAAGTTCGCGCGTCGGGTCATAGGAAACGTTAAGCAGTGTGGTTTCCGCTGCAAAGACCGAAGCAGAGGATAAGGATAGCAGGGCAAACAGCAGGGAAGCGGAAAAACGTTTTATGTTCATGTCTATCTCGTTAGTTTAGGAATTGCGAATTCCCAAGCGTAGCGAGAACAACAGAAAAAAAGAACGAATGCTTTCGCGCTTTCTTATGCGCTTTTTGAATGGTGCCACCTGTCTGCGGGGGAAATTGTTATTTGCACCGGCAGCCGGTGTATCGACCGCGTGCCAGCATTATCAGGCCAGCTTCCACGCAATAGGGCGGGTCCCACCAATGTTTTCCCCCGTCGAAGTCAGCTTGGGATGGTGGTCGACCAATACCCCGACCAACGGCTTGTCGCGGGCCGCAGCCTCGCGAACATCATCCCAGGAAATAGTGCCGAGGGGAAGCTTGAGGCGCTGGTCGAAACCGCCTTGCGCTCTGCGCCAGCCCAAATAAAGAAACCGGCGGTCTGGGGGTCCGTGGGCGAATTCGCCGATAAAAACCGGCGCATCCGTGCCAGCCGATTTCACTTGCAGCGACAGATCAAAGATCACCGTACCGTTCGGCCCCGCACTGCCCGCATGCAAAGTCTCGGCTTTATCCTGCAAGCCGAAACCATCCGGCCCGCCGCTCCATTTAAGCGGCCCCTTGCCGTCATAAACTACTCTGAGACGTATCGAATTCATCGTTTGCCTCGCAGGGAATGGCAGGCCGAATGGGTTCTATTTAAAAAACAGCGGATACAGCACGACCGCCCAGGTTGCGGCCGCCAGGCTCAAGGACAGAAAAACCGCCGCACTACCAAAATCCTTGGCATTCTTCGATAGTGGATTGCGTTCAAGCGATACCCGGTCCACCACGGCTTCGACCGCCGAATTGATCAATTCCACGATCAGCACGAGAATGAACACGCCGATCAGCATCAGCTTTTCCAGCCCCGCCACCGGTAGCAGCAGCGCGATGATGGTGGCACACACCACCAGCACCAGTTCCTGGCGGAACGCATGCTCCATGCGCCACGCGGCACGAAAACCTTCCAGTGAATAGAAGAAGGCAGACATGATGCGCTTCAAACCGCTCTTGCTCTTGAACTCGCTGACGGCCGGTGCAACTTCGGTTTCGATTGCTGGGTCTTCAATATTGTTCATGCTTGCCTTAGGTTCTGATCAAGGTGACTTTCGTCGTTTATAGAGTTCACGGAATGTCTTGCCCGATGGCGCAGCCATGTCGCGTGTATTGGTCCACCCGCCGGCAAACGGCAGACGGGAAATCGTCCTGCTTGCGCCGCCCAAAAGCTTCAATGTGCGCGCCGCCATCATGGTTGCCAGGTTATACAAACGCGGGCGCCTGGCGAAAAATCCCCAGACTGCCAATCCTACATATTCCATGCCCGGACGCATTCTCCCCGCAAACTGCTTTTCGCGCAATTTGCGCAACAAATCGGGCAACGGGATTTTAACAGGACAAACCACGTGGCACTCGCCGCACAGCGTAGATGCCTGCGGCAGGTCGAGCGCATTTTCCACGCCGATGTAGGACGGCGTCAAGACGCTGCCCATCGGCCCCGGATAGACCCAACCGTAACTATGGCCGCCGATCTTTTGATACACCGGGCAGTGGTTCATGCAGGCACCGCAGCGTATGCAGCGCAGCATGTCCTGGAATTCGCTGCCCACCAGATCGGTGCGGCCGGCATCGACCAGCACGAAATACATGTGTTCGGGGCCGTCTTGTTCGCCCTGTGCGCATGGGCCGGTCAGCAGCGAGAAATAATTCGAGATCGATTGCCCGGTGGCCGAGCGCGGCAGCAGGCGCATGACCGTTGCCAGATCTTCCAGCGTCGGCAACACCTTTTCGATGCCGGTCACCACCACGTGCACCTTGGGCGGCATGACGGTGCACATGCCTTCGTTGCCTTCGTTGGTGACAATGGCAACCGAGCCTGTTTCGGCAATGATGAAATTGCCGCCGGTCACGCCCATGTCGGCCGAGAGAAAATGCGGGCGCAATATCTCGCGCGCCTCATGTGTCATTTCCGTGATGTCGGTCAAGGGCGGCCGGCCGTGCACGCGGGCAAACAGTGCAGAAACCTCTTCCTTGTCCTTGTGCACCACCGGCGCGATGATGTGCGACGGCGGCTCGTTGTCGTTGATCTGCAGGATGTACTCGCCGAGATCGGTCTCGACCGACACGATGCCCGCCGCTTCCAGTGCAGCGTTGAGCGCCATTTCCTCGGACACCATCGATTTGGTCTTGATGACCTTTTTCACTTCGTGCTTTTTGGCGATCTCGACCACCAGGCGCGACGCATCTGCAGCGCTTTCGGCATACAGCACCGTGGCTCCACGCCGTACGGCCTCGCGCTCAAACGTGTCGAGCCACACGTCGAGGTTTTCAATGGCGCGCATGCGCCGCTCGACTGCCGCGTCGCGTGTGCCTTCGAAATCATCGAGCTCGGTGATCGCCGAAGCGCGTCCGGTGACGAACTTGGTGGCGAGCTTCTTGAGGTTTTGCTGCAGGCGCTGGTCGGCCAGCTTCTCGCCGGCACGTGCCTTGAAGTGCATGGACTGAATTTGCATGCGCCTATTCCCCCGTCGTTTGGGTGTCGCCGGCCAGAACCTCGGCCACATGCAGCACGCGCGTGACATGGTCGCCCGTGCGGCGCAGGCGGCCTTCTATATTGAGCATGCAACCAAGGTCGCCCAGCACCACAGCGTCGGCGCCGGTATCGCGGATGTTGACGCATTTCTCGTCGACGATTGCGGTGGAAACATCGCCGTACTTGACCGAGAACGTGCCGCCAAAACCGCAGCAGGTGCGGCAATCCTTCATCTCACGCAGTTCCAGGCCGGGAACCAGGCCGAGCAATGCTCGCGGCTGGACCTGCACACCGAGTTCGCGCAGGCCGCAGCAGGAATCATGATAGGTCACGCGTCCGGCAAATTCGCTTTGCGAAATGATCGAGGCCTGATCGAGCTTGAGTACGCCATACAAAAATTCGGTCAATTCGAAAACACGCGGGGCCAGAGCTTGCATGCGCACACTCCAGGCCGGGTCGCCGGCAAACAGGTCGGCGTAATGCACGCGCACCATGCCGCCGCAGGAACCGGAGGGGATGACGACATAATCAAATTGCTCGAATTCGGCAACGAATTTTTCCGCCAGCGCGCGCGAAGCGGCGCGGTCGCCCGAATTGTAGGCAGGCTGCGAACAACAGGTCTGCGATTCAGGCACAACGACCTCGCAGCCTGCCGATTCGAGCAGTTTCAGGACGGAAAAGCCGATTTCCGGCCGCATGGTATCGATCAGGCAGGTGAAAAACAGTCCAACGCGCATATCTGCTTCTACGCCGGCGTAAGGCGCAGCCAAATTCACTCAAGGCTCAAATGATAGCCGATGCAGAAAACCACAACCGGCTTTTTGATTTTTTCACATTGTGGTATAAGTATAATATATTGCATCGCACCAACCACGATATGAAAAAGCCAACCTCCCTCGAACCCGCGCTCGATAGCGATAAAACATCGATCCAGGTCATCGAACGGATGAATTCCCTGCTCGATGCCTTGGCGCAACATCCCGACCCTGCCAGCCTGAAGGACCTGTCGGTTCAGACCGGCCTGCACCCGTCGACGGCGCACCGCATCCTCAACGACCTGGTGCTCAAACGTTTCGTTGACCGCGCCGAACCTGGCACCTACCGCTTGGGCATGCGCCTGCTCGAACTCGGCAATATCGTGAAAAGTCGTCTGAACGTGCGCGAAGCGGCGCTTGATTTTATGCGCCTCCTGCATCGCAAGACTGCACAGACGATCAACCTGTCGGTGCGCCAAGGCGACGAAATCGTCTACATCGACCGCGCTTTTTCCGAACGTTCCGGCATGCAGGTGGTACGCGCAATCGGCGGCCGCGCCCCGCTGCATCTGACTTCCACTGGCAAACTGTTTCTCTCTGTCGACGACCCCAAGGCCGTGCGCTCCTACGCCACCCGCACCGGGCTGGCCGGCCACAACAAGAATTCCATCACCGACCTGGCCAAGCTTGAACGCGAAGTGAGCCTGGTGCGCGCCCGCGGCTACGCACGCGACAACGAAGAACTGGAACTCGGCGTGCGCTGCATGGCCGCAGGCATACGCGACGATTCGGGTAAATTGATCGCCGGTTTGTCGATTTCGGCCCCGGCCGATCGGCTGCAGGAGGAATGGCTGGAAGATTTGGTCAGGACCGCGAACCAGATTTCGGAAGTGCTGGGGTATACGCCAGCCTGATTTACTATTCAGTCCAGTCGGTCATCGATAAACGAACAATTTGAGGATAGTGCGATTTCTCAACCCATTTGATGCAGCGGACTGATTTTAACTCGTGGACAAGTTATACAAGCCTCACTTCCTGTCGCAACTAAAAGCGCGCATGCCTCTGGAGCGGCCCGATTTCGTTGCGCAGAAAATACCAAAAGATCATCCGCTACGGTCACAATTTTCAGGCAGTCTGCTATACCTTCGACAACTCCCCTCGCACCACTGCGTCTGGCTCGTCTGGTTCCCCGCCGGGGGTGTCGAGCGAGAATTCTTCACACAGATCGGCTGGAGCTTTGCGCCCGACATCTTGCCAATGAATCAGCCTGGCGACATGCGTACCCACTCGTTGCGCGAACCGACTGCCGGACTCGAAACGGGCGTGCTCAATATTCAGGCCGTTGAGGGAAGACAGGCAATCTCGGGCTTCAAGATCGCGACGCCTTGGGATCAACTTTACGCGCTTGGACCGCGCACCCCCGACGCCGAGAGAAAGCGCGTGATGAATAAAGCCTACGCAGAATATCTCGCTGTCACGGAGGCACAACGCATTGACGCGGTGCGCATTGCATTGAACGAGGCTTTTTCCTGCGTCGCCAATGTGCTGCCGCGTTTCGCGGCAGCTCTTGAGCAACTAAAAATCGGTGACGCATAGCCCACAGAGCAATGCGCAACTATCCCAACGAAACTTGCGCCAAATACGACTGGGTTGTTGGCGAACCTGAACTATCCTCAGTCACGTATATCCCGAGAATATTGTTTCGATACACCGTGTTGGCGCTGGTGGCTACAACGGCGCCAGGATAGGCGATATCAATCCACTGCGCATCGCCGAAGCTGCCGTCGGCGCTGCGCTGCACCTTGGCCAACGCAGCGCCAGCGCCGTTGGTGCCGCTAAGCCAGTCGGAAGCCATGTGATAGCCACCGGCGCCATCCGAGGTGATGCCCTCGAAGTGCGTGATGATGGAAGCGAATTTCTCGCTTGCGTATTGATAGGCTTTCCAGTTGGAGGCAGTGTTGGTTGCGGCGTCCCAGTCGACCAGAAAACCCTGGCTCAAATCGCCGGGCGAGATTTCGGAATAGCCGCCGGCAAGCGTGTAACTGTCGCCGCCGTTGTGCCAAATGCCGTACAGGGTCGTGGTTTTTGCATTCGGCGCTACCAGATCGTGATAGAGGTCGTTTGCCACATCCCAGATAAATGCGTAGCCGTTGTCGATCCCGTCAACGTCATAGTTGCCTACCGCAAGTTTTCCCATGACGCTATGCACATACACGTTGGTCGTATTGCCGCCGTTGGGGCTGACCGTTTGCCAGCGACCGTTGCCGTCCGGCGCTCCTTGATAATAGAATCCCAATGCGCTTTTTCCGCTCGATGTGCGTTTATAGGAACCCACTACTTGTACCTGGCCATCGACCGCATTGTTCGGGCCATAGCATGAGGTATTGACAACGTCGGTCACACCCGGCGCGGTGTAGGTCAAGGTGTTCCAGGTGCCGGAAGCGCCATTGCCTTCCAGCGGCCCGCGATACAACAGACCCACGGCCGTGGCTGCGCTCGACAGGCTTCCGGCAATATAGACGTCGGATGAACCGTCAACGCCGCGGATACCCTGGATGAAGGTAGTGCCCGAGGCCGGATCGGAGAAAGTCTGATAGTTGATGGTGGTGGCGGTTTGCATGGCGGCCTTTGTGAAATGGATACGCGTTGAGGGTGAGTTTCGATGCTGCGGCAAGGCGCCAATGTACGAGATCGCGCTGAAGGCAATCAGGATAACGGGGCTCGTGCCATGACGCTGTAAGCGACGGTAACATCGCATTTACACAATCGACACTGTCAAGATTGCGAGTATCCATCGGCCATTTTCGCGCCGGCAATTTTCGAATTGAAGGCGGAACTGACGCTTCAGAGGGATCGAACTGAAGCCTCACGTAACGCTCGGCCAATGCGACGAAATGAATGGCATGGACTGGAACTGCGGAAATCGGATGGCGATGGAAACGCTTAGAACCGGGAGGAGAAATGTGCGCTGATCAGGCGATTGCCCAATCCGGCATGTTCGGCGTCCGAAAATAAAAAGCGAGCCCGCAAGCTCGCTTTTGCTTTCCCGCCGAGAAAAGGGCAATCAGCTTTGCTGTGCGATCGCGATATGCGGCGTTGTTACCTTGATCGCTTCGAGCCATTTACGGATCCGGCTGGCATCGCCAAGGCGCGAGTCCTTGCCTTTGGAGTCGAGGAAGACCATGACGATGGAGCGTCCTTCGATCATTGCGCGCATCACCAGGCAATGGCCGGCTTCGGTAATGTAGCCGGTTTTTTGCAGCAGGATATCCCAGGTCGGATTCGACACCAGATGATTCGAATTGGCATATTGCATTTCACGCCCGTTGGCGTCGACCACATAACGCGAATCGGTTGAGTATTGGCACAGCAAGGGTTCCTTCTGGGCCGCGGCAACCAGCTTGGCCAGATCGCGCGCGCTCGCCACGTTCTGGCTCGACAGGCCGGTTGGTTCGACATAGTGCGCACCCGTCATGCCGAGTTCCCTGGCCTTGGCATTCATTGCCGCCACTACCGCAGTGAGTCCGCCAGGATAATTGCGACCGAGTGCCGATGCGGCACGGTTTTCAGAACTCATCAGCGCAATGTGCAGCATGTCGCCACGCGTCATGCGGGTGCCGGGACGCAGGCGCGACGAGCTGAATTTTTCGCGGTCGACGTCGGCGTCGGTGATCTCCAGTACTTCATTCATGTCTTGATGGGCTTCGACGACCACCAGCGATGTCATCAGCTTGGTGATGGAAGCGATGGGCAGAGCCACGTCGGCATTCTTGTCGAACAAGACCTCGGCGTTCGATTGATCAAGCACGAACGCCACATTGGATTTCAGGTCGAGCGCGTCATGGATCTGGTTCAAACCTTCAAGATCGCCCATGCTGGGGACAGCAGCTACCGGCGAATAGGCAACGCGTTGCAGCACAACGCGGCGGCGGCCGTGCAGATAGGTGACATGGCGTACCAACTTTTGCGAAGCTGCGCCATCCGCGATTTGATGCTTGGCGGCATGTTTTCGTACCGGTTTCCTTGCGGCGTGCTTGTTCGTGACGTTATCGGTCGTGTCGTCATCGGCCGCATAGGCATTCACGCCCACCAGGACCAACAGCAGGAAAAAAAACAATCGCGGTGCGAATCTGAACATCAATAGCTCCTACATCACTGCAAACAATTAACTTGCAGTGTAGCAAAATCGAAAAAATCTGCAAGAGAATTAGATAGTTAGCTGCGGAAATTAAACAATTCTCTTACCAGGAATTACACGATGCGCAACTAAATGACTTAATACTTTGCCAATTAATCAACAAACATGGTGAAGTCACCATCGCACTTGGCGAGGGTCCAACTGCCCTTATTCGACAAAGCGGGTAAAGCCGGCCACAGGCTCCCGCTTGGTCACCAGTGTATTTTCTATCTTGTCGGGATCGGCATAGCCCAGCGACATGCCACATACGACGCGTTCGCCGGGTGGAAGTTGCAATTGCGCGGCAATGATTTTATGGAATTGTGTGAACGCGGCCTGCGGGCAGGTATCGAGGCCGCGGCCGCGTGCGGCAACCATAATGCTTTGCAAAAACATCCCGTAGTCAAGCCAGGAGCCCTGCTCCATGATGCTGTCGATGGTAAAGATCAAGCCAACCGGGGCGTCGAAAAAGCGGTAGTTGCGCCCATGCTGGGCGTGCATGCCGCTCTTGTTATCACGCGTCAAGCCGAGCAGGGCATATAAATCCCAGCCAACCTTGCGCCGCCTGTCAATGTAAGGCGAAACCCACTCGCGTGGATAGTAGTTGTATTGCTCCGTGTGCTGCGCCGACTGCGCCGGATCGGCATAGACGTCGAGTATGGCCGTGCTCAGCCTTTCCTTGGCCGTGCCGGTCAGCACGTACACTTTCCAGGGTTGAGTATTGGTGCCAGACGGTGCGCGCGAGGCGACAGCCAGAATGGCTTCAATGTCTTCGCGCGCGACCGGGCGCGGCAGGAAGGCACGAATCGAACGGCGCGTCGTGATGGCGGCATCGACGGCTTGCTGTTGGGGCGTTTCAATCATGTTGGCTCACTGATGGTAGTTCGCTGCGGTTGGTTTATTGTGGTTAAGTCGCGGCAGTTAGTTCACTGCGGTTTCAATATTGTTTGCAACAACGTGCGCAAATCGGGCGGCAACGCCGTCGGTTTGCGCGTGGCGCGGTCGACGTACACATGAACAAAATGGCCCTGGGCCGAAGCGGATTCCTCGCCCGCGCGAAAGATGCCAACCTCGTAGCGCACGCTGGAATTGCCGAGCTTGCTGACGCTCACGCCGGCGTTGATCAAGTCGGGAAAAGCGACCGATGCAAAATAATTGCACTGCGTTTCGATCACCAGGCCAATCACCGGGCTTTTCTCGATATCGAGCACGCCATTATTGATCAGGAACTGGTTGACCACCGTGTCGAACCAGCTGTAGTAGACGACATTATTGACATGCCCGTACGCATCGTTGTCCATCCAGCGCGTGCTGATATCGGCAAAGTGCAGGAAATCGCTGCGCTGCTTAGGCTTTGCTTTTTCCATCAATTTTTCCTCACGACGAAAAACACACCGGTAACGGCCAATAACATGCCAAGCACGCCGGCCAGGCTCAGCGATTCGCCGAACATCAGCCACGCCATGAGCGCCGTAGTCGGCGGGGTCAGATAAAGCAGACTTGTAACCTTGGTTGCGGCGTTCTTGCGGATCAAGGCAAACAACAGGAAGATCGCGCCGATCGATAAGGCGAAGATGGACCAGAGCAGCGCGGCAACAAAGCGGGTCGACCATTCGACAGTCGACAATGTCCAATCGAGATGTTCGAAGGCCAGGGCAAACGGCAACAGCACGGCGAACGACGCAAGGAACTGAATCAGGGTGCCTGTGCGCAAATCGAATTGCGGGCAATAGCGCTTCTGATAGAGCGTGCCCGCCGTGATCGAGAGCAAGGCCATGACGCACAGCGCAATACTTTCCAGCGACAATCCGGCCAGATGCATCTTGTTGGCGACCACCAAGGCGACGCCACCCAGGCCCAGCGTCAGTCCAAACCATTGCCGCGGCCGCAACGATTCACCGATCAATGGCGCAGCGAAGGCCGTGATGATCGGCTGCATGCCGACGATCAACGCCGAGATGCCTGCCGGCATGCCGATCTTGATCGCGCACCAGACGCCGGCAAGATAGCCGGCCTGCATCAGCACGCCGGCGAAGGCGACCTGGCGCAACTGCCCGCGCGGCCAGGGCGCCCGCATGATCCACACCAGCGGCAACAATACACACGACACGCCGGCAAAGCGCAACAGAAGGAAAGTCAGCGGCGGCGCGAACGGCAGACCGAACTTCGCGACCACAAATCCCGTGCTCCACAGCAAGACAAAAAAACCCGGCATGGTGGCAAGCCAGGGGTTGGGAATCAGAGTAACGGGTACAGTGGACTTTGCGGGTTCAGCGGCCTGCGGCATAGGTAGGTGAGCAGTACAGACGATACGCCGGCACGCGTGCATTCAGAGTTATAGATCAATAAAGGGCCCTGCAATTGCCTGGGCAACAAGTTTGCCGCCGGTCATGCAGCAAGACCAGTTTACCACGCAGGCAAAAAACCGGTCTTGCGCGAATTTCCATCGCTTCAGGACAAGACTTAATGCCAGGCAACCAGCCCTTTTTTGAATCGTCAGTGGCCAATTCCATGCAGCAAAGAAATAATATAATGTTAATTTGATGCAACGCAGAAAATAACTATTGACTTGTTCTGAGATAGCCCTAAAATATGCTCTGTTGCAGCGCACCAAAGCATAAGGAATTTGTCACGGATTTGTCATGGCTTTTTCCGCTAAGCGCGGCCCCCACCGCCACTATTGATATCCACCAGGAGAATTCAGATGTTTGCCATTCCAGAACAATTTTCGAACGCCACCAAGGCCAATTTCGAAGCCCAAATCGCCTTGATGACCGAGTTGACCAACAAGACATTCGAAAGCGTTGAGAAGATCCTCGACCTGAACATCAACGCCGTGAAGAGCTCGCTCGAAGAATCGACAGCAACGGCCAAGCAATTGCTGGCCGCGAAAGATCCGCAGGAATTCTTTACCCTGAGCGCATCGCAAGCCCAGCCGAACGCCGAGAAGGCCCTCGCTTATGGCCGTCATCTCGTGACCATCGCAACTGCCGCACAAGCCGAATTTACCAAGGCCGCGGAAACGCAAATCGCTGAAAACAGCCGCAAGGTTGTCGAACTGGTTGACGAAGTGACGAAGAATGCACCGGCCGGTTCGGAAAGCGTCGTCGCCTTCATCAAGTCCGCCATCGGCAACGCCAGCGCCGGTTACGAGCAAATCACCAAGACCACCAAGCAGGCGGTCGACGCGCTCGAAACCAACATGAACACTGCAACTGCGCAATTCGTTCAAGCAACCGAAAAGCCGGCAGGCCGCTCGAAGAAGGCAGCGTAATACCCTGGCGGAGGCGCGCCTGACCGGCTTTATGCCGGAAGGGCTGCCTTTTGCAATTGACGCGCATTCATGAAAAAATGCCTCGACGCTGTCGAGGCATTTTTTTTACCCCTGCCCTACCCATCAAACAAGGGGATGCCGAAGTACTCCTCAACGCAAAAGGCAGCGGGGGGAAGGCTATTTTTCGGGCCGCCACCCGGTTCAACCATCATGTCGCGTCGGTGTCGGGTCAATGTCGGGTATTTGTCGTAACCGACAAGGAAGTAAATACGCATGATTCTGGTTCACTAATAGCTCGGAGCTTCAATGATTCTCAAGCAACTGCGTCTTAGTCGCCTTTTATCGCAAGAGCAACTCGCCCAAATGTCCGGGCTCAGCGTCAGGACGATTCAGCGAATTGAAAGCGGCCACAGTCCAAGCTTGGAGTCTTTGAAGTGCCTGGCGTCAGTGCTTGAAGTTGACGTTGCAACTCTAAACCAGGAGAAATTCATGATCGACAAGAAATCGGACAATTGGCGAAAGTTGCCAATCTCGCTAAAGTGGTGGTTCTCAGCAAATTTCTTCAGCTTGCGTCCAAGCAGAAGCTCAGCAAGGAACATCGAAATTGTCTCGCACGTGTTCGGATTCGCGTTCTGCGTTTTAGGTCTTGTCAACGAACCCGCGCGAGTCGGTGGCGTCATTATGCTTTCCAATGCGTACATTTTCCGATTGCACACGTGGCTCGGAGACAAGTATGGTGGGTGGTATGACGGTGCGGATTTAGATAGTTCACCCCACAATCCGGCTTAGAAGGGTGCGAACCGGAGCGCTGCCAACCAGTTCTCCGCAACAGTTCCGGTTCGCCGTCGCAGGTTGGGAACGCAGCGTCAAAAGCGCCGGCGCCGAATTGGTTCAATGGAGGCAGGCGCAGGAAATCGGGAAAACCCAAGACGATTTTGGCAAGCGATAATCTTGTCGATTGGCGCCGTCGAGTTAAACCTTGCATAGACGGTTTGACTGCCTGAAAACTCCGTGGCGCGCGGATCAGGCAAATCCTAGCGTCTGCGACTGCTCAATCGGGTACGTTCCATAAAGCCAATCGGCTTGGTTTTGACCCAGGTCACAAACTTCTGAATTTCCGGGTGTTCAAGCAGCGCATCAACCGTGTTGTATTGCGATGCCAATTCCGTCTCGCTGAATAACGCATGTATTTGTCGATGGCAGATGCGGTGCATGTGCTGCGTGACCTTGCCACCTTTGGCACGCGGCACCAAATGATGCTCATCGCGCTGGCTGGCCGGAATCTCCCGAACGCAGAGCGGGCAGACTTCCACCTCTGGTGGACGGTACCATGAATCCTGTTCGGAACGATTGCGCTTTGCCACCTGTTCAATTCTCCTCGGTTCGAATTGGAGACATTAAGAATTTGTTCCAAGATCCATCCTGATATCGAATCCAGGACAGCACTCGTGAATTTCGAGCGCAGAACATGTCGAAATTAGCACGGACAAAGCATAGCATTCGACACGAAAGACCGCTGCCGGCGACCATTGCGTGCGCATGAAACTCGGCAAAGCTACCCCCATGTTGAGAAATGATTCCGGTTGTCTCCACGTTTTCCATGAAGTTATACTGCGCCGAAAATAACGCCTTCAAAGACGTGGCCATTCTTTCCTGACGCATTTGCGCTGGACGGCAAGGCAAACGCATGGAATGGCCCAAAAAACCTGCACGACACTCAAGGGGGACAAGGAGAATGGCCAAGGCATTCGGCTTCAGGTGTGAGCGACCTGTTGTCAATTCGCTCAGAAACTATATGTGGCAATGGTGCGCGCCGTGACCGCCATGCGCTTGGGGCGAAAGCGGCATCATTTCCTGGATTCGCTGTGCAAGAGGCTTTTATCCAGCTTGCTGATCTGCGCCGCAGTGTCGCCATCCTTAGCCAAATCAAGCACGTTGACCTTGTACTACGAAAGCCGTGCACCGTTCATGCTGCTGCAAAACGGCGAGCTGACCGGGTCCGAGGGGCGGCCGGCGGTGGAAGCCTTCAAGGCTGCCGGCTTGGACCTGGCGTTGTTCGAAGCACCGGTGGTGCGCCAGGTCGCGCTGATCAACAGCAACGCTGAGCCGGCCTGCGCGGTCGGTCTGTACTGGACCGCAGAGCGAGCCAGGAACGGCAAGTATACCAACCCGATATTTCACAGCCTGCCGCAAGACATTGTGGCACTCGGCGACAACTCGAAGTTGCAAGCGGTCACCTCGATGGCCGGTCTGCTGGCAGATCCTGCGCTCCGATTGGTGCTGCGTAACGGCTACTCGTATGGTGCGAACGTCGACGCTTTGCTGCAAAAAGCAAATGCACATATCCTGCGCCCATCGGAAGATAGCCATGGCCGAGTAAAAATGGTTCTGGCCGGCATGGCCGACGCGGCGCTGTTCACACCTGAAGAAGCAAACTATCAGATCAAGCAATTCGGCGCGGAAGGAAAAATGCTTGTACTCAGGCATTTCAATGATTCGCCTGTCGGCGAGCCGCGCCACCTGTACTGCAGCAAATCCGTGGACGACGCCATCATCAAAAAACTCAACGACTTTCTCGCCAAACAGTCATAGTCTTGCGCAGGCAAATGTTCAGGTCCCTGTTGTTGCCGGGGGCGGCATCATGTCATCAAGTTGAAGTCGATTGCTCGCGCTTCTCAAATGCCGTAATCTTGGGTCAACCGGCAATCTTGATTTTGCCCCGGATGCAAATGGGTTGACGCTTTCATGGACGACAATATACAAGGACTGCGTGCTGGAATCGACAACTGGCTCGCCGGAAAAAACATCCGCGCCGGTGAGGTCGCGGCGTTCGACAAAGTACGTGCCATCGCCGACGCCTGTGACGCCGCCATTGCCCAGGGCCGGCTCGACACGTTGCGGCTGGCCCTTATAACGGAAGGTGCGGGCAATGCATCCAACATCGTGCGCGGCAATACCATCGAGCTCATCGTGGGCATGCAGGGGCGCGGGCTGAATGTGGATGTGCTGCTGCTCGCGCTGTTCCACGGAAAAAAAGCCAAGGCGCGCTTGAGCGCGCTTGCCGTTCTCAAATGGGGCAAGACCGACAACGCCGTTCTGGATGACATCCTGGTCGCCGCTGTGAGCGACAAGGATGCCGTCGTCTACGAGGCCGCCATGCTGGCCGTCGTCTACAGTCGTAAGAAATGGCTGCTACCTCACATGCAAGCCAAAGCCGCCCAACTCAAAGGTATCGCGCGCCTGTATCAATTGCTGGACAAAGGCTACGTACGCAACCGCATGCCCGACGGCTCCTGGCGTCTTGAGGTGCTGATGCTGGCCGAGGGCGTGCGTTATGCCGATATTCCCGACAAAGAGATGCAGGCAAGAGGAATCGATGCCATCGTTGCAGCGTTGCAGATCAACGATCCTGCCAGGGACCCGACACCAGTGGAACTGGTGAGAGAAAGCTCGGCCTCCGATGCAAGCCGCGACGGGGCCTGAGCAGGACCGAGAACCGCATGCCCCATCTTATGTTCGCCAGCTCGATGCGGCAGAAAAACCCTATAGCCACACCGCCAGACCAACGCCCGGGAAGCCTTGGCAAGGCTGATTAGCACCCAGCAAAACAATTCCGAAGATGCTAAAACCGCATAAAGCCATTGATTGGGCGATACGCGGCGCAAAAATGTAAAGGCTCAGGCCCGGTTGAGTTTGCCCAACAATGCCTGCAAGCGCTTGCCTGCCGCTTCATCTGCGAGTGCCGGCAGCTTGCACAAATCGAGCAAGGCGTCATGCTTGTTGTTGCTCGATCCCATCTTCAGTGTCGACTGCAACACGGCGACCTGCATTTGCAGGCGTTCGCGCGACAACTCCGGCGGACTTTCGAGACCGGCCACAATTTCGTAGCGCAACAGGCTTTGCAGCAAAACGGGGCGATTTTTTTCCAGTTCGGACGCGTAGCGCTGATCCTTGTTTTGCAGGGCAAGTAACGCCGAATCGAAACGTTTGCGCAATACACGTTCGATATCGCTGGCCAACGGCGGAATGGCCTGCCACTGTTCCAGTGTTACCGGTGTTTCTGCGCTGCCGCCGACCAGCGCCTGCTCGATCGCTTGGCAGTGGCGCAATTTCTCGTACAAGGCGCCCTGCTCGGCCTGTTGCACCTTGCGCTTGGCCTCGTCAAGACGCTTTTGCAAGGCACCCGTGGCGGCGTGGAAGCGCCCTTCTATGCGCTGTTCCAATGCACGCGGGACCTGGCCGATCTTGCTCCATTGTTCCTTGGCCTCGCGCAGTAATTTGGAGATCGCGGCAACCGTATCCCCTTCTGCCGCTTCAAGTGCGGCGCACAAGGCTTCCTTGTCGGCCATATGCTGCTTGCGCTCGGCATCGGCGCCGGCGGCAAATTCCTTGCGCCGGGCAAACAAACCGTCGCAGGCAGCGCGGAATTGTTGCCACAAGGCTTGCTCTTGCTTACGTTCCAGCGGTAGCGCCTTGGCGCGCTGTTGCCAGCGCTCCTGCAATGCTTTGACCTTGTCCAAGGTCGAACGGTCTGCTGCGTTGAGGGCTTCAACTTCTGCGATCAAGTCCTTGCGCACCTGGGCTTCCTGTCCCTGCTGGGCGGAAAGAGGTTCACGCAGGGCCTGCATGGCCTGCTTGAATTCCTGGTCGAGGCGCTTCTTTTCCTTGCGCTCGATGACGCCGATACGGTGCCAGGCCTGTTCGGTGCGCGTACAAAAGGCGGCTATCGCCTTCCAGTCGCGCGCCTCTGCTTGCGCATCGGCCGCTTGTGCGTACTGCCGGACCTCGCCGAGCAAGGTTTCCGCCGCTTTCTGGTTGGCATGCCGTTCATCGGACAGTTTCTTGAAATGCGCCGCCGCCGGCGCATAAGCCGTCGTACAGGCGGCGTCGAAACGCTCCCACATCTCCTTGCCTGCCGGCCCGGCCGACACGTCGAGCGACTTCCAGTGTTCGCGCAACCCGCCGACTTTTTTGGCCAGTTCCGTAACCGGAATCGTCTTGCCGGCCAAATCTTCAGCCGCTTTCAACAATTCCTCGCGCGAAATGTTGCCGCCCCATTTGGCCCAGCCTTGCAGGCTCTTGAGTTCCCCGCGCAGGCGCGCGAGATGCGCCGCATCGTCCGCGCTAATGCGTATTTTTTGCGCTTCCTGCGCACGGACCTGCTTTTCCAGGTCGAGCGCGGTGCGCACGGCGCCTTCGCGCAAGGCTTTCTCGATCGCGTCGAGGGTCTCGCCGAGTTGTGTGCGCGCAGCCTGCGATGCCGCTTGCGACGCCTCGCGAGCGGTCTTGGCTTCCTGCCTGCTCGATTTTTGCATCTCGGTCAATTCGTGCACCAGCGCTTCGAAGCGCAGCTGCAATGCAGCCTCGCCTGGCGCGCCGAGCGGCAATGCCGGCGCTGCCTGCCACTGCGCGCGCACGCTGTCCAGCTTGAGAGTCGGGCGCTCCTGTTCCCATGTTGCGAGCAAGGCTTCGCGCGCCTGCAATGCCAGCTTGGTCTCGCCCAGTGATGCGAGCAAGGTCTTGCATTGGCGATGCTGCGCGGAGAAATCGCTCAGCAGGTTCTTCGGCAAGGCCGCTGCCTCCGGAGCCGCGAGGTATTGCGCAACCTCTTGTTCGACCTGGTCGAGAATTGTGGTCAATTCCTGCTCGTCCATATCGGCCGCACGAAGCGACAGGTCGCGCAGCATCGCCGTGCGATGGATGATCTGATGTTGCAAATCGGCCTGCTTTTCCAGCTTGTCGCGCAAAATGGCGCGCACGGCATCGAATGCAGCTTGCAGACTTTCCTGCGGCGCCTTGACAAGTTTCCACGCATGGTCGAGGTCGACAACCTGATTGGGCAACAAATGTGCTTCTTCGCTCAAGCGTTGCGCCTGCTCAATACAAATCTGCGCTTGCTCACGGCCTTGCTGCTCGGCCACCAAGGCATCGAGCCGGCCCTGTATCAGCTTGGCGACGCGCCGGTCGGCATTGCGCATGGCGGGCAGCACGCGTTCGAGCATGGGTTTGGTATGCACATGCTGAGCGGCAATCAGACGCGCATCGGCGAATTGGCAGCTCAGGATAAATTCAACAGCTTGCAACTCCTCCGCGCTCAGCGCCTGCGCCTGCTGCAGTGCCTGTTCCTTGTCGCGACGAGCGGCAATTTGCGCATCTGACTGATCAGATGGTTTATTGGAGGTTTTTTGCGTGGCGCCTGGCATGGCATCAGTCTCGGTCGGCTTCTTGAACAAATAGTCAAACATAAATCAATCAATCCAGTAAAACAGCATCATAGCAAGTCCGACGGCACATAACCGAAATTAAGCAGATTTGCCCACAATTCAGTCGCGCGGCGTCACCATTTCTTCAACAACAATTTCAGCATCCAGGGACCGACCGACGCGATAGGCGGTAATTGCCGTCAAGCCGTAGTGCGCAAACCACAGGCCGGAAAACGTGAACACCAGAACATACAGCCAGATGGACAATGCTGCAAAGAACGGAAACAGAACGACAGCCGCAACGCCGCCCATCCACAACAACGAAGGTGCCACGCCCATTGCGCCACACAGCGTGCCGATTGCCAGCAAATGCCAGCGATGCTTGCGCATCAGTTCGACGCACTCGGCCTTGTCGGCATAGACTGCCAAAACTTCGCTGGCAATCAGGCGGCATGTCAGCCAGCCCCAAAGCAGCGGCTGGATGGCGAATCCGACGACCGGCAATGCACACAAAGGCAGGGTGACGATCCACAGTATGACGAAGATGGACAGTGAGCTCACGGTAACCCACAGCAAGGTCAGGAGATTGCCGCCGTGGCGCCGCTCCAGCGCCGGATGATAGTGCCTGCCGACGTGGCGCACGATGGCCGGCATTGCCATAAGCCCGACAAAGATCAATGCGGTAACGAGCATCAGCGGCAGCAACAGCCACATGGCGATCAATGGAACGATCAGTGTCTTGAGCGCCGCGAGGCCCATGAAGGCAAGCCATTTTCCGCTTACGGCGAAGGTGTCGTGCTGGGCGAAGTAGCGCCCAATGATGTCGATGAGCGGCTGCAACCCCAACCACAGCAAGAAGCCCCAGAGCAAGGTGGCACAGCCAAATGGCAAAAGGGTCAACAGCAGCATGCGCGGATGCATCTGCGATGCCACTGCCCTGCCGAAGGAAAACAACAGGGCCTTCATGGTGTGGGGGCATTGCTCAAGCGCAAATTGCGGAGAACAAACATGTGCGAATCCAGGGTGGAGGAAAAGCGCATTCTACGCTGTGGCGAAAAATTCGCACGCGAAGCGCAATCGAGTCGCGCGAGCAAAGACCACCCTAAGACCACATGTGCATTTGACAAAAGTGGTCTCTAAGTAAGACCATACCACTTGGCATTTTGCCATGAAAATCCAGGCCCGCCTTGTGCGCTGCAAAATCGCCGTTGCCGCTTGTGTAAATTTCACTTTATGTTATAGGCAAATATGGAACATAAGCGAATCGGTCTCAATCCCCGCACCGCGCCCCAATGCGGCAGAAATTTATAATGCAGCATTTAAGTGGTATTAAATTAATAGGTGTTTTATAAAACCACTTGACGATGAGTTGCTGCGAATCCATTCTTCATCCCAGCTGTGGACTGAATGACATGCAGCTGGCTACAAAATAAAAAAGCAAGGCGAGGCGCTTGTAGACCAAAGGGAGGAAGGGCTGCAGGTCGCGGCGGAAGGATGAGGTAACAGGATGACAAACCTGGCCTGGCGAACCATTCTTGCGCAACGACACTGCAGCAAACTGATTGTCAGCGACAAACATCGCGCAATCGGCCTGTTTCATCTCCCTCTGCTCGACCGGTTCCTCACACGACATCATAACTTCGAGGAGAGATACATGAAAACAAAGATTGCAAGTACTCTGGTGCTGGGTCTGGTCGGCAGCATGCTGGCAGGTTGCGGCGGTGGCAGCTCGAGCGATTCGCTCAACGCAAGCTCCAAGCAATTGACACGCAATGTCAAAGCGGCAGCCACATGCTACGCCGCGTGGAATGCGACCACGGCCTACAACGGCGGCGCAACGGTCAGCTACAACGGCGTGAACTACACGGCAAACTGGTGGACGCAGGGCAACAATCCATCGACCAGCAGCGGCGCAGCAGGTAGCGGCCAGCCCTGGACCGCGAACGGTTCCTGCGGCTCGACCCCAACACCGACGCCAACCCCAACCCCAACTCCTACACCGACGCCGACTCCTACACCGACGCCGACTCCTACACCAACACCGACTCCTACACCAACTCCGACACCAACCCCGACACCTACTCCGGGTTGCGCAGCCTATGTTGCCGGTCACGCCTATGTGTTGAACCAGGTCGTCACCAATGCAGGCGGCTACTATCAATGTACGGTACCGGGCTGGTGCTCGTCGACCGCATCGTCGTACTATGCGCCGGGAACCGGCTCGGCCTGGACTTCTGCCTGGACCCAAGTGACTGCGGCAGCATGTGGCGGCACGCCTACACCAACGCCTACACCAACGCCGACACCTACTCCGACGCCAACGCCAACACCGACGCCGACCCCAACGCCTACACCGACGCCCACGCCGACACCGAGTTTCGTGTTCAGCCCGTACAAGGACATCACCGTCAGCACCAATTGGAATACCGATGCAATGCAAAGCACGGCCGGTGGCTCGACGCAACCGATCACCACGGCCATGCCTTCGCATAACAAGGTATTGACCTGGGCCTTTGCAACAGGCGCCTGCGGATCGGAAAACTGGGGCGGCATGACGGCTTCCACGTTCGCCTCGGCCAACGTTTCTGCCTTTGTTTCGGCCGGCAAGCAATACATCATCTCAACCGGCGGCGCGGCAGGGTCGTTCACCTGTACGTCGGATGCAGGCTTCACTTCCTTCCTGAACCTGTACAACTCGTCGGCCATGATCGGCGTCGACTTCGACATCGAAGCCGGCCAAAGCCAGTCCGACATCAATAATCTGGTGGCGCGCGTCGCGGCCGCTCAGGTTACCCACCCGAACCTGCGCTTCTCGTTCACCATCGCCACCCTGGCCACCAGCAAAAGCGGCTCGAGCACGGCGGTCGACATGGGAACCGGTTCGCCGAATCCGCTCGGCTCGATGGGTATCATGGTCATGAGTGCAATCCAGTCGGCCGGCTTGAAGAACTACTACGTCAACCTGATGACCATGGACTACGGCGGCGCAACGGCTGCCAACTGCGTGATCAGCGGCGGCGCTTGCCAGATGGGCCAATCGGCGATCCAGGCTGCGATGGACTTCCATGGCTACTACAAGCTTCCGTATAGCCAGATCGAGCTGACCCCGATGAGCGGTCCGAACGACACCGGCGGCGAAACATTCACCCTTGCCGATACCGACACCCTGTCGGCATGGGCCAAGGCCAACGGTATCGCCGGCCTGCACTACTGGTCGTTCGACCGCGACACCGGCTTGAGCTTTGACAACGAGTTTATCAAGGATCTCGGCCTCTGATTTATCGTGTGTTCCTGAAACGACTTGCCGACCCGAAAGGGTCGGCTTTTTTTTGACCTTTTTTTTCGAATATCGCCCCCTGCGAGCTTCCCTTTCGCCGTCCGTGCTTGCTGCAACTGGCGATCTAACTGTTACAATCTCCGCCTTCACCATCCCTTTTTAAGGAAAAACCCATGTCGACCGTTACTACAGCGTCTGGACTGCAATTCGAAGAAATCACTGTTGGAGAAGGTGCAGAAGCCGTTGCAGGCACGCACGTCACGGTTCACTACACGGGTTGGCTGCAAAACGCCGACGGCAGCGCCGGCAAGAAATTCGATTCCAGCAAGGACCGCAACGAACCATTCGATTTCCCGCTCGGCGCCGGCCATGTCATCAAGGGCTGGGACGAGGGCGTGCAAGGCATGAAGGTCGGCGGCGCACGCAAGCTGACCATCCCCTCCACACTTGGCTATGGCGCGCGCGGCGCCGGTGGTGTCATTCCACCGAACGCGACCCTGATTTTCGAAGTGGAATTGCTGGCTGTATGATGGCGCACTCTCGCATGATATGGTCCAGCGGCACTGCAGCCACCCTGTTGTGTGCCGGCTTCTTGTGCGCCCTTCCTGCCTTGGCGGCCGATGCGCCGGCAGCACCATCTGCGCCTGCCGCCCCGGCGCCCGCTCCCTCGGGCAGCCCGTTCGAAATGGTCACCACCGCCTCAGGCCTGCAATATCGCGATCTGCTGGTCGGCAGCGGCGCGGCCGCAGTAACCGGCAATACCGTCAGCGTGCACTACACGGGTTGGCTGCAGCAGCCCGATGGCAGCCGCGGCGCCAAGTTCGATTCCAGTCGCGATGCCGGCACGCCGCTCAGTTTCCAACTGGGCAAGCGCAAGGTCATCCGCGGCTGGGATGAAGGCGTGGTGGGCATGCACATCGGCGGTCGGCGCCGGCTAGTGGTGCCTGCCGAGTTGGGTTACGGTGCCAAGGGTGCAGGCGATGGTGTGATACCGCCATTTTCCAACCTGATCTTCGATATTGAACTGATGGGTATCAGTAATCCTTGATTGATTCGCAACGCGGGGTGGATGGCTGCAGTTCGCCCCGCCTACCCGCCACGCGCGGTTCCGGATATGTCGGCCTGACATGGAGCATCGAATTATGTGGAGCAGGAAAACTTCGGGCTTGATCGGCATGATCGTCGGCGCGCTCTGGTTCTTTGCCAACGTCCGTCATTTCAGCGAGCAAGGTTTTGTCGCAATTGGCATGCCGATCATTATCTTTGTCCTTGGCGTGGTTTATTTCTTCCAAAGCGACGACCAGGCAAAATAGAGCTTGCCTGCGCATCGCCGCATCGGCAGCGCTACAGAGACGGCCACTCCGCCATCAGCGCCAGCAGCACCAGCTTTTCAAACTCCGGCTCAAAACGTTCGATAATGCCCTTCGGGTCTTCGGCAATCGCATCGTCGGTCACAATGCCGAACTGCACGCCGCCGTTGTAACTCAGGATTGATACGCCGACACCGATATCACCCGATTGCGGAACCCAGAACATGATCTGGTCGAGCTGACTGCCGGCAAGATAGAGCGGTGCCTGCGGCCCCGGCACGTTGCTCATCACGGCAGTGGCTTTCTTGGCGAAATAATTCTGTATTTCGTTTTGCATCTGGCGCGGTGTCGCGCCGAGCACACCGAGCACGGCCATGGCCACCAGCGCCTGATAACCGCCCTTCAATTCATCCATGCGTTTATGCACTTCATGCAGGCGGGCCAAGGGGTCTTCGATGCCGACCGGCAGGACCAACGGCACCAGTCCGAAGGCGTTGCCCAGCTTTTCCTGGCGCGAAGATTTGCGCAAATTGACCGGCACCATGGCGCGCAAGCCGGCGTCTTCTGCTACATGTTCGCCCTTGGCGCGCAAGTAGGCGCCGATGGCGCCGGCCACGGACGACATCAACACGTCGTTGATCGACGCGCCAAGAACCTTGCCGACGATCTTGATTTCTTCAAGCGGCAGCGGCTCGCTCCAGGCCACGCACTTGTTCCCGAGCGGCTTGCCTTTGAGGCTGGTGCGCGTATCTTCCGTCATGGCCATCAGTTTGATCGCATCCTGCGTCAGCTTGCCGCTGATGTTGGCCATCTCGGCGAAGCGTGCGACCATCTTGTTCGATTCCGCCAGCGTCAGCAGATATTTGGTCATCATCGAAGTCGACAGGTTGATCGCCGTGATCGTGGTCTTGGTCACCGGCTGCAGCAGTTGCGTCCACGGGTTGTCGGCATCGGCTGAATCGTCACCTTCGTCGCCGTCGTCACCATCGTTTGCATCGGCTTGGCTGTCCTGCGACGCTTCGTCATCCGGCGCGCCTTCGAGCGAAGCGCTGCGGGTGGCGTCGAACATGGAGAGCAATACACCCACCAGCGCAATGCCGTCGGCGATACAGTGGTGAATGCGGATGATGACACCCTGGCGCACTTTGCCGTCTTCACCGACGCAATTGTCAACCACATGCATCTGCCACAACGGACGGCTGTGGTCGAGGGCGGTGGCCGACAGTTCACCAACCATGCGTTCGAGTTCTTCCTTGTTGCTGCCCCCTCTGACGGACGGCAGTCGGCTCTCCAGAATGTGATGGTCGAGATCGACTTTCTGCTCTTCCCACCAGGCCCCTGTCAGGTCTTGCACGACGCAACTGCGAAAGCGGCTATAGCTGAGAAAACGGCGCTTCATGGTTTGCCGGAAGCATGCAAGATCGAGTGGTTTATCGAACATCAGCACACTGACGATCATCATCAGGTTGCCTGATGAATCCATGCGCAACCACGCCGTATCGACAGTGGACATTTTCTCGCGTTGCAACATTTTTACAGGCAGCATGCAGGGAACTCCTTGGTGAAACGAACCCGTCAATTGCAGGGCAGCCGAACTTCGTGCTCGGTCAATGTGAGCATTATCGGTGCAAGGCAATCTGGTTGATTCGATAATCTATTCTAATTGTCCGCTTCTACCACTTTACGGATTGTGTTATGTTTGGCAACGAATCATGGTACCTCTAAAAATCTGCCGCGCGGCACGACATTACGGCGCGCGACGATTATTGGCGGCGCCGTTCCCTTCCCCCGATCCTTCTGGAGCCTAACATGACGCTGCAAGCTGAATTCGACCAAGCCGTCGCCGATTCGAAAAACCTGCCGGAACGTCCGGACAACATGACCCTGCTCAAAATATACGCCCTCTTCAAACAAGCGAGCACAGGCGATGCTGAAGGAAAACGCCCCGGCTTTTCCGACATGGTCGGCCGCGCCAAGTGGGACGCCTGGGATGCCCTCAAAGGCACCGGCAAGGAAGACGCCATGCAGCAATACGTCGATCTGATCAATGACTTGAAGGGTTGATTCGAAGCGAACGCCAAGGTCTCAGGGTCTTTGCCGGCTGTCAGGCCGCAAAGACCTTTTTCATGTTCTTGTGCACATGCTCTTCGATGGTCCCGGCAAACGCCTTGAGCATGAAGCCGAGCGTAATATCCATCTGCGCCACATGATCGGTCAGCTCCAACGTACCCGTGACACCGCTGCGCTTGAAATTGAGCACATCGCCGTCCCATTCGGCACTGATACCATATTCTTCCGCCAGTTGCTCAGCCACTTTTTGCGCGGCAGCCTTGGCCTTCTTATGCGAGAGCTTGTGCTTTTGCGTGATGCTGATATCAGCCATGTCTCCTAATCCTTTTTATTGACGCCTGGGTTCAGCAAATTGGGCGGTACGTGTCCGGACAACGCCGCAATCAGATTATCTGCCGCGCAATTCGCCATTGCCAAGCGCGTCGGCTTCGATGCGCTGGCGATGTGTGGTGTCAGAACCACATTTTGCAGTTCAAGAAAACCTGGATTCAATGCCGGCTCGTTCTCGAACACGTCGAGCCCCG
The DNA here is from genome assembly GCA_036561005.1 of Burkholderiaceae bacterium. Taxonomy (GTDB): domain Bacteria; phylum Pseudomonadota; class Gammaproteobacteria; order Burkholderiales; family Burkholderiaceae_D; genus PKWO01. The sequence continues at coordinate 15,066 of DATBQE010000180.1, read as the reverse complement.
CCGCTGCGATGCGCCGTTCGCGCAGTGCAGCAATCAGTGCCGTATCATCAACAATTCCGCCGCGCGCGACATTGGTCAGCGTCGCACCGGGCTTCATCAGCGCCAATTCGGTCGCGCCAATGGTGTGGTGCGTCGCAGCGGAATACGGCAATACCAGCATGACATGGTCTGCATTGCGCAGCAATTCGTCCTTGCCGACCAAGCGGGCATGGTTGGCGGCGGCTTCCTGTTCCGGCGTGAGCCGCGTGCGATTGTGATAGATCACCCGCATGCCGAACCCGGTCGAGCGCCGCGCCACCGCCTGCCCGATGCGACCCATGCCGATAATACCGAGCGTCGAGCCGTGCAAATCGGCGCCGAGCAGCATATCGTAGCGCCAGCGGTCCCATTTTCCTGCGCGCAGCCATTGTTCCGACTCGGTGATGCGGCGTGCGGCCGCCATCATCAGCGCCCAGGCAAAATCGGCCGTGGTTTCGTTGAGCACGTCAGGGGTGTTGGTCACCATCACGCCGGCGGCAGTGGCGGCGTCGACATCGATGTTGTTGAAACCGACCGCCATGTTGCACACGGCCTTCAAGCCAGGCAGGGCCGCCAAGAGGCTGGCGCCGATGCGCTCGCTACCGGTGGTCAGCAAGGCATCCATGCCGGCCGCCTTCCCGGCCAGTTCTTCGGCAGAATAAATTCTGTCTTCCTGATTCGCCGCAACCTCGAATTGTTGGGCCAGGCGGGCCACGACTTCGGGAAAGATCGCGCGCGCAATCAATATTTTTTGCTTCATGCTGGCTCCGACGAATGAATTACGTTCATGATAGCGCCCCTGAGGGGATCGCGTGATCCTGTGTGATCCCGCACGATCCCCTTGCGCCACGCAGGCGACGAAGACCGATCCGCAATTGCCCCGACACTCCCGGAATCCGGCCCGACAGCCTACCCTGGACGAGGTCAACGCGGCAGGCCTTATTGAGGAAATACGTCGAACCTGGCCTTTTCCAGTTTTTCAGTCGCGAGCCTGATATTTCCATTGTTGAGGAACTCGACCAGGATGGGCATGGCGCGCTTCTCAAATTCCGGTGCCGTGTCGCGGTCGAAGTATTGCGATACACCTTTGGCCCGTGCAAACAATTCCACGCCCGCTCTGATGAACTCGCTCTGGCCGGCCGCGGCCTCCCTGTTCGGTGAAAGCAGGCCGAGCGCGGTGTTGAGTTTGGCCTGCGTATCGGCGCGCGACATGAATTTTAGAAACGCTTCCGCCTCGCGCGGTTTGGAAGTATTTTTTGAAATGATGAGAATATCCATCGGCGCTTCTTCGTAAAGCGGAATGTTTTTTATTTCGGGAAAGGGCATGAAGGCAAATTCGCCTTCGATTTCGTGCGGCAGGCGCGTCACGACGAATGCACCGATCAACGTGTAGGCAATCCTGTCGCGGTAAAGCCACGGAAGGACTTCATCCCAATTCAATGCCCGGTTGTCGGCATTGAAGTATTTGCCGTCGATCAATTTCTTCCATTCGATTAACACCTGCTGCGTGCGCAGATCGCGAAACGACACTTTGCCGTTCAATAGCTGCATGTGGAAGGGCAGACCGTTGATACGCAGATCGAGATAGTCAAACCATGCGGCCACCGGCCAGCTCCCTGCAGTACCGATGCCGAGCGGCGTGATGCCGGCGCGCTTGAGGCGCTCGCATTGCGCGACGAATTCCTCCCAGTTTCGCGGCGCGCCGCCAAATTTTTCAATCAGACTTTTCTTGTAGTACAGGCCCCATTGATAATAGGAAATGGGTAGCCCGTAGACGTCGCCCTTGTAGGTCACGCCGGCCTTGACTTGGGCAAAGGCCCGGTCCAGATTCTGTTCATTCCATAGTTGGGTAATGGGCCGGATCGCACCGCTTTCGGCAAATTTCGTGAGCCGGTGCGACGCCTGCCAGAACATGACATCGGGCGCCTTGGTACCGCCGAGGAGCCACGAAGACATGTCCGCCTTGTAGTCAGAATCGTGGCGCGGTATGGTGACTACCTTGATGCCGGTTTCCTGCGTGAAGCGTTGAAACTCATCGTCATAAGGCGATCTTTGCTGCGGCGCCAATAGTACGCTCACCCGGATTTCAGTTGCCGCCACGGAAAAGGAAAGAAACAGGCACAGCGTCGGGGTCAGCAGGCGGGCGAGGTTACGGAGCGTAAAATTGAACATGGATTCCGAAACCTTTTTGCTGGTTGTCGATGCAGCAATGTCATTAGGCGTGGATATGCCATTGCAAGATCCATTCTACCCTCGCAAAAAGAATTTTGCCCTCACTTTGATAACTTCCAACAAGAATTCTCGCGGAAGAAACCGGCATATTTGCGGGCGGAGCAAAGCCACGATGCGGGCATTTATCACCGACGGAAACTGGACGTCGCGCGACGGTGCGACGTTTGCTAGTGCAACCCGGGGTGCCAGCCCAACAGGCCAAGCATGGCGAAGTAACCGACTATGTAGCCGACGGCGACGTGCCAACCTTTGGTCAACCAGGTACGTGCCGATTTCGCTTCCGGAAACATGTTCACCAGTGCCACACCTGCCGACGAGCCGAACCACAGTACAGAGCCGCCGAAGCCGACCGCGTAAGCGACGTAACCCCAGTCATAGCCGCCCTGCTTGAGCGCCAGCGCGGTAAGCGGGATGTTGTCGAACACGGCGGAAGCCAGGCCGAGTATCCAGGTCGACAGCCAGGAGGCGCGCGGCAGCGCATCAACCGGCATGAGTGAAGCGCACCACACCAGCGCAAGCAGGAATAGTGCACTGCGCAACGCGCCGGGCAGCGCCAGCCATTCAGGCTTGCGCACCGGCGTCATGAGCAGAAGCGCAATCCACACCGACAAGCCGAGGAATGGGAACAACGTGGCCCGCTCGCTGAACTGGAGATTGATCAACAAGTTGGCCGCAACGGCGAGGCACAGCACAAAACCCGCGACGGCGACACTTGGCCAATCGATACCGTGATGTTCGCCGTCGCTCTTTTGCGCGGGCGAGTAGGCATGTTGTTGCAACGACGCCGGTATCGCGACGATCAACAACGCAACGGCAGCGGCCACGTAGGCAGGGAATACTTCGCGCGGCGGCACACCGGCCAGCCACATCATGGTAGTGGTGGTGTCGCCGATCACGCTGCCGGAACCGCCGGCGTTCGATGCGGCAACGATGGCGGCAAGAAAGCCGACGTGCACCTTGCCGCGAAAGACCGCCCGCGCCACGGTGCCGCCTATCATCGCTGCCGCTATATTGTCGAGCACGCTGGCCAGGATGAAAATACCGATCAGCAGCACCACACCGCCACTCCATTGATCGCTCACATAACGTCTTAGTGCGAGCGGTGCGCGGCTGTTCTCAACGTGTTTGGCGAGCATCGCAAAACCCAGAAGCAAGGCCAGCAGATTGCCTAGATTGACCCACTCGTGCAGCGCATGGCCCAAGAGGCCGGCGAAGCCGCCGCCCTCATCGAATGGCGAAAAACCGATCTTGTATAACGTGACGAATGCCGCGCCGCCGATTGCTGCCAAGCCGGCGTAACGCGGCATAAACGCGATTGCGGCGAGTATCGCGCAGAAAAACACGAACTCAAGCGGAATGCCCAACAGCGAGAAGCCGGAAAAGTGCATTGACCGGTCAGACAGGCGTGGCCAGGTGGCCGATTTTCCCGACAATCACGACATGTACGCGATACGGACCGTGGGCACCAAGAACAATGGTTTGCTCGATGTCGGCCGTGCGCGATGGTCCGGAAATGAAATTGGTGGCGCGTGGCAACTCACCGCGTTCGGCGCGGGCGAGAGCGAAGGCGTCTTCCATCGATGCCACAATGCGCCCGGCATCAAGCACGGCGATATGCGTTTCCGGCAACAGACTGGCCGACGCATAGGTGCCGGGGCCAGACAACAGCATCAACGTGCCGGTCTCGGCAACAGCACAAAAACAGCCGGTGATGCCGACCATGTCTTCGTTGACCGGCGGCCTTGCGGTGAAATGCACACCGGCCTCGCTCCACGGCAGATCGCGCAGGGTTTCCCAGCCGATTGCAGTGCGGGTAATGCCGGCATGGTCCAGATAGCGGGACACGGCGGCCGGCACGTCTTCGATGGCATCGACATGGTCAAGCGTATCGAACATGCGAACTGCCTGTTCGCGGAATCGCAACAAAAGATCGATGCCGACATTGGGGCGCGGCCCCGCCGGATGGTTATACAGGTAGTCGCGCACGGCTTCGGTTTCCTGTGCGCTTACCTGCTCGGAACGTCCCTGTGCCCTGCGAATACGCGCAAATATCGCCGCTCTGGCGCTTGATGTGTCCACCCCTGACTCCCCTATGAAAGAACGCCCTGTAAAATGCATTCCAGGCCCAAGTGTAGCCGATTTGGCCGGTACGCAAAAACAAGGTTTGCCGGCATCGCGGATGATGTCCCCAATGGACAACTTGCTTAAATAGCAAAAAGCTCGCATTTGCTTATTCGCATTATGTATAAGGCCGGTTTGTTACTATGGCGAATTTGTCTTAAAATACAGGGTCTTGCGACACTTGGGGAGGTCGACGCTGGCGGCTTTGCGCTTGCGTCCTTCTCTGCGCACCCCGATTCAAAATTTACAGATTGGACTGTTATGACACACGTTGTGACCGAATCCTGCATCCGCTGCCGTTATACGGACTGCGTCGATGTATGCCCGGTTGATTGCTTCCGCGAAGGACCGAATTTTCTTGCGATCGACCCTGACGAATGCATCGATTGCGCCGTATGCGTGGCCGAGTGCCCGGTCAATGCCATTTATGCCGAAGAAGACGTGCCGGCCGACCAACAGCAATTTCTCAAGATTAACATTGACCTTGCGCGCAAATGGCCTTCCATCACCAAGACCAAGGCGGCGCTGCCCGACGCCGATGATTGGAAAGATGTAAAGGAAAAGTTGCAGTACCTCGAACGTTAATCAAACACGGCATCAGCAACCAGACCAGCAACTTGCCTAATTTGCCGTAACTTATTTTCGCGAGCCGACACAACCCGCCTGACGTGCGCGGGTGCATGACGAACGCTCGCAATTCTTCAAAATGAAACAGGAACTCGAAAGTCGTATGGAAACCAGCGCCGGCATCACCATCCACACACCGGGCTCGCAGCAAGGCCCTATCGAAACCGATGCCGTCATTGTCGGTGCCGGACCAGTCGGATTGTTCCAGGTATTCGAACTCGGCCTGCTCGAAATCAAGGCACATGTGATCGATTCTCTGCCGCTCGTCGGCGGCCAATGCGTGGAGCTGTATCCGGACAAGCCGATCTACGACATCCCCGCAGTGCCGGTCTGCACAGGCCAGGAGCTCACAGACAATCTGTTGAAACAGATTGAGCCGTTCGGCGCGACATTCCACCTGAACCAGGAAGTGAGCATCGTCGAAAAGCGCGAAGACGGGCGCTTCAATGTGGAAACTTCGCTGGGCACGCGCTTCATCAGCAAGACCATCTTTATCGCCGCCGGTGTCGGCTCGTTCCAGCCGCGCACATTGAAGGTTGACGGTATCGAGCAATTCGACGGCACGCAACTGGCCTATCGCGTCAAGAACCCGACGCAATACGAAGGCAAGAATATCGTCATCTGCGGCGGCGGCGACTCCGCGCTCGACTGGGCATTGAATTTTGTCGGCAAGGCCGAGTCGGTCATCCTGCTGCATCGCCGGGAAGAATTCCGCGCCGCGCCGGCCTCGGTGGCAAAGATGAAAGAACTGTGCGACAACTACGAAATGCAATTCCTGGTCGGCCAGGTGACCGGTTTTGAAACGGTCGATGCCAAGCTGTCGGAAATCAAGGTGACCGGCGCCGATGGCGTCACGCGCCGCCTGCCGCTTGATCACCTGCTGGTGTTTTTCGGCCTCTCGCCCAAGCTCGGCCCGATCGCCGAATGGGGTCTCGATATCGAACGCAAGCAGTTGAAGGTCGACACCGAGAAATTCGAGACCAACGTTCCCGGCATCTTTGCCGTTGGCGACATCAACACCTATCCGGGCAAGAAGAAGCTGATCCTCTCGGGGTTCCACGAAGCGGCGTTGGCCGCCTTCGGTGCAGCGCCTTACATATTCCCGGAAAAGAAGATTCACATGCAATACACGACGACTTCGCCGAAATTGCACAAGATTCTCGGCGTCGAAAGTCCGGTATTCGACTAAGTTGGCGAGCGCGCATGCGTTTCAATGCCATGCGCACCGGATTGCTCTGAAAGATGTTTGAGGGCATGGCGCTGCGCCATGCCGGCATTGCCACTACTACTGCAATACGGCAGCGTGTCAGACTAACGATCCCGCCTTTTTAATCCCGGCTTTTTAATCCCGGCTTTTCAATACCGGCTTTTTATTTCTTGGCTTTGACCGCGACTTCTTCCATCGCCGCACCAGGCTTCCACGCCGCTTCCATGCGTTTCGCCTGCGCCAATTCTGCGGGCTTGAGCAGTTTGGCCACCGCGTCGCGCTCTGCTCCCGCATCCGGGTCACCGCCTCTTGCGGAACGGGCAAGCCAGGCATAGGCAAGCACCAGATTCTTCTCCACACCAAGCCCGGTACGATACAACTGGCCGAGCGAATGCTGGCCGTAAGTGTTGCCCTGCAAGGCCGAACGGCGGAACCACGCGGCTGCCTGTTCCGGATTGCGATCGGTCCCTACCCCTTCGCGAAAGCTCCAGGCCAGATTGTTTTGCGCTTCCGCATCGCCCTGTGTGGCGGCCAATTGATACCAACGGAATGATTCGCGGTCATCCTTTGCGACGCCCTGACCGTTGGCATACATCGCGCCCAAATTGCTTTGTGCCTCGAGCCAGCCCTGATCGGCGGCCTTGCGCACGAGCCGGGCGCCTTCCGCCTCGTCTTTGTCGACACCCTGCCCGCCGGCGAACATCATGCCGAGACTATTCTGTGCAGCGGCATTACCCTGATCCGCGGCGAGATGATACCAGCGCGCAGCCTCCTTGCCATCCTTGCCGACGCCCCAGCCTTGCGCATAGCAGCGGCCGAGGTTGTACTGGGCGCTTGCCAGGCCCTGTTTGGCGGCGAACTCGAACATCTTGGCCGCCTCGGTTTCGTTCTTGCCTATGCCGCGGCCCTCCAGATACATCTGGCCCAACTTGTCTTGGGCGCGGGCAAATCCCAACGCCGCAGCCTTGCCATACCAGCGCGCTGCTTCCTGTTCGTCCTTGGTCACGCCGGCGCCAGTCTCGTACATCGCACCGATTTCGTATTGCGCGTCGTAAAAACCGCGGTCGGCCGCCAGGCGGTACCAGCGCAGGGCTTCCTTGTCGTCCTTCTCGACACCATCGCCTTTTTGGTACAACAAGCCAACCAGGCCTTGCGCAACGGCATTGCCTTGCTGGGCAGCGAGCATGTACCAGCGAAATGCTTCCTTCAAGTCCTTTTCCACCCCACGCCCGCTTCGGTAGGCGGCACCAAGGTTGATCTTGGCATTGGACTCACCTTGCGCTGCGGCCAGCCTGAACCAGCGCACGGCTTCCGCATCGTCTTTCGGCGTGGCGCGCCCGTCGCGGCTCATCACGCCCATGTTGTATTGTCCGCTGGAATCGCCATGATTGGCCGCCAGCCGGAACCAGCGCAGCGCTTCGACATCGTCGCGGTTAACGCCAAGTCCATTGGCGTAAAGCACGCCGATGCTGGCTTCGGCCCGTGCGTCGCCTTTTTCGGCTGCGACCTTCCAGACCGACAAAGCCGTGGCAAAGTCGCGAGTCCGGAATGCGACCATGCCGGGATCTTCGTCGGCGAAGGCGCCGTTGCTGAGGAAAAATGCCAGGCTGGCCAATGAGATCAGTATTTTGCGCATGACGATGAGGTAAATGTCGATGCCGCATTGTAGCCGATGGCACGACGCCCAACCATAGCTGCCGCGTCTATGGCAGTGTGCAATTCAACGGTGGGGCAGTGCTGTGCGGCCCGTTGTTCAGGCAGCCGCAGCGGCAGCTTTTGCGGCCGAACCTGCGGGTGCGGGGCCGGTTACGCCCTGCTGCGCCCCTGCAAGGGAGTCAAGCAGGTCAATCAAACTCTTCGATTGTTTGAGAATGGCGTCCCAATTGATCAATCCAGAACTGCCGTTGGTGCCACCCTGAGTGCCACTTGTACCGGCAGAACCGGACGACGAATCGCCACCAGATGCCGGTCCTGGCATATTGCCAAATAAACTGCCGAGCGCGCTAGGGGAATCGCCGCGCAATAACTGTGCGAGCGACGCCGATGGTGCAGATGCAGAATTTATTGCGCCCGACGGATAGTTCGATGACGTACCGGCCGATTGGGACGTCTGCTCGCTCTCGTCAAGTTGCAACTTGATCTGAAAATCGAAACTGCGCCCGTCCGCAGTGACGATGTGGCCCGCGCCGGTAAATACGGCTTCGTTTTGCTGGCCGAATTGGGCTGTAACCTGACTGCCCTGCTGCGTTTGAGACGCCGACAGAGAGGAAGAAACCGATGATGACACCTGGTATGTCAAGGAATCGAAACTCACTTGCGCACCCGCTTCATCGGCAGTGGAAATCAAGCCCATGGCAGCCAGTGCCTTATCGGCCACGCCGCCGAGCAATTGCGCCTCTTGCGAGAAATCGGAGGACCCGGCCTGTGGGCTTGCGCCGCCGTTTTGTGTCACGCCCTGTGTCCCATTCTGCCGTGACAAGGCGCGCGCCGCATCGGAAAGAGAAACCTGGTCACCGCCAAAATTTGCGTTCTGACCAGACGCGGCACTCGGCGCAGGAACACTGGTGGCATAGCCGCTCCCGAGGCTTTGCCCGAAACGATAGGGCGTCGGATAGTTTGCCGCGTTGGCAATACTGCCAAGTGGGAAAGCGGACATGAGATGTGCATCCAGTTAGGGTCTTCCCCTGTTATCGGCACCTATGCTTGGAACTTGAAGGAGGATTTGTTCAAAGCGCAGGCCGGCACAGCAGCGTCTCCATCCATTCGATGAATGCCTGTACACGGCGAGACAGGTGGCGCCGATGCGGATAGAGGGCACAAACCGGCATCGGGGCCGGCCGCCAAGGGCGCAACACCTCGACCAATTCACCTCCGCTTGTCAATTCGGCCAGATCGTGCACCGGCACCTGAATCATGCCGAGCCCACTCTGACAGCAAGCCATATAGGCTTCCGCATTGTTGACCGTGACGCGGCTGCGCATGCTGACCGTTCTGGCCACGCCATCTTCGATGTGCTCCCACGGGTAGAGACGACCGGAAGCCGACGAAACATAGTTGACCGCCCAATGCCGCTCCAGATCGGCAATCGACTGCGGCGTCCCGTGTTGATCGAGATAGGCGCGACTGGCGCAGCTGATCACCTGGAATTCGGTCAGTTGACGCGACACCAGACTGCTATCTTGCAGATGGCCAACGCGGATAACGCAATCGACGCCTTCACTGACCAGATCGATCAAGCGGTCGGTGGTACCGAGTTCGAGCTCAATATTCGGATAGCGCGCAAAAAACGCTGGCAGCGCCGGAGCGATGAGCATGCGGCCCATGCGGCTCGGCACATCGACCTTCAGTTTGCCGGCAACGTCGGAACCGTCGCGTTGAAACAAACCTTCCACTTCTTCCAGATCCTGCAACAGCGAGCGGCAACGTTCTAGCAATGCCTGGCCGTCTTGCGTCAATTGCACACGCCGCGTGGTGCGATGGAACACGCGCGTGCCAAGGCTGGCTTCCAGTTGCTGGACCGCAAGCGACACCGTAGCGCGCGGTAGACGCATATCTTCGGCCGCTCTGGTGAAGCTGCCGGTTTCGGCAACGCGAAGAAAGACTTGCATGACTTCGAATCGATCCATTCGGTTTTTTCTCTTCCTGGCTTGTTTCAATTGTTATTGAATTTTGGATAGTTTATCTATTTTTAAGCTATTTATCATATTAATTCAGACTAATACACTGCAAGCGTACCAATCCACATGCATGCAACTCACATTCAACCGATTCAGGAGAAATGAAATGGCAAACAGCAAAATCGCACTGGTCACCGGCGCCAATCGTGGTCTGGGCAAGGACATGGCTTTGAATCTGGCGCAAGCCGGGCTCGACGTGGTCATCACCTATCGCGGCAATCGCGCCGAGGCAGAGAGTGTCGTACAAACCATCGAGGGCCTCGGCCGACGCGCCATTGCCCTGCAACTTGACGTCGGCAAGACCGCCGGCTTCGCAGCCTTTACCGACAATCTCGTCGCCACGTTGCGCCGGGAATGGGATACCGACAAGATCGACTTCCTGGTCAACAACGCCGGCATCGGCATCAACGCACCAATCAGCCAGACCGCGGAAGAGCAGTTCGACGAACTGATGTCGGTGCACTTCAAAGGCGTCTACTTCCTGACACAAAGGATGTTGCCGCTGATGCGCGATCATGGCGCGATCGTGAATGTTTCCAGCGGCCTGACGCGTTTCGCTCTGCCCGGATACAGCGCCTATGCCTCGATGAAAGGCGCAATCGAAACCTTCACCAAATACCTTGCCAAGGAATTGGGATCGCGCGGCATCCGCGCCAATCTGGTTGCACCCGGTGCTATCGACACCGATTTCAACAAAGCCTCGCTCGACGGCCATCCTGGGTTGCGTGAATTCATCGGCGCGCAAACTGCCTTGGGACGTATCGGCGTGGCGGAAGACATCGGCAGCGTGGTCGCGTTTCTGTGTTCCGACAGTGCGCGCTGGGTCAATGCCCAGCGCCTGGAAGCATCGGGGGGCATGTTTCTGTAAGTCCGGCGGATAGTCAGTTTGATACGCGCGCACGGGCCCTGGTTATCCAGGGCTCTTTTACTGTCCGGAGTAATAATTGGCCCGATATTCGGCCCGTCGTTCGGTGATCGACCAATTAGTACGATCGTGCACAACCGGAAGCGTCCTTTTATGTTATGTTGGACCCTGTCAAATCATGCAGTAAATCAACTTGCATAAGCTTTTTCGGAGCGAATTTTTGACCCAAATACTGACAAACATCAGCAATTGCACAAAAAAAGCCCAAATCAGTCGCTTTTTTGGTGCGATTTTAGACTAAGTTGTCTTTGACGCATTGCAGCAATTTGGTTTTGGCCGGACAATCGGCTACATCAGTACGATCATAGTAAGAGGACCGCATGCTCTACCAATTCCACGAGTTGAACAAAAGTCTCATGAGTCCGCTGATACAGTGGGCAGAGGCCTCCTCAAAACTCTTCACTAACCCAGTCTCGCCGCTTGCGCACACGCCTTTCGCGCAACGTATCGCAGCAGGTTACGAATTGATGTATCGCCTGGGCAAGGATTACGAAAAACCGGAGTTCGGCATCAAGTCCGTTCTAGTCAACGACAAGCCGGTAGCGATCTTCGAAGAGATTGCCGAAGAGCGCCCATTTTGCCGCCTGATTCACTTCAAGAAAGATTTGACGGTCAAGCAGTCTGCTGCCCTCAAGCAATCGACGGTATTGCTGGTGGCACCACTTTCGGGTCACCATTCCACACTGTTGCGCGACACGGTACGCAGCCTGCTTTCGAACCACGACGTATTCCTCACCGACTGGACCGATGCGCGCATGGTGCCGGAATCGGCCGGCCCGTTCCATTTGCACGACTACATTTACTACGTGCAGGATTTCATTCGCCTGCTGGGCCCGGATGTGCATGTGATTTCCGTTTGCCAGCCGACCGTACCCGTGCTGGCCGCGATCTCGCTGATGGCGACTGCGAAAGACCCGAAGCTGCCCAAGACCATGACCATGATGGGCGGCCCGATCGATCCGCGCAAGTCGCCGACCCAGGTCAACAATCTGGCCACGGAAAAACCGTATTCGTGGTTTGAAAACCAGGTTATCTATAGCGTGCCGGCCAACTACCCCGGTTTCGGACGCAAGGTGTATCCGGGCTTCCTGCAACACGCGGGCTTCATCGCCATGAACCCGGGCCGCCATGCGCAAAGCCATTGGGACTTCTATATGCATCTGCGTGAAGGCGACAATGCATCGGCCGAAGAACACCGCAAGTTCTATGACGAATACAATGCCGTGCTCGACATGCCGGCCGAGTACTACCTCGAAACGATCAAGACCGTGTTCCAGGATTTTTGCCTGCCGACCGGCACCTGGGAAGTCGAAGGCAAGCTGGTGCGCCCGCAAGACATCAAGACGGTGGCGTTGTTTACCATCGAAGGCGAGCTCGATGACATCTCCGGCTCAGGCCAGACCGAAGCCGCACATGAGCTATGCAGCTCGATCCCGAAATCGAAGCAACTGCATTTCACGGCACCGAAATGCGGCCACTATGGCATTTTCTCGGGTCGCCGCTGGCGCGAAATTATTTCGCCGAAGATCACCGAATTTATCAAGGCCAATTCCTGATTCGGGCCGGTTCTGCCTGAAGCCGCCTCGCAGCAATGCCGGGCGGCTTTTTCTTGGCCGACAGGTTTCGAGACAGGCGGAAGTGGCATAATTCTCCCCCATGACGAAAGAACTCTCCCTGGCAGATCGTATTGAAGATCTGCTGCCGCAGACGCAGTGCACAAAGTGCGGTTATGACGCCTGCCGCCCTTACGCGGAAGCCATCGCCAACGGACAAGCCAACTTCAACCAATGCCCGCCCGGTGGCGCGCAAGGTATTGCGCGCCTTGCGCATTTGCTGGGCAAGCCGGTCATTCCACTCAATCCGGTCCACGGCATGGAACGTCCGCGTCCGGTTGCAGTGATCGATGAAGCAGCCTGCATCGGCTGCACGCTTTGCATCCAGGCCTGTCCGGTCGATGCCATCGTCGGCGCGGCCAAGCAAATGCATACGATCTTGAACGCTCTGTGCACCGGCTGCGACTTGTGCGTGGCACCCTGCCCGGTAGATTGTATCGCCATGGTTGATGTTACGCCGGGCAAGACCGGGTGGGACGCCTGGACACAGCAGCAGGCCGACGACGCGCGTGCGCGCCATGATTTGCGCAACAAACGACTGATACGGGAAAAACTGGAGAATGACGCGCGCCTGGCTGCCAAGGCGGTAGCCAAGCTGGCCGCCGTGGAAAACGAAGCCGCCGTCACGCCGGAAGAAAAAGCCGAAAAGGACCGCAAGCGGGCGATCATCGCCGCAGCCATGGAGCGGGCGCGCCTGAAAAAAGAAGCATCCGATACCCTGCACGCGAATCAGGACAAAAAATAAGTCATGAATGCCGAAAAAAGAAAACTGATCTTCTCGCGCCTGCAGGCGACCAATCCGCATCCGACCACCGAACTTGAATACACGACCCCGTTCGAATTGCTGATCGCCGTCATCCTGTCTGCGCAAGCCACTGACGTGTCGGTCAACAAAGCCACGCGCAGGTTGTATCTGGTTGCCAATACGCCGGCCGCGATATTCGGACTCGGCGTGGAAGGCCTGACTCCTTTCATCCAAAGTATCGGCCTGTACCGTACCAAAGCGAAAAACGTGGTCGAAACCTGCCGCATCATTTTGGCAGAGCACAGCGGCCTGGTGCCGCGTTCACGCGAAGCACTGCAAGCCTTGCCGGGCGTGGGGCGCAAGACGGCGAACGTGGTCCTCAATACGGCCTTCGGCGAGCCGACAATCGCGGTCGACACCCATATCTTCCGGGTCTCGAATCGTACCGGCATTGCGCCGGGCAAGAATGTGGACGAGGTCGAACAAAAACTGCTGAAATTCACCCCACCCGAATTCCTCAACGATGCACACCATTGGCTCATCCTGCACGGACGTTACACCTGCATGGCGCGCAATCCGCAATGCTGGAATTGCGTGATCGCCGAATTGTGCGAATACCCATCCAAGACGCCGTTGCCGGAAAAGGGAGTGTAAAACCGTGATAGGCGAAGCTTTCTTCAACACCGCTGCAGTCGTCGCCATCGGCGAGCTCGGCGACAAAACCCAGGTGCTGGCCCTGCTGCTGGCAGCGCGTTACCGCCGGCCTTGGCCGGTTGCCTTCGGTGTGCTGCTGGCCACTTTGTTCTCGATGACGATTACAGCCTGGCTCGGCGCCTTCATGTCGAACCTGTTCTCGCCGCAAATCCTGCGCTGGATTCTGGTCACGATGTTCTTTGCCGTTGCCGCCTGGAGCCTGCTGCCGGAGAAGCTCGATGAAAAAGATACCGCGCCGCTAAAGTCGGCGACCAACCTGGTGCTGACTGCTGCCGTCACCTTCCTGCTGGCCGAAATGGGCGACAAATCGCAGGCAGCGACGTTTTTGCTTGCGGCAAAATATCATCAGATCTGGCCGGTGATGGCCGGCTCCACGGTAGGCCTGATGCTGTCGATCACGCCGGCCATCGTGCTGGGCAAGACCACGGCAGACTGGTTGCCGCTGAAATGGGTGCGCTATACGGCCGCGTTCATCTTTGCAGCGTTGGGCGTGTGGCTTCTCATGTTTGGAATCGGGCCTTGACACGTTACCCGGCGGCGCACAGTTGCGTCCACTGACGACATTTCAATTAACGCATCAATGGCTGAGGGAGCGAGATTGCTTCCAACGAATCCGCAGACTGCTCCACCGGCAGCACAATTGCCAGCGAAAATCCGTCATATCCCTTGCTGCCTACAGTTTGAATTGCCGTTGCAGACAAGCGGGGATTTTCGGCCATCAAGTCAAAAAAGCACCGCACGCCGAGGACATTTGCATCGGTGCTTGCTGGGTCCGCCACAGCGCCATTTCGAACCACGTTGTCGCCAATAATCACTGTCCCCGGGCGCGATAATTTGATGGACCATTCGAGATAGGCGGGATTGCTTGGTTTGTCGGCATCGATGAAAATCAGGTCGAACGGTCCGGCGCCTTCTTCCATCAACAAAGGCAAGGTTTCGATCGCTTTGCCCACACGCACTTGGACGATACGAGCCAAGCCGGCACGCGCAATGTTGGCCCTGGCGACTGCGGCGTGTTCAGGATTGGCCTCCAGCGTGACGAGACGTCCGCCTTCCGGCAACGCGCGCGCCAGCCAGATCGTGCTGTAGCCGCCCAAGGTGCCAATTTCGAGGATTTTTCGCGCGTTTTGCATCTGGGCAAACAATTGCAGCAGCTTGCCCTGGTTCGGCGCGACGTTATGCGGCGG
>DATBQE010000179.1:0-17181 GCA_036561005.1 Burkholderiaceae bacterium | reverse complement strand
AGAGATTGTTATTTCACCATCCGTTTCTGGCACGGGGAAGTCGTTCGGCTACCTTGCTTGCGAAGTGCTGGAGCAAGAATTCGATGGCTAGCCACTCTCCTGACACCATTCTGAGGTTAATCGATTCCGCGTTCAGCTGCGTCGAACGTCCTGAACATTTTACTATCGAGGACGGTGATCCAGAATGCATGGATCACGATCAACTGCTTCACGCTCGAACGAGGGAAACGCTGACCATTGACGATGTCGGCAATATGGGTTACGACCCCTTGATTGAATGTTTGCCGCAGGGCATCGCCTATTTTTTCCCTGCGCTGGCGCGTCTGGCTCTTGATGATCAAAGACAGTTTGATTGGTATCCGGCGCAATTGGCGCTGCATATGATAAGCGGTAGAAAGACCAACGATTTTTTTGAGTATTGCTCCGAATTCCAGCGAGGTGCTGTCTACGAGCTGTTCCAACACATCAAAGAGACGCAGATTGAGAGGGTACATGCAGAGTTCTGCGCAATTGAGATCGACGAATGCATCAGACGTTGGACGCCGCGAGATTCCGTATCCTGACGAATCGCGGCTGAGGCATTGTTGTTGAGTGGGTTGGGGCATGATCGCTGCGCAATACCCTGGGACGTAAAAGGCAGTAAACTGGATCGCAAGACGTAATTTGCTGTTCCATCCCAACCAGTTCAATAAAACATTCGTCATGACCGATTCCACGCCATATACGCCCCCGCAAATTTGGAAGCCCAACGCCGAAAACGGCGGCCGCTTTGCCAACATCAACCGCCCCACCGCAGGCCCGACGCATGACAAGGAACTTCCGGTGGGCCGCCATCCGCTGCAGCTGTATTCGCTCGGTACGCCAAATGGTGTCAAGGTTACGGTGATGCTGGAAGAGTTGCTGGCAGCGGGACACAGTGGCGCCGAGTACGACGCCTGGCTGATCAAAATCAACGAAGGCGAGCAGTTCGGCAGCGGCTTCGTCGCGATCAATCCGAACTCCAAGATTCCGGCACTGATGGACCGCAGTGGGCCGACGCCCATCCGTGTATTCGAGTCCGGCGCCATCCTGATCCATCTGGCCGAAAAGTTTGGCGCGTTTCTGCCGACCGAAAGCGCGCAGCGCGCCGAGTGCCTCTCCTGGCTGTTCTGGCAAATGGGCAGCGCGCCTTTTCTCGGCGGCGGCTTCGGACACTTTTATGCCTATGCACCGACCAAGATCGAGTATGCAATCGACCGCTATGCCATGGAGGTCAAGCGTCAGATGGACGTGCTGGACCGGCGCCTTGCGCACAGCCAATACATTGCAGGCGATGAATATACGATTGCCGATATGGCGATATGGCCCTGGTATGGCACACTGGCAAAAGGCCAGCTTTACGGCGCAGGCGAATTCTTGCAGGTGGAGGAATACAGCAACGTGCTGCGCTGGACCAACGAGATCGCACAGCGCCCCGCTGTCAAGCGCGGCCGCATGGTCAACCGCGCCTTTGGCGATCCCGCCAGCCAATTGCATGAGCGTCACGATGCATCGGATTTCGACACCAAAACGCAAGACAAGATCGCGCCACAAACCTGATACCCGAATCCAATCACCGCAAAGATCGAAAATGATTACGCTCTACGATTGCAGCACAGCCCCCAGCCCACGGCGCGCACGCATCCTGCTCGCAGAGAAAGGCGTCACCCACCACACGATTCAGGTGGATCTGAAAAATGGCGAGCAACTGAGCGATGCCTATCGCGCAATCAACCCGCTCTGCACGGTGCCGGCACTGCACACCGAGGGAGGACTCGTATTGACCGACAACGCCGCAATCACCGCCTACCTGGAGGCTGCATTCCCGGAACCTGCGCTCTTGGGCCACACGCCGGAGGAAAAGGCCGAGATCGCAAGCTGGAACTGGCGCATCGAATTCGAAGGCTTGCTGGCCATCGCCGATGCGCTGCGCAACAGCACGCCGGCCATGGCGAAGCGTGCACTGCCGGGGCCGGTGGACTATGTACAGATTCCCGAGCTGGCACAGCGCGGTCTGGCCCGTGTGCAGCAGTTTTTCGTCACCTTGGACGAACGTCTTGCGAATCGCGAATTCGTCGCATCAGATCGCTTCAGCATTGCCGATATCACAGCGGTGGTCGCGGTAGACTTTGCCCGTGTTGTGAAGGTCAAGCCGGACGAGAGTCATCCGCATCTGCAACGCTGGCGTGCACTCATGGCCACGCGTGAATCGATGTCGGCTTGAACAATGGCTCGACGGATAATCAATATGGAAGGCTGTGCAATATTCAGGAGCTAATTCATGACGCAAATGCACAAAGGTTCATGCCTCTGCGGACGGGTCTCGTTTACCGTGGCGGGTGAAATAAAACCTCCCGACGCTTGCCATTGCGTCAATTGCCGAAAACATTCGGGCCACTACTTTGCCTCGACCGATGTGCCCAAGGCAGCCGTCAAGATCACTGGCGAAGAAAACCTGAGCTGGTATCACTCATCGGAAAAAGTGCGACGCGGATTTTGCACCACATGCGGTTCGTCACTGTTCTTCGATCCGCCGGCGCGCGACTGGATAGGCATTGCAATGGGAGCATTCGACTCGCCCACCGCAACGCATCTGCATATGCACATCTTCGTCGCGGAGAAGGGTGACTATTATGAGATTGCGGATGGGTTGCCGCAGAATCAGCGATGACGAGCGATTAGGCGAAGTCGAATTTCATACTCACACCGCCATCACCTTCAAAACAAATCCATTTGCGGAGTATTCGAAGGCCGGGTAAACAAATCGGTCCTCAATGCGGCCCGTTCGTTGGCAATACCATTCCTCTGGCATGCGATCTGAAATCGATCCTTGAGCAAATCGGCAAAAATTCCCGTACCCTTCATGCGCCTGCCAAATGCCGCGTCGTAAGCCTTGCCGCCACGCATTTGCGCGATCAGCGATTCGACATGCCTGGCGCGCTCCGGAAAATGCGCCTGCAGCCACTCGGAAAACAAGTCCTTGATCTCCAGTGGCAGACGTAACAGGATGTACGAGCAATACGATGCTCCCGCTTCCGCAGCGGCGGCAATGACGTCTTCGATCTCGATGTCGGTGATGGCGGGAATGATGGGCGCCATCAGCACGCCCACTGGAATGCCTGCGTCAGCCAGTTGCCGCACTGCCGCGAGACGGCGCGCCGGGGCGTTGGCGCGCGGCTCCAGCGTGCGTGCAATCTCGCTTTTCAGGCTGGTGACGGAGATGAAGACGCGCGCAAGGTTCTTGCTCGCCATGCGTTCGAGGATGTCGATGTCGCGCGTGACGGTACCAGATTTGGTGACGATAGAAACCGGATGGTTATGCCGTTCCAGCACCTCAAGTATCGAACGCGTGATCTTGTATTCGCGCTCGATAGGCTGATAGGGATCGGTGTTGGCCCCCAGCGCGATCACTTTAGGCACATAGCGCTTGTTGGCCAATTCCGCTTCCAGCAACTCAGCGGCATTCTTCTTGGCAAACAGGCGCGTTTCAAAGTCGAGGCCGGGCGAGAGGCCGAGGTAGGCATGGGTTGGCCGCGCAAAACAGTAAACGCAGCCGTGCTCGCAGCCTTGATAGGGATTGATGGAAGCCTCGAAGGGCACATCGGGCGACTGGTTGTTTGAGATGATGCTGCGCGCCTGCTGCATCCAGACCGTGGTCCGAGGCCTTGGACGCTCTTGTGGTTCCTCGTTTCCTCCCTTGGGTTCTTGCCGATGCGGCTCGTCTTCGCCAAGGTCGTCGAACACCCGCTCGCGCCGCCAGGCTTCGAACCTGCTGCGCTCGTTGGTCAGGCTGCCGCGACCTTTTATGGGCGCTAAGGGTGGAGCAAGCATGAGATTCTCCAAGGCAATAAACCGCGCACTACCGCACTATCACTGTATATTTATACAGTATATTGCCGTATTGGGAGAAATGCAAGCAGCCCACCCTTTTCTATACCGGCAAAGCAAAACGGGCCTTGCATCGCTGCAAAGCCCGTCCGGCAAACTCCTGCCTGATCTTTTTGCGCTGAAGGTGCTGCCTTATGCCGCCTTATGCGACCTTACGCCGCCTTCTTTTCGTCGCGCAGCTCACGGCGCAAGATCTTGCCCACATTCGTCTTGGGCAATTCATTGCGGAATTCGATGTATTTCGGTTTTTTGTAAGCGGTGAACTGCGTCTTGCAAAACTCCACCATTTGTTCGACCGTCAGGGTTGGGTCTTTACGCACCACGAACAGCTTGACGGCTTCGCCGGTATTGGCGTCCGGCACACCGATGCAGGCACACTCAAGCACGCCTGGGTGGCCCGAGACGACTTCTTCGATCTCGGTCGGATAGACGTTGAAGCCAGATACCAGGATCATGTCTTTCTTGCGATCGACGATCTTGGTATAGCCGCGTTCGTCCATGATGCCGACGTCGCCGGATTTGAAGAAGCCATCGGCGGTCATGACCTTGGCGGTTTCTTCCGGACGATTCCAGTAACCCGTCATCACCTGCGGGCCGCGAATGGCGATCTCGCCGCGTTCGCCGAGCGCAACCGGATTGCCGTCGTCGTCGAGAATGGCAATTTCGGTGGACGGTGCAGGCAAGCCGATCGAACCGGTGTATTCAGTGGTATCGGCCGGGTTACACGTCGCCATCGGTGAGGTTTCGGACAAGCCGTACCCTTCGGCAATCGGGCAGCCGGTCGTCTTGAACCAGCGATCGGCTACCGACCGTTGCACGGCCATGCCGCCGCCATTGCTCACTTTCAGGTGCGAGAAGTCGAGCTTGGCAAACTCGGCATTGTTCAACAAGCCGTTGAACAAGGTATTCACTGCCGGGAACATGTTGAATTGATATTTCGTCAATTCCTTGACGAAGCCAGGAATATCGCGCGGATTCGGGATCAGGATATTCATGGCGCCGGCGCGCGTGCCGAGCAGGCAGCACGAGGTCAAGGCGAAGATGTGGTAAAGCGGCAACGCACACACCACAACCAGTTGCTCGACCTTTGGCTCTTTTTCCAGCGCCGGCTGCAACCAGGCGTCCGATTGCAGCACATTGGCGATGATGTTGCGGTGAGTCAAGGTTGCGCCTTTCGAAACGCCGGTCGTGCCTCCCGTGTACTGCAAAAATGCAACATCGTCGTGTCCGAGTTCAGCCGGTTTCAAGGTGAGGCGCGCGCCTTCCGACAAGGTTTGCTTGAATGGAATCGCGCTCGGCAGGGAAAACGCCGGCACCATTTTTTTCACATTGCGCACGGCGAAATTGACGATGGTGCCCTTCACTGCGCCGAGCAAATCGCCCATCGATGCGACGACGACATGCTTGATCTTGGTCTTGGCCAGTACGTGTTCCAGCGTGACGGCGAAATTCTCCAGAATAATGATCGCCTCGGCACCCGAATCGTTCAACTGGTGTTCAAGTTCGCGCGGTGTATAGAGCGGATTGACGTTCACGACCGTATAGCCGGCGCGCAAAATGGCGGCAATGGCTATCGGGTATTGCAAGACGTTAGGCATCATGATGGCCACGCGTGCACCCTTGGCCAGGCCCCTCGATTGTAGCCAGGCGCCGAGCTTGGTCGACATTTCATCGACTTCGGCGAACGTGATGTGCTTGCCCATGCAGGCATAGGCATCGCGCGCGGCGAACTTGCGAAAAGCCTCTTCCAGCAAGTGCACGAGGGAGCGATATTGCGTGTAATCGATTTCTGCGGGAACGCCCTTCGGGTAGTTCTTGAGCCAAAACTTTTCCATGTGTGTCTCTTGAGTAATTGTTATGGGTGATACGGTTTACCAGATACGAAAAAGCCCCGCGCGATCAATTAAGGTCGCTGGAAGACTCCTCTTCTATGTCGATGCTATCGGGCAGCGCGCTCTCGTGCAAGCGTTTTGCGCAGTATTCGAGAAGTTCGTCTAGTGTTATGCGCATGTTGCGATGCAATAAAACGCGCGCGCGCAGATGGATGACGCCCTCCTCATCATGTTCGCGCCGCACGCGTGCCAGAGCGATGGCGGGGTGCTCAAACAGCACTTCCTCAACCTGGCGCGGAAACACGCGTCGACCGCGACGCACCATCATGTTTTCCTTGCGGTCGATCACGGTGAAAAAACCGTCTTCATCCATCGCCGCAATGTCGCCTGTCGCCAGCCAACCATCCTGCAAACGCGCGGCGGTCAACCCGGCGCGGTCGGTGCGCTCCGAGTCGTAACCGGCAAATACCTGCGGCCCGCGCAGCCACAACTCGCCCAGCACGTCGACAGCGGCAGGTCCGCCGTCGTCGAGGTCGACAATCCTGGCTTCGGTATCGGGCAGCGGCAAGCCTACCGAACCGATCTCCCGGCGCGCCGCAAGCGGCATCGCCAGTGCTGCGGGCGACGCCTCGGTCAAGCCGTAGGCCTCCACCAGCCGGCCACGCGTGATTTTCTCGAACTCCTCACGGATTTCCTGCGGCAGCGGCGAACCGCTGACGGCGCATACGCGTATCGACGCAAGTCCGAACCGCCGCACGCCGGGGGTATGCGTCAGGTGCCGCACCATGCGCGGCGTCGTGGGAAAGTAAGTCGGACGCGTCTTGCGCACCACGCGCAACAGCTGCGCCACATCGGCACTTGGCAGCAAGACCATCGTTGCACCGAGATAGACGGCCAGATGCAGCAGGCCAGTCAAACCATATGCCGAAGAAAACGGCTGCTGCGCCAGGAAGCGCTCGTCACCGGGGCGCGACTCCGGCAGCCAGTGGCGCAGTTGCAAGGCATTGGCCGCGAGGTTGCGGTGCGACAGCGGCACCGGCAGCGGCGTACCGCTTGTGCCGTAGGTATAGGCGATGGCGGCGATATCGTCGACTGACGCTTCATGGCGCGGTGCAAAGGGGTGGCCACGCGCGATCACTTGCTTGAAGTGCAGCAGGCGCGGTCCGGATTTGCGCTCGCCACCCTCACTGCCCTCGTTGCCGTTGCGCCGGAACCATGGCAACCAATGGCCTTCCTGCACATTGCGCAATAGGGCGAAGCGAAATTTTTCCGGCCAACCCAGGTATTCCATTTGCGAGGCAAACACGATGTTGCGCAAGCCCCCGGCGCCGTCTCTTCCAGTTGCAGCGCCAAAGGCAAGCGCACGCAATGCGTCGTAGCTGGTGGTAGCGGCAAACAACATGATGCAGCCGGTATCGGCCGCCCGTGCAAGCACGGTATCAACCGGCGTTTCGGCATCCGACAAAACCGCAACCGCGCCGATCTTGAGTGCCGCGAAATACGCCACGATCCACTGCGGCGTATTCGGCAGTGCAATCATGACGCGTTCGCCGGGCTGCACACCGAATGCAACGAGGCCATGCGCGCACCGATTCACCATCTTGTCGAGCTCGCGCCAGGCTATGCGTCGTCCCATGTAATCGATGGCAGGCGTCTTGGCAAAGCGCCGCCCGGTCGCTTCGAGCAGGCGCGTCAACGGCAAGCTGGGCTGACGTATCCAGTACGGCGTGCGGCTGTCGTAAAATTTCAGCCAAGGCCGTTCCGCCTCCAGCACTTTCCTTGCCGCGCGCCGCTCGGCTTTGTACTTTGCCTTTGCTGCCAGCACCTGCAATGGATCGCTCTGCGCCGAAATGAAGCGTTCAATGGCGCGGTTCACGGCATCGGGCCGTTCCACCATCACTTGATGCGCAGAAACCGGAATGACGACCTGCTCGGCCCCCGGCACCAGACGCGCGACTTCACGATACGACGCATCGGAAAACAGCGTGTCGCGCTGCCCCAGGATCACCATGGTGGGCAATTTGATGGCGCGCAATAGGTCGCTCCCGTCCCATGGTGCCAGGCCATTGCGGTTTTGCAGATACACCACGTGCGCAGGCGGGTACACGCGTGCGGCATTGAAGCCGAAATAAGGCAGAATCTCGCGTACCCATGTCAGCACCGCCGGTGGCACACGCAACAACATGCGCCCAGCCAGGCGCAATTGAAAACGCACTGCAGAGGCGATGATGACGAGCGCCGAGACGCGCTCCGGATGCTGGTTCACATAATAGGAAGCGAGCGCACCACCGAAGGAATGGCACACCAGAATGAAGCGTTGCGGCACGCGCAACACATCAAGCGCCGCTTCGATGTCGCCCACCAGCTCCGGCACATCGTAGCGTGCCCCTTCGTCTTCGGTCGGCGCGTCGGTATAGCCGTGGCCGCGCAAATCGAGCGCGACCACACGGTAGCTCTCGTGGAATTGTTCGAGCTGGTATTCCCAATAGGCGGCGCGGCCGCCGAAGCCATGGATGAATACCATGGTCGGCGCAGCATATTTGTCACCCTGCCCCGGCCCGGCATCGACCACGCTCATTTCCATTGGCTTGCCGCCAGCGAGACGGTCGGGCAAGACAATAGTGGTGCGATGAAGGTCTACGTCGAAGCGCATTTATTCCTTGGTATTTACGTTAGCAGTCGCCGATACCGCGAGCGCAGCCAGCCGCCGATGTCGCTCGTCAATATCGAGCTTGGACAATTCCCCCACGGCTTCGTAAAACTGCGGGAAGCCGCCCTTCTGTTGCAACAACGCCCGAAATGCCGGCACATAATCGTGATACGTAGCAAGCAGGGCCAGGTTGGCGTTGGACAGCGGGCGGTTGAACCATGCGTCATACCCGGTGTAGCCGCCCCATGATGCTTTCACGGTTTGGTATTCCTCTTTCAGTCCGGCAAATATTGCTGCCTTCTGTGCGCGCTTTTCCGCGTCGGTAACCGGCCCGGCATAGGCGACTTCCAGCTTCTTGCGATATTTCAGCAGCAACGCCAGGAAGTCGGCCTCGCGCTTCTGCTTTGCCTGATAGGCGCTGCGTTGCCTGTCATCGCCAAACCGATCCATCCAGCGATTGACACCAGCCTCCTCCACCGACGTGGCAAACGATTCATTGAATTTCGAATCTCCTTTGGCATAAACAGTCTGATGCGCGAGCTCGTGAAAAATCATGCGCGCCAGTTCGGCGTCGGAATAATCGATAAAACTCGACAGCACAGGATCGCTGAACCAGCCGAGGGTGGAGTACGCCGGCACGCCACCAATCAACACATCGAGGCCTTCTTCGCGCAAGCCGTCGCCGAAAGCCTTGGCGGCGGCTTCACTGTAATAGCCACGGTAGGACACGCAGCCGGCAATCGGGAAACACCATTGTTTCGGTACCAGCGACAACTCCGGCGTCGCAACCACATTCCACAAGACATACGGACGATTCAGATCGGCATAGGACTTATAGCTGCCGTTGTCGGGCAGGCCGAGTTCGGTGACGGAGAAGGCGCGAATCTCCTGCACCTTCAGCAAGCGCGCCTTGAGCTTGTCGGTGGTTTGCGGATCTTCCAGCACTTGCGCAATCGGCCGGGCCGATGCCAGCAGCGACACCTCGCCATGCACTGCTTGGGCGTAGTAGCCGAGTTGGGCGCAACCGGCGAGTAGCGTGCCGAGCATCAAGTAGGCAAACGCACGAAGTGAATAAATCAAATGGTTATCGCTTTCTCGACTTGCACCAACAGATCGTAAAACGTCGGGCCGCGCCCCATGTCGGTCAGGCGCTGGCTGGTCACCTCGTTAGCGTTCTTGCCGTCGCCGGCCAGCTTCTTCCACCAGATCGACAAGCCGACGACGAGACCGGGCCTGGCGCGGTCCGTCACGCGCGCCTTTGCGGTGAACGAGCCGCGATCATTGAAAATGCGCACCATATCGTCCACTGCTATCGCGCGCGCGGCGGCATCGGTGGGATGAATGTCCAGGTGAGGTTCGCCTTCGGTGTTGCGCAGACTCTGCACGTTGACAAAGGTTGAGTTGAGAAAATTGCGTGCCGGCGGTGAAATCATCGCCAGCGGATACTTCGTCGCCAGTTCCGGTGCGCTCGCAACCGACTCGTAGGGCGCGATGTACGTGGGCAGAGGATCGAGCCCGTCCGCCTTCATGCGCTCGCTGTAGAACTCGCATTTTCCCGAGGGCGTCTTGAAACCACCGTCGGCAAAGGGGGCGTCGGGCAAGTTCAGCTTTTGCCAGCCTTTGCGCTTGAGCGACTCCCAATCGACATTGATCGCACGCACATCCTTGCGGTCAAACGCAACGGCGGCGATCTGGTCGTCGCTGTCCTGGAAGCAGGTATCCGTATAACCCATGCGCGCCGCAAGCAGGCGGAATATCTCGCTGTTGGGCTTGGCCTCGCCGAGCGGCGCAATGGCCGCATTGTTGGCCATCATGTAGGTGTGTCCATAGGCGGAATGGGCATCGATATGTTCGAGCTGCGTGGTGGCCGGCAAGACAATATCGGCGTAATCTGCCGTATCGGTCTGGAAATGCTCAAGCACCACGGTGAACAAATCTTCGCGCGCAAAACCCTGCGCCACCTTGGGCGACTGCGGCGCCACTGCCACCGGGTTGGAGTTGTACACGATCAGCGCCTCGATGCGCGGACCAAATTCGGGCGATGCCTCGCGCAGCAAATCGTCGCCGATGGTACTCATGTTGATCGTGCGCAGCGCGCGCCCGGCCGGCCTCAGGTCGGGCCGCTGCAAGGCATTGAAGTCGCGCGGGAAGGAATCCGAGGTCGACAATTGCACGCCGCCTGCCGCATGGCGCCACGCCCCGACCAGCGCCGGCAGGCAGGTGATATTGCGCACGGCCATGCCGCCGCCGTGGACGCGCTGCAAACCGTAGTTGGTGCGTATGGCCACCGGCTCGCCGCGCTTGGCTGTCTCGCCATATGCGCGCCCCAGTTGCTCAACTTCCTCCGCCGTGATGCCACACACCTGTGCCACACGCGCCGGCGTCCATTCTTTTACACGCTCACGCAATTGTTCGAAGCCTAGCGTATGGCGCTCGATGTAATCGTGATCGAGCAAATCGTCGCGGATCAATACATGCATCATGCCAAGCGCGAGCGCCGCATCGGTGCCGGGTAATAGGGCAATGTGCTGATGGCATTTTTCCGCCGTCAGCGAACGATAGGGGTCGATGGCAATCAGCCTGGCGCCGCGCCGCTTTGCTTCCTGCGCGCGCGTCCAGAAATGCAGGTTGGAAGCAATCGGGTTGCCGCCCCAGATCAGGATCAGCTTCGCGTCCTGAAAGTGCTCCAGGTCCGTACCCATGCGCGCGCCTATCGTATAGGTGTAGCCGGTGCCGCCGGCCGTGGCGCAAATCGTGCGGTCCAGCAGCGATGCGCCGAATTTATTCAGAAAACGCGCCGCCATGGACTCGCCCTGCACCAGCCCCATCGTGCCGGCGTAACTGTAAGGCAACAACGCCTGCGGATCGCGCGCGGCAATGTCCTTCAGCCGCATCGTAATAATATCGAGTGCCTCGTCCCAACCGATGCGCTCGAATTGACCCGAACCCTTGGGCCCGACGCGCTTGAGCGGATGCAGCAAACGATCCTTGTGGTACGTGCGCTCGGCATAGCGCGAAACCTTGGTGCACAACACCCCTGCCGTGGTCGGATGTTCGGGGTCGCCCTTGATCTCGACGGCCACGCCGTCTTTGACGGTGACCAGCATGGCGCAGGTATCGGGGCAATCGTGCGGACAGACCGCGCGGACAATAGTGGTACTCATTCGGATTTCCTGGATTTTTGTATATGGTATACCGGCGGGAGGGGTGCGTGCAGATTGGGCTTCAACCGACACCTCGCCCGCACGCTGCCGAACTCCCCTCTGCCCGCTTGCGGGCAGAGGGGAAAGCCTGCGGCACACCACACTCAAAATAAGTTGCCAATACATAACTCCACGCCAAGATGTATAGTGTTAACTTTGACAGGTCGCCGCTTTACCAAGCAGCAGTCCCGGCAAACTATAATGACAAAAAGCACAGCAGGCTCCTGGAATTCGTTTCCACGCCGAGCGCCGACATCCCTCGACGCCGCCGCAAGCCTCGCCCAAAAATAGATGGAGTTGACATGAAGTTAATCGATCCGATTATTGCTTTCCATTCCGAATTGCAAAGCATACGACGCGACATCCACGCCCACCCCGAACTCTGCTTCGAAGAAAACCGCACGGCCGACGTCGTCGCGCAAAAACTGACCGAATGGGGCATTCCAATCGTGCGCGGCCTGGGCGTTACCGGCGTGGTCGGCATAATCAAGAATGGCAGCAGCAGCCGCGCCATCGGACTTCGTGCCGATATGGATGCGTTACCGATGCAGGAGGTCAACACCTTTGAGCATGCTTCAAAACACGACGGGAAAATGCACGCCTGCGGCCACGACGGCCACACCGCCATGCTGCTGGGCGCTGCCCATTACCTTTCCCGGCATCATAATTTCGATGGCACCGTCTACGTCATTTTCCAGCCGGCGGAAGAAGGCGGCGGCGGCGCGCGGCGCATGATCGAAGATGGTCTGTTCACCAAATACCCGATGGATGCCGTATTCGGCATGCACAACTGGCCGGGCCAGCCTGTCGGCAGTTTCGGCGTCACGCCGGGGCCGATGATGGCGTCCTCCAATGAGTTCGAAGTGGTGGTGCGCGGGCGCGGTTCGCACGCGGCGCAACCGCACAAGAGCGTGGACCCGATCATGACGGCCGTGCAGATCGTGCAAAGCTGGCAATCGATCGTCAGCCGCAACAAAAATCCCCTGCTGCCGGCCGTCCTGTCGGTCACGCAAATCCATTCGGGCAGCGCGACCAACGTGATTCCCGACGAGGCCACGCTGATCGGCACCGTGCGCACCTTCAGCGTCGACGTGCTCGACATGATCGAACAGCGCATGCACGACATTGCCAAACACACGGCGGAAGCATTCGACGCCGAAGTCGATTTCCATTTCAAGCGCAATTACCCGCCGCTGATCAACCATGCGAATGAAACCAAGTTCGCGGTCGACGTCATCGAATCCATCGTCGGCGCCGACAAGGTCAATGCCAACGTCGAACCGTCAATGGGTGCGGAAGATTTCGCCTACATGCTGCAGGAAAAACCGGGCTGCTACGTATTCCTCGGCAACGGCGAGGGCGACCACCGCAGCGCCGGCCATGGACTGGGCCCGTGCAACCTGCACAACCCGAGCTACGACTTCAACGACGACTTGCTGCCGATAGGCGCGACGTATTGGGTGAGGCTGGCAGAAACTTTCCTGACCGACGCCTGAACAATCACACCGGCAAAATATCGGGCGCGTCACCCACGCGCTTGCCGGGGTTCTCGCGCTCCAGCGCGATCAGCCCGGCCGAGTGATCGGCATGCGGCAGGCTTGCCAGGATGCTGTCGAAGCGTTGCGCTACTAGCTCCGTCAACGCCAGATGCAATCCCGCCGCCGATGCTGCATTGAGAATGTTGTGCATGTCCTTGGCCTGACTCTTGACCTGCCCGCCCGGCAGGAAATTGCGCTCCAGCATGCGCTTGCCGTGCACTTCAAGAATACGGCTCTCGGCAAAGCCGCCGCGTATTGCTGATCGCACGGCTGCCGGGTCGGCGCCACCGGCCTGCGCCAGCAGCAAGGCCTCGGCGACAATGTTGATCGTACCGCCGACGATCAGTTGATTGCATAGCTTGGCCAGTTGGCCGCAACCCGGCCCACCGACCAGCGTGGGCCGGCCCAGCATCCCAAACACCGGCTCTGCGCGGCGGAAATCTTCGATGCTACCGCCGGCCATGATGGCCAGATCGCCCTGCTCGGCCCCCAGCACGCCGCCCGAGACCGGCGCATCGACAAAATGCACGCCTTGGGCGGCCAACTTCGCATGCAAGGCCTGTGCCTCGCCCTGCCCCGTCGAACTCATATCGATCACAAGGCTGCCTTTGCGCAAACCGGGCAACGCGGCCAGCATGACCTCAGCAACAATCGGGCCGGACTCCAGCATACATATGACGATGTCGGCTTCGGCAACCGCTTCGGCCGGCGTATCGCCAACTTGCGCGCCAAGCCCGGCGAGTGCCTCAGCCTTGGCGCGATTGCGGTTCCAAACGCACAGCGTGTAGCCCGCGTTCAACAAACGGCCCGCCATCGGCTTGCCCATCAGGCCGATGCCAAGAAATGCCAGCCTTGGCAATGTGGTTTGCATTGATGCCCCTCTTCTTCCAATTTGCATCCATCTCCCCGGGCGAAGATTTGGTATCGTTTTCATAGCATAATGACGCATCATTCCACCAACCCGGTATCCGCCATCATGTCAGAACTTCATTCTATCCGTCCCGCCCTCGATATGCCTATGCTGCTGGGCGAATGCCCGCTATGGCATGTTGAACATGCCACCCTGTATTGGATCGACATCCCCGGCATGGCCGTGCACAGCCTTGTGCCGGCGAGCGGCGCGCATCGCACGTGGCCCATGCCGACGGAACCGGGTGCC
Source organism: Burkholderiaceae bacterium (assembly GCA_036561005.1). Taxonomy (GTDB): domain Bacteria; phylum Pseudomonadota; class Gammaproteobacteria; order Burkholderiales; family Burkholderiaceae_D; genus PKWO01. The sequence goes on along the minus strand of DATBQE010000179.1, from coordinate 2,893 downwards.
ATTGCCTTGAGCCAGGACAAGTTGCTGGTTGCCTTGCGCAGCGGGCTGGTCATGCTCGACCCGCAAACCGGCAACATGACCCCTGTCGCCGATGCGCCCTACGACACCACCAAGCTGCGCTTCAACGACGGCCGCTGCGACGCCGCCGGCCGCCTATGGGTCGGCACCATCTTCGAACCGCGCGACCGCCAGGGCGCCAGCCTGTTCAGCGTCACGCACGGGGTCGTGCACGACCATGATCAGCCCGCCACGGTATCGAACGGCCTGGCCTTCAGCCCTGACAACCGCACCCTGTATCGCAGCGACACCACCTCGCATACCATCTTCGCCTACGATTACGATCTGGCCGCCGGCAAGCTCGGCACGCGGCGCGTGCTTCGTGAGTTCTCGCAAGACAAGAGCAACAACTACGGTGGCCGTCCGGACGGCGCAGCCGTCGACAGCGAAGGCGCCTACTGGTGCGCCATGTTCGAAGGCGGACGCCTGTTGCGCCTCTCGCCCGAAGGCGAAATCCTGCGCGAGATTGCCCTGCCGGCACGCTGTCCCACCATGCTGGCCTTCGGCGGCCCGGATCTGCGCACACTCTACGTCACCACGGCACGCAACAAACGCTCCGAAGCAGAAGTGGCCCAATATCCGCTGTCGGGTTGCCTGCTCACGCTAGAGGTTGATGTTGCCGGTTTGCCGGAGCAGCATTACATTCCATAAAGGCAGTCAGAGGGGACAATATGGGCAAATTCATCCTGGCACTGGACCAAGGCACGACCAGTTCACGCGCCATCCTGTTCGACCACACCGGCGGCATCGCCGCCGTAGCACAGCAGGAATTTGCCCAGCACTTCCCCCAGCCCGGCTGGGTCGAGCACGACGCCAGCGAAATTTGGCAAACGCAACTCGGCGTCGCGCGCAAGGTGTTGCAAGACAGCGGCAAGACCGCAGCCGACATCGCCGCCATCGGCATCACCAACCAGCGCGAAACCACCGTCATTTGGGATCGCAAGACCGGGCAGGCGATAGCCCACGCCATCGTCTGGCAAGACCGCCGCACCGCGCCCCAATGCGATGCCCTGCGAGAAGCAGGAAAAAGCCAGCTGATCCAGCAAAAGACCGGCCTCGTGCTCGACGCCTATTTCTCCGGCACCAAGGTCAAATGGTTGCTCGACAACACACCCGGCGCAAGAACACGCGCCGAACGCGGCGAACTCGCCTTCGGCACCATCGACTCCTGGCTGATCTTCAACCTTTGCGGCCGCCACGTCACCGACCCGAGCAATGCCTCGCGCACCATGCTGTTCAACATCCACACGCAGCAATGGGATGACGAATTGCTCGCACTGTTCGACATCCCGCGCAGCGTGCTGCCCGAGATCGTGCCCAGCAGCGGCGTCGTCGGCACAACAGCTGCGCTAGGCGGTGCCATCCCCATCGCCGGCCTGGCAGGCGACCAGCAAGCCGCCACCTTCGGCCAGGCTTGCCATCAACCCGGTATGGCCAAGAACACCTACGGCACCGGCTGCTTCATGCTGATGAACACCGGCGTCCAGGCCATCGCTTCGCGCAACAATTTGCTCACCACCATAGGCTGGACCCTGCAAACCCACCAAGGCAGCCGCACCGACTACATGCTTGAAGGCAGCGTGTTCATGGGCGGCGCAACCGTGCAATGGCTGCGCGACGGCTTGGGCCTGATCAAATCGGCCGCCGAAGTCGAGCAATTGGCGGCAAGCGTCAAGGACAGCGACGGCGTGGTTTTCGTCCCCGCCTTCACCGGCCTGGGCGCCCCCTACTGGGACGCCTACGCGCGCGGCACCATCCTCGGCATGACGCGCGGCACCAACAAGGCACACATTGCGCGTGCAGCGTTAGATAGCATCGCCTACCAGACGGTCGACGTGCTCGAAGCCATGCACAAGGACTCAGGCATTGCCTTGAGCGAACTGCGCGTGGACGGCGGCGCGTCGCGCAACGACTTGCTCATGCAGTTCCAGGCTGACATGCTGGGCGTCGCCGTGGTGCGGCCGCAAGTGACTGAAACCACGGCGCTCGGTGCAGCCTATCTGGCGGGACTGGCGGTCGGCTTCTGGTCGTCGATGGAGGAAATCGCCGCGCAATGGAAGGTCGAACGGCGCTTTGAACCCGGCATGTCGCAAGCCGCGCGCGAGACCAAGCTGGCGCGATGGCGCAAAGCCGTCGAAAGAGCGCGTGGTTGGGATATTTAAGAGCCATTCTCAACGGTCTATCCCTAATAATTGGATCTGAATCCAATATGAAACGTTAACCCCAGCTACTCTCTGACTCGAGTTGGGCACGTTTCAGGGCTGCGTCAACTCTGTCCTGCACGGCTTGGGGTCTTCACTCGACCGCAAAGCGAAGGCCCCATTGATGGCCGAAATTCCGGCCTCTATCGAACGCAATTTCATGGCCGTCGTCAAATCCGCGTCGGATACCACACAATCATGTGCAGCCAAGGCGACAGCTTCATATCTTCTTTGGCGTGCACCTTCATCTTCCGCAGCACCGGGGATTTTTTCAATATAGGCAATACCCGGTGCAATGCCCGGGTAGGTTTCTTGCGAAAATGCTGGTGGCGTTCCATACAATTCGGCCGGACTCACGTACCTTCCCAGTTTCCTGATCAGTCCTTCATGAATCAATCTACTCAGAATCACTGCATTGCCAAAATCCGCCTTTTCCAGCATGACAATGCCGGTTTCGGGCCTAATCCCCCACAACCCAGGTCCGCTCATCTTATTTTGGTAAACATCCGCAGTATCTTCTTCGGACCAATAAGTGAAAATTTCCGCGAGCAGATGTGCGTACTCCGGTTTCAAGTTAATCGATAAGCGGGCGTCAATGTAATCCGCCTCCTCCAAAGGTGCCAATCCCTTAGGCG
>DATBQE010000178.1:0-27212 GCA_036561005.1 Burkholderiaceae bacterium | reverse complement strand
GGCCCAATACCAGCAAGGCCTTGCGCAGATTGTCCCTGGGGTGGCCGTCCTCGGCGATCTTCATCGTCAGAGCGGAGAACATCTGCTCGTACAATCGGCCCAGCAGGGTGCGGATGAAATTTTCCTTGCTGCGAAAGTGATAGTGAAACATGCCAAGGTTCACCTCAGCGTGCTCGGCAAGGCGGCGCGCCGACAACCCACGGCAGCCAAGCTTGGGCAATAACTCCAAACCTGCGGCAAGCAGGCGTTGATCGATGTTGTTGGAAGGGCGCGCCATCTTTTTATTATACGGACGTATAATAATGATCGCAAGGCCATCACTGGAATACGTGCCATTGCGGGGAGGATGGCCGCCACGATTGCGTCGCAGGTCCGAGGTAAATATCCTGAGTGAGGGGTATGCGCATGTGGCATCGCGCCGCAACGACGCTGCATGGCGACAACATTTCATGGACATTGCGAGCAATTTTGCGCAAAATCAGCTGGGAGGGCCAATCGGCGTGGTATCGGCTGGCTCTATATAAGGTGTAACATACGTTTTTTTGCGGAAAAAATAATATCGATGAAAACTTCGCTTCCTTCGCTCAACAAGGCGTTTGCTGTTTCAGGACTGCTGGCTGCACTGCTGGTCGCATCGATGCCGGCCCGGGCTGACGAAATGGCGGATGTCAGCAAGGCAATTCGTGCGGGCCAATATGCCGATGCCATGAGCAAGGCCGATGCCTACCTATCCAAGCGGCCCAAAGACCCCAACATGCGATTTTTGAAAGGTCTGATATTGACCGATCAAAACAAGTCGGCGGAAGCGATTGCAGTCTTTACCAAGTTGACAGAAGATTATCCCGAGTTGCCTGAGCCATACAACAACCTGGCCGTATTGTTTGCCGCCAATGGCCAATATGACAAGGCACGCCTCGCACTCGACAACGCCATCCGCACCAATCCCGCGTATGCCACCGCTTATGCCAACCTGGGCGACGTGCATGCCAAGCTGGCAAGCCAGGCCTATGACAAGGCGCTGCAACTCGATTCCGGCAATACCGCCGTCAAGACCAAGCTGACCTTATTGCGCTCGTTGCCGTTCAATAGCGGTGTCAAGGCACCCGAAGCATCCGCGCCTATCGTGGCAGCCGCGCCGACTCCGACGCCTGTTGTCGCTGCGGCCAACACGCCCAAGCCGGTACCGGCCTTGGCTGCCGCCACGCCGGCTCCCGCACCAGCACCTGCGGCAGCAAGTGTTGCCAAGCCTGTGGTTGCGGCAAAGCCTGAAGTGAAGTCCGAAGTCAAACCGGAACCGAAACCGGAACCGAAGCCGGCGGCCAAGCCCGCCCAGGATAGCGAAACCGAGGACATCCTTACTGCCGTTCACGGTTGGGCAAAGGCCTGGAGTGACCAGGACGTCAAAACCTATTTGAACTACTATGGCGGCGAATTCGAAACGCCGAAGGGCGAGTCACGCAAGGATTGGGCTGACGAACGTCGGCAACGCATCGAGGGCAAGAATCGCATCGAGGTGAAGGTTGAATCGCCGCAAGTGACCATCAACGGTAACACGGCAACCGTGAAATTCCGCCAGATTTACTCATCTGATCGCCTCAAGGCAGATAGCCGCAAGACCCTGGTTTTGACCCGGCAAAACGGCAAGTGGCAGATCAAGCAGGAGCGTGCAGGTAGCTGATGTCTTGTAATCCTATTGCATCCCACCCGAAGACAGGCGCCGGCGGGTGGGCCAAGGTATTTGGCGTAGCAGTATTGCTTCTGGCGTTTACGTGTAATGTCGGGATGGCATCTGCTGCCGGAAGCGCTGCCCAGCATGGGCGCAAGCCCGATCCCGAGATCATGTTGATCGAAGTCTACAAAGACCTCGCGGCCGACCATTTGCGCGTGGCGCAGGCCAAGGCTGATGAACTGGTTGCCGACTATCCGAATTTCCGGCTCGGGCAATTGCTCCGCGGCGATCTGTTGATGATGAATACGCACCTCGTCACGACCTTCGGTGACGTGCCTAACGGCCCGGAAGACAAGCTCAAAAGCCTGCGCGAAGAAGCAGTCGCGCATTTGAATTCCCTGCGCGCCAAGCCCGACCCCAACCTCATCCCGCGCCCGGTGTTGCAATTGCGCGAAGACCAAAAGCACGTGCTAATCGTCGATGCCAAGCTATCGCGCCTCTACGTTTATGAAAATGTCGACGGCCAGCTGAAGTTCGTCGACGACTATTACATCAGCCAGGGCAAGCTGGGCGTCAACAAGAAATCTGCCGGCGACCAGAAGACACCACTGGGTGTTTATTACATCACCGGCCGCCTGCCGGGCGCGCGTCTGCCGGATTTTTACGGCGCTGGTGCCTTGCCGATCAATTACCCCAACGAATGGGACCGCATCAACGGCCGCAGCGGTTCCGGCATCTGGCTGCACGGCACGCCGCATGACAGTTTCAGCCGCCCACCTCTTTCTTCCGACGGCTGCGTGGTGCTGTCCAATCCCGATCTGCACAAGCTTTACGAATCGGTAGAAATCGGCAAGACGCCGATTGTGATCACCGACCATGTTGAATTCGTCAACAAGGAAAAATGGAATAGCGACCGCAGCGCCGCAGCCAAACTGGTCGATTCCTGGCGGCGCGATGTCGAAAGCATGAATCCCACGCGTGTGATTGCCAACTATTCGCGCAATTTCAAATCATCCACCGGCGAAGACCTCAACACCTGGTTCGGCAAGCAGCCGCAATATGCCTCCGGGCCGGGTGGTGTATCCCTGGCGTTGAAAGACACAACCTACTTCCTTTATCCCGGTCCGCAGGAAATGATCGTCAGTACCTTCACGGAAGAGGCAACCGGTGCACGAACCCAAAAATTGACCCGCAAACGGCAATATTGGGCGCTCGAGGGCACACAATGGAAGATCGTGTCCGAAACCAATTTATAGCTTCGAGGCACTCCCGTTCCTGGCCGCGTTGCGCCGCGCTGCGCGCCAGACTTGGCGTCAGGCCAGCAAGCCCATCAGCGGCCCGATGAATTTCTCGTAGTGGCGCCAGCGTGCCACCGACGAATTTGTGATTTTCTGCCTTACCTGCCAATTGCTTGGTGTGCGCACCGTGCGCTCGTTCTCGTGAAAGTTCAGGCAGCGTTTGTCCCATTCCAGCCCGATGAATTCAATGATGGCGCGAGTCCATGTCTCCTGGTTTTCGACCAGTGATTCATAGGGTACGTCGAGCAAGACTCCGGCTGGCAGCACTGAGCGCCAGTGACGCATGAGCCTTTCATATTCGCGGTAATAATGCGCGAGGTTTGCGAGATCGTTGGCGTAGGTCTGCGTTTCGGCAAACGCATGGAAATAGATGGACAGGCAGACATCCAGCGGATTGCGTTGCATATGAATAAAACGCGCATTCGGGAATGCCAGATGGATCAGGCCGACATGGAGAAAATTGCTTGGCATCTTGTCGACGACATGTCTGGCGTCGGGCGACGATGCGTTCAATACGCCAAGATAATTGCCTGCCAATTTCTCGATGAGTCCCGCTTCACGGGCTTGATCATGCACGATCGATTTTAACGATTTTGCGGCCGCGCCCCAGAATGACAGCTCTCCTGCCCCGAACACTTGTGGGTGCGAAGCCAGAATTTGCTCGGCCAGCGAGGTGCCGGAGCGCGGCATGCCGATAATAAAAACGGGGCGATCCGAGGAATTTCCCGACCGCGCGAGATGGGCCTTGGCGCGCGCATGGAATGCAATGCGGCGCTCGACGGATTTTGCATGGACGGCGGGATCGAACGAACGGATGCCGTGCCTGTTCGCCACAATCTTGCCCAATTCGTTGGCGCGATGGTATTGCGGGAATGCGTGATCGTAGTCCTTGACGTCGTCGAAATATTTTCCCAGTGCGTAGCGCAGAAATGCCTCTTTTTCGGGCGGTAGACGCCGTGCGGCCAATGCTGCGGCCTGCTTGGCCCACGGTTCATCGGCGCTGGTCATTTTTCTTGCTCCGGGGATGCCGGCCCAGGCTTCCGGGGAATGCGGATCGATGGCCGCCGCCTGGCGAAACAGGTTTTCTGCCTCTTCGAACCGCCCCCCGTCTATCGCCAGTTTGGCCGCGAGGACCAGGGCGCCGACCAGATTTGGTTCAAGTTGCAGCGCCAATCTGCAACTACGTTCGGCTTCTTCGTTGCGCGCCATGCTTTTCAGGACAATGCCGAGGTTGCAGTGGGCCTCGACACATTTCGGGTTGACCAGCAATGCGCGCCGGTAGCTCGATTCCGCTTCTTCGAGTCGGCCGGCATCCTTGAGTGCATTGCCGAGGTTGACGTGCGCTTCCAGCAAGTTTGAATCGAGTGCCAACGCGCATTGATATTGACGTATTGCTTCAATGGTTTCCCCCATTGTGCGAAGCAAGTCCGCCAGGGTTACATGATCTTCGGCAGCGGCGGCGTCGCAGTCGAGCACTCGGCGCAGATGGATTTCTGCGTTACGCAGATCGTTTGAACCAATCAGGTATCTGCCGAAATTTCTCTGCGCTTCCGCATCGTCCGGGAGCAGGTCCGCTGCGCGCCGGAATGCAGCAAGCGCGTTCTTGTTTTGCCGCGCCAGGGTCGCGCTTTGCATTTTCCAGAGAAATCCGGACTGCGGCTGGCGCGCCAGCAGATCGTCGAGGATAAGCTCCAATTCGGCAAAACGCTCAGTGCGAAACAGCAGAAAAATTCTTTTCGTCAGCTCGGGTGGAACAATGGTCGCAATCGATTGAAGGTCTTTCGCTGCGGATCGCACCGCTATGCCCAGCATCTGTACCGCTGGCGAATGAATTCCCTGGCTCCGGGCGAACTCCAGGGCCGCAATGGATTCGTCGGGGCGCTGGCAAGCCATGAGCGCCTCAGCATAGGATAGGTGATATTGCTCGTAGCCGGGATTGTTATCTCGTGCCGCGCGCAGAAACGGCAGCGAGTCGTCGTCCCTGCCCAATTGCCGTGCCAACACGCCGAGATTGTGATTGGCGTCGGGTTCGGTCGGATGCGCCAGCAATATTCGGCGATAAAGCCGTTCCGCCTCCTTCAACTCGCCTTGCCGTTGCAGCGCGACGGCTTGTTGCAAATCTTTCCTGACGCTTGCCGGTAATGGAGTCGACATCTTGGTGGTGGAGCCGCATGATCAAGCTTCCAATGTTACGACAACTTCACAACATTGTCGCCGTCCGGGCTTAGCCCCTTGGCGCGGTTGATTTTGTCTCTCCTCCGATCAAATTCGATGCGCCTTCATCGAATGTCGGCACGTCGCGATGTGCCGGCGAACGCATCATTTCAAATCAAGCTGGCGACAAGCAGACACACAAAAGAGCAGACTAGCCGGCACGCAAATGACGGCTCGGCATGAATGAACTATCTGCTGCGGAAAATGTGTTATTCAAATAGACGATCAATTGTCAGTGCGTGACACTGGTGCATTGCGCGGGCGTGGTGACTTGGGTTGAAGTGGGATCGAATTTGTCCGTCAAGGTCGTGAGAAACGCGATCACGTCGTTTATTTCTGCGTTGTTGAGCCTCGGCGCGACTGTTTTGCCAAAAGGCGCCAGGGACGTATTGATATTGCCGGCGTAAGCCAGCGGCATGTCATTGTAGATCTGGTCGGGCGTTGTGCCATCCGGTTTGACATACCAATGCGCCGGTGCCGATTCGCGCGTCAGATGGAAATTCACCACGTCGCACAGCGAAGTGTAAAGGCCGTTGTGGAAATATCGCTCCTTGACTGCCACGTTACGCAAGGTCGGCACCTTGAACATGCCGCAATAGGCCTTGTCGGCCGAGAGGTCGGTGCGCAGCGGGCCGCACAGGCCAAGGTCGTAATAGCGATGGCCGGGGGCGCCCAGGCCGATTCCGTTTTGCGGCACATACGCATATGTGCCGGCCGACAAGGTGAAGACGGCGTCCTGATTGAACGGAATGTTCCGGTTACGCGGCACGCCGATTGCGCGGTAAGTATGATCGGTAAATAAGGCCGGCACGCCGCCGACTGAATCCGAGGTATGGCAGGAAGCGCAGTTGCCTTTGGCGGGATTGTTGAAAACGGCGAGCCCATTTGCCTCACTCTGCGTCAATTGAATCTGCCCGCGTACGAATGCATCGTATTTGCTGTTGAACGGATGAAACGAAACGAATTCCGTTTCCAGTTGTGCCAGTGCTTGCCCGATCGCCGCCAGCGTGGCATTGGGATTGTTGAGAACGTTGGCGCCGAATACGTCGGTGAATTGCTTGATATACGGACGCCCTGCAAGTTCGGCCGTTACCGTGGCTGAATCGGGATTGGCCATCTCAAATGACGAGAGGAAGGGTTTGACCGCCTGTTGCGCCAGCGTATCGACACGGCCGTCGAGAAATAGCCCGCCGACCGGCATGCCATTGACGGCCGGCTGCCCCGCGCCCTGTGCGGTGCCACTGATGGAAAATGGCGGGCTGTACATGGTGTATTTACCCGAAGGCGCGTTGCGGAATCCAAAGACATTCGATTTGACGCCGCCGAATGGCACGATGAACTGCGCCTCCTGCGATAAGCCCAGCGCCGGTACATGGCAGGTCGCGCAGGCTTGCTTGCCAGGTGAGAGTCCGGTGTCAAAAAATATAATCTCGCCCAATGCCGCCATTGGAGAGAGTCCGGGATCCGGCAGAAAATCGGAGGGCGGCAATTGGGTGTTGTTGTTTGATATCGCAGCGGAGTTTCCGCCCGCGCTACCTCCGCCGCCGCATCCGCTCAGAAGCAGGCTGCAAGCGAGCCAGATCATCGCGCAGCGCCCTTCTAACAGAAGCGACAAATATATCTTTGAAGACTTTGCCATGGGTTGGTCCGGTAAAATTTCGACCTGGATCGGCTTCCCGGTCGACGCGTGAGCGACAGTATGCACCTGCGATGCAGGCATGACGCGATACAACATAAAATAATTGCGTCACTTCGGCCCGTGCCAAAAGTCATGTCTGGTAGCGCAATGCGAGGCAATTCCGGACATGCATGCACAAAGGGCTAAGACCACCTTCGGGGGGATGAGCAAGTGGTCTGGTGTTTTGCGATCGCTTGCGTTGTGTGGAACAGGCCGTCGCATAGTCGCTAGTCCGGTTGCAAAAATAGATTGGCAGCGATCTAGCCCATGGTTTCTCGACGGAAATTGAAACATCGAGAGAAAAATTAGCTATACCAGTATCGCTCGCGCATTACCTTTCATTGAACTGGTATGCAATTGGTGTTTGAATATTAAAACCACTTGACGCTCAATTTCCTCAGTCGCATGCTTTATTCAAGCTGACAAGAAAAGCGGCTTGCGATTGCGCACATAAACGTGGAGTTTGTAGGTAAGGGGGAAGGTGGGTGAGGCGCATCTGTGCGACTCACATTGTTCGTCACGCGCCAAAGATTGCGCCTTGGCGTGTCGATACCGGAGAAGAGCCGCAAGCCACAAAGCCTGAAATGGGAAGCGGCTCTTCCAGCGAGATATTGATTGCAAATCTCGTCGGTGGCGAACAAGGCCATTGTTGTGTCCCTCCGCCTGCCCGCTCCTCAAACATCAAAATCGAAACGAGGAGAGAATCATGAGAATAAACGTAGCGAGTACCTTGGTACTGGGCATGATCGGTGGCATGCTGGCAGGATGCGGCGGCAGCGGCTCAAGCGATTCATTGAATGCGGGTCAAAAGCAATTGACGCGCAACGTGAAGGCGGCAATAACATGTTATGCCGCATGGAATTCAAGCACCGCCTATACGCAAGGTCAAACGGTCAGTTATAACGGTGTGAATTACACTGCCAACTGGTGGACTCAGGGCAATAATCCTTCGACCAGCAGTGGCGCTGCCGGCAGCGGACAACCTTGGACATCGAACGGCTCTTGCGGCTCGACACCAACTCCGACGCCGACGCCTACACCTACACCGACGCCGACACCCACTCCAACGCCGACGCCAACTCCGACACCGACGCCAACGCCAACGCCAACGCCAACGCCAACGCCCACTCCAACACCTACACCAACTCCAACGCCGACATGCCAGGCCTATGTTGCCGGACATACCTACGTATTGAATCAGGTCGTGACCAACGCCGGCGGCTACTACCAGTGCAACATACCGGGCTGGTGTTCTTCGACGGCCTCATCCTACTACGCACCGGGTACGGGATCGGCGTGGACCCAGGCTTGGACGGCAGTGACTTCGGCTTCTTGCGGCGGTACCCCCACACCAACGCCAACGCCGACTCCAACTCCGACGCCGACCCCGACACCGACCCCGACACCGACCCCGACACCGACGCCAGTTGGCCCGCTGCCAGAGCACGTGCTGGTCGGTTACTGGCAAGACTTCAACAACGGTGCGGTCGTACAGACGTTGGCCCAAGTGCCGAGCGCCTACAACGTGGTCGAAGTTGCTTTTGCCAATGCCGACAGCGCGATCGACGGTGGCGTGACCTTCTCGATCGATTCGGGTTTGGCATCGGCCATACCGGGCGGCTACACGGCAGCGCAGTTCACTGCCGACATCAAGACCTTGCACAGTCAGAAGCGCTTCGTCATTTTGTCAATCGGCGGCCAGAACGGCAGTTTCGCATTGACCAGCAACGCCATGGTGACCAACTTCGTCAACAGCACCTATGCGCTGATCCAGCAATATGGGTTTGACGGTATCGACATCGACATGGAAAACGTGATCACGTCGGCCAACTACACCTATGTTGAAAGCGCATTGTCGCAATTGCGCACCAAGGTCGGGTCCAGCCTGATCATTACCATGGCGCCGCAAACGATCGACATGCTGCCGGCTTATCCGACGCTGGATAATTACCTGCAGATCGCGCGTGATTTGGGTAGCACGGTCACCATGGTCAACACGCAGTACTACAACTCGGGCTCCATGCCGGGTCGTAACGGCGTGAGCTATAGCCAGGGTTCGGTTGACTTCATCACGTCGCAGGCGGATGCGGTATTGCAATACCTGAGCCCGAGCCAGGTTGGACTGGGCTTGCCGTCTTCGAGTGCAGCTGCCGGCAGCGGATATGTTTCGCCCGCTGTGGTCAATGCCGCGCTCGATTGTCTAACTCAGGGAACCAACTGCGGAACCTATATTCCTGTGGCGAAGTACCCAACCTTGCGCGGGGCAATGACCTGGTCGACCAACTGGGATGCAAGTAACGGTAACGCCTTCAGCAATAGCGTGGGCGCACATCTGGCCACATTGCCGAAGTAATCGTTAAACCGGCAGCCTGCTGTGCAGGCTTGAATGAAACGCGGGAGGGTAGTCAGCTCCCGCGTTTTTTATTGCAGAGCCGGATTTAATTTTTGAGGCTCACGCACCGCAAGCGCGGAAGTCACGCATGCTGCATTGCGAATTGTTCGAATTCTTCGATGGGCAGGGGAACGCTGAACAGGTAACCTTGATAATCGTGGCAGCCGTTTTGCGCGAGAAAATCACGCTGTGCTTCCGTTTCGACACCTTCGGCAATGACAGACAGGTCCAGGCTCCTGGCCAGGGCGACAATGGTTTTCGCTATTGCCGCATCGCTCGGGTCAGTCAACACGTCGCGCACAAACGACTGGTCAATTTTAAGCTGAACCAGCGGCATTCTCTTGAGGTAGGATAGTGAAGAGTAACCTGTGCCGAAATCGTCCAGAGCGAAGCCAACACCTCTGTTCTTGAGCGCATTCATCTTTTCAATGACCGTCGGCACGTCGTCCACCAGAAGGCTTTCCGTCAATTCCAATTTCAGCCGCATCGGGTTGGCACCCGTCGTTTCCAACACGTCGAGAATCTGGTCCACGAAATCGTGCTGACGGAACTGGCTGGCGCTGACGTTGACGGCGATGGTCAAATGCGCCATGTCCAGGTTGCCCGACCACGCCGCCAATTGCCGGCACGCTGTCTCCAGAACCCAATGACCGAGCGGAAGGATCAAGCCGCTTTCTTCCGCAACCTGAATGAAGTCTTTCGGCGATATGACACCTCGCTCCGGATGGTGCCAGCGTACCAGCGCTTCGGCGCCGATCAGATAGCCTTCGCCAGCCACCTGCGCCTGGTAAAACACGGCAAAATGCCTGTGTGCCAGCCCATGGCGCAGATCTTTTTCCAGACGGGCGCGCTCCATGATTGCCGCTTCCATCGTCGGGTCGAAGAAACGGACTGTGTTGCGCCCGACAGCCTTGGATTTGTACATCGCAAGATCGGCCTGTTTCATCAGCTCTTCAAAGGTGTCGCGCTTTTCGCGGAATAATGTTGCGCCCACGCTCGCCGTGGATGCATAGGTTACTTCGCCAAGGGTGTAAGGCAGGCGCAGCGAATCGAGCGTCTTTTCCGCAATCGTTTGCGCCTGATCGACTGCTTCGCGCTCGATTGCGCTCAGGTTTGCCAAAATGACGACGAATTCATCGCCGCCGAGGCGGGCCACGATGTCGACTTCGCGCGCCAACGCGATCAGGCGCTTGGCCACTTGACGCAGCAACTTGTCTCCCACGTCGTGGCCCATCGTATCGTTGAGTTCCTTGAAATTGTCGAGATCGATGAAGAGCAATGCACCATAGTTGCCGCTGTGGCTGCTTGCGCGAATGGTCTGCTTGAGCCTGTCTGCGAACAGGGTACGGTTCGGCAATCCCGTCAATTGATCGAAAAACGCCAGGTCCTTGATTTCCGCTTCAGCTTGCTTGCGTTCAGTGATGTCGGCGTGCGAACCGACGTAGTGCGTAACCTTGCCGTCCTTGTTCTTCACTGCGGAAATGTTCAGCCACTCGGGATATTCTTCGCCATTTTTGCGCCTGCCCCAGACTTCTCCTTGCCACCCGCCGGTTTCCCTGATCGATTCCAGCATGGCCCTGTAAAAATCCTTGTCGTGGCGATTTGAACGCAGCATATCGGTTGTTTTGCCAACCAAATCCGCCAGGGTGTAGCCGCTGATGCGGGTAAATGCCAGATTGATACGCTGGATGACGCCGTCTGCATCGGTGACAATGATGCCTTCATTGGATTCGAAAGCCGTAGCGCTGATGCGCAATTCCGCTTCTGCCTTGTTGCGCGCGCGTATATCGCGCAGGCTGCAGGAAACGAGCGGGCCCTGATCGGTCTTGAGGCGGCTCAGATTGATTTCGACTTCGATCTCCTGGCCGTCACGGCGTTTCACGTGGCTTTCCTCGGCGCGAACCTGTCCCCGCGCAGCGCCTTTTGCGCTACCGCCGAGGCGCAGAATCGGGTGGTTTGCACGCAATCTCTCGGGAATGATGACGGCGAAATCGCAGCCGCTCAAGTCGCCATGTTCATAGCCAAGCAAGGCGGACGCCTGCCGATTTGCCATGACAATATGACGGTTCGAATCGATGACAAGCAATGCATCGGGATTCGATTCGAAAATGGTTTGCAGCAAGCGCTTGCTCGCACTGGCATGGGCCCGGTCGCGCGATATCCGGTTGCAAACATAGTAGATGGCGATGGTGAACAGGAAGAACAGGAAGGTTGGCGCGGCCTTGTCCTGGCCGGTCAAGCCGAATGGCGGTTCGTAGAAATAGATTCCTGCGACGAGGCTAACGCAGAGGGCGAACAAGGTCGGACCTGCTCCGGGTAGGAGCGCGGCCAGCGCCACGGCCGGGTAAAAGGCAAGAAATGCGTATTGGGCCTGCGCCGGCAACAGGAAGATTCTGACACCCAGCGCCAGTGCCACCATGGATGTGACCACGGCATAGCGCAGCCAGGACGCCATTGCCCCGGTTTCCGCGTTGTCCCAGCCCGAAAACAGGTGTCGATGCAGGCTTTTGCGGCTCAATGTTCACCTGCCCGATTAATGGACCGCAGTGCTTGACGATAAAACATGACATCCCCAAGTCATACATGATACGGCAGGGCATCCATGAGAATAGGATTGGCGGCCTGACGTCAGGCCGCTCACCACGATTTACCTGGATACCCGGTAGAGATTACACCGCTTTTCAGTCAAATCATAACCGTCTGTTACAAAGGCATCAATAAACTTGTGCGGAAGACTGTATCGGCTAGTGCAGGGGGGCGTAGCGCCTGGGGAGTTCGATGCTTTCCTGCAGCCGGCTTAACCGATCTGATTGGCCGACATCAGTAGCGATTCCACGGCACGTTCAAAGATTGGTTCCGCTTCTAGGAATCGAACGCGATCATTGTTCAGCAAGCGCTGGAACATGCGCACGCTGAGCATGGAGGGTTCGGCCTGGTCGTTTAACGTCAACACCAGATTCGATGCATTGGGGTTGATCCAATTCAAGCGACCGGCACTGGGTTTGCCGCCCAGGTTCACTTCGATGGCCACGCCGATCCGCAAGCGTTCGGTGATATCGATTGCATGTTCCATCGCTTCCGCCTCGCTCGTTGGAGTGGTCGGAAGTCCTTCGTCGTCCAGGTCAGCGTCGCCATCGAAAAAGTGGTCGAGCAGGTTGATGCGCACGTCAAGCTCGCGCATCGCTTCCTCGAGGTAACCTTTGCGGTTTGCAGGTGAAACGGCAGGCGCAGGCGCTTGCGTAGAATGTTCCGGATTCTCGATGAACTTCCTGAAATGGGTGTGAATCGACGAAAACGAAGTTGGTGCCGTCGAAGAATTGGTGCCGCGCAATACCAGCGTATGGGTATCGAAAAGCCAGTCCATCAGTGTTTGCTTGTTCGCCGCCGGCCAGCCGACCGGCTCCATGCCGCCATGGATGGTCTTGAGAATCGGCGGCAGCAGTGACAGCAATTGCTGGCGATCTTCCTCTGTCACTTTTGGCAGAACGCTCCACAGGAGATCGGGCACCAGGGCGCGATATTCACTGGCAATTTCCGGGCTATTGCGCTCGGCAAATTCAATTGCACGCGCCCAATCATT
Organism: Burkholderiaceae bacterium; assembly: GCA_036561005.1. GTDB lineage: Bacteria > Pseudomonadota > Gammaproteobacteria > Burkholderiales > Burkholderiaceae_D > PKWO01. The sequence continues at coordinate 14,381 of DATBQE010000178.1, read as the reverse complement.
TTCCAGGAAGTCCTTCAGATGTTCGTTGATCGTCAAGCCCAGCAAGGCTTCGCTCATCTGTGCGCAGGTATGGGCCAGGCGCAGCGTGCGGCTTTCCGCATGCTCGACCACTTCCACCGCTTGCGTCACGTTCTTGTCGCTGACCAGCAATTCCCTCGCGATGAAGGTGTCGAGGTCATCGAGCATCTTCAGGAAAAGGCCAGGATTCTCCGTTTCGTCGGCCAGGATTGCTTCGACAATTCGGCAGATTTCTGCCGTCACATTCGCGCCGCTCGGGTCGATCTGCTTCAGCCCCAGCGAGATGGAACCGATACGATTGACCAGCATGCGCGCAGGATGGGCTTTCGTGGTCAGCAGGGATTCGTCTCGCAAGGCGATCTTCAGCACCAGGAATTGCAGCCGTCCCAATTGCGCGCGGACTTCAGCCGGCACTTGCGTGTCGCGCAGGATGAACTCGAACAGCATCGAGACGATGTCGATCGTCATCTGCTCTTTGACGTTATGCGCAATTTCGTTGAGATTGTCGCGGCGTTCCATGATCAGATTGCGCAATTCGCCGTTGCCGCCATACATCTCGTCGGTGGACGGGGTTTCGTGTCTGAGCATGCGCTGCACAGATCCCGTCAGCAACCCGGCAACCGGGCGCTTCAAGGATTGTGTGTCGTCGGACGTTTCGTCGATGTCGTCGGCAAAATCATCCTGTGTGCTCTTTCCGGAAAAAAACCTGCGCAATACTTCGCCAACAGCCTTCTTGCCTGAAAGCCAACTGGGCCTGGATCGATGGGCATCGCCGGCATGTTCTTCGCCGGATGCGTTCGCCGCGTCATCACGCATTTGGTCTGCAACGCGATCTAGCGCAGATTTGTCGGCGTTCGACGAGCCTTGGCCGCCATTGCCGCCATTGCCGCCACTGTGGTGACTGTAAGAACCCGCATCAGTACTTTGGGAATGCCGGCCACGGGCACCGGCTGCAACAGCTTCGCCATACCCGGCCGGATGCACCGACTGGGTATCGGCCTGAACCTGGTCGGCGGAACCGCCCGAGTAATCCGGTTCGCCATTGCGCTCGATGCCGCCATTGGGCGAAGCCTGCGCGCCGCCAAATGCTGTTCGTGCATCAGCGCCTGCCGAAACCTTACCCGATTGTGGGTGTGCGTCGTGAGAGGCGCCTGCATTGTCTGGCCCATTCTGAACGCCGCCGTCCGCTCGATTGCCGCTGTTCGCAAAACCCGACATCGCTTGAGCGTTACCAGCACCGCCATTTACAGCGCCAGATGGCATTTGTGCACCATGGCCCTGGCCCACTTGGGAGGAAGGAATTCCCGAATGATCTCCGCCTGCGCTTTCATCATTGACTGCTTCGCCAGCGGCGGCATGATTGCGAAATGGTCGTGCAGCGAATGCCTTCACCGATTTGAATAATCGTTCGACAGGGTTTTGCAGTTCGTCAGTTGCGGCCTGCGTCGCGTTGCCTTGGCCATGTGGCCCTACCGATTGCATGGAATTGAATACCTGCCTGTTCTCCCCCATTGCAGGATATTGCCCGCTCTGGTTCCCGGCTTGCCCGTAATTTGGCGTGGGGCCCTGATAAGGGGCAGGGCCTGCACCTCCGCCCGAATAGTCGTTACCACTCTGCGCATGCTGTCGTGTGCCGCCGCCGAATTTTCCGCCACCCGCGCCTGGCCCGAATTGGTCGGGGCCGCCTTGACCATCTTCAAATTCTTCGTCATCGCCGCGCGGTTTGGGGCGTGCTTCCGGCGAGCGCTTCGGCTTCAGCATCAATTGTGCCGCAATGCCGTTTTCCGCCAGATGGCTGTTCACAGCCGCGTAGATCGAGGAAATATGCGCCGTAAAATCTTCCGCCAACTGGTCGGTCAAGGTCGTGTGGAGATCGACGGGTGCATCGACATTCTCCACAGCCATTGCGATAGCCCGCGAAAACAGGTAGGGACGGAAAGGGTTTTCCCTCTCGCGAATATTGTCCTGCTCAAACAACAGCGCGATGCGGATATTGAGGTCGCGTAACTGCTCGCCGGCTTCGTTACGGAAACGATCAGTGATGCTGTTGAAGCGCAATTCGTCTTCGAAGGCCGAGGTGTCGATCAACGAAATCGGACCGTCAAGCAGGCTGTTGGAAAAAGAGGGACGATAATTGCTGTAGGTGGTCTGAAAACTGCGATGGAGCAATTTCTCCATCGCCTTTTTCATCTGCGCCTTGACATCGAAGCTCTTCTTTTGCAGAACGCCACGCGCGTCGAGCAGACGTCTTTGCACCTGGAACGATACACCGCGGTCAGCTTTGGCAAACAGATTCTCCGCACTGAGTTTGATGCAGATTTCCAAGCCGTCGACAAACGCCCGGACGAATACCGCACGGGTCGATGCCAATAAATCGTTACGGTCGACTTGTTCGTGCGTGGCTTCCATGAGCAGTTTCTACAGGCTGACGTCGTTTTTATTTTTGACCAAGGCCCTGCCGGCGGACTCCGGAAAGGATAAATTGTCTGCGCACAGCGTCAATTTCGTTCACACGTGCGCGACCTTCAACCGATGTTTCGTGTTGCTGCCAACTTGCCGGCCATTGCCATGCGCGGGGATAGGGGGCATGGGTCGATGCTGATGCCATTCAGGCTCGCTTGCTTCGATGCCGAAAATAAACATTGAGCAAGGAGGCAGGCATATGGCTTTGAAACCGATGCCAAATTATAAGGGGAATTGCTCAGGCTGTTGATTTAATCATCACGGATTTAACAATTGTTAACAGGCAAGGGAGGCGATTTGCATAGCGCGGGAAATGGCGTTCGGTGTCGCCGACACGAGTGCGTTTTTTCGCAACCAGAAGCAAATCAATGTTTGGGGTGCGCCAGCAGTGCAAGAAACAAGAAATCGTTCAATCGCGCATCATGGAAATGACGGCACCATTATTGCCTCACATCAACCTATTGGTAGGATGGGAATTGCCTGGGATCGTGAAGTATTTGAATGCTTGGTCCTCGGCAAGCAGAGCCTTGGTGTGGACCATATCGCTTCAAGGGTGTCAACGACGAACATGGGCATGCAGGGGACGACGTCGTTCTGCAAGGCATAGCCGAAGCATTGAAGCTGGCATTGCGTAGTGAGTATCTCATCGATCGTTTCGGCGGCGAGTAATTTGTCTTGCTCTTGGAGTCGAATGCAAGCGCTAGCGCGGCGGCCAATGCGGTGCCGGGATTGTCAGGCGCTATTCGGGTATTCGTCCGGCTCGCGGAATATGCGATAGTCAGTCCAACCGTCATGATCGGTGTGGTGCAGGCGGCGAGCGACGAGATCCTGCCGAACCTTATCGAACGCGGATAGAGCGATGTATGAGCGCAAGGCATCGGGTCGCAATCGGTATGTGGTCGCATAAGAACGCTTGTGCTCCAGGAGATCGCGCGAAGCCGGTAATCGGTTGCCACGCGGGTTCCCGGATGCGCGCGTATTGTTGCCATTTTCTTCCCAATTCATTTTCAGTCTGACTGCGTCCTGCACCGGCCTGCCTCGAGCGCAGCATATATGACGGGATGTCTTCCACTGCGGCGATAGGCGCCGCTATTGCGCACGTTGACGCCGGACGCCGATCCGGCCCTGCTCATACTAATGGATGATTTACACCCTGCGTAGCGGGCCTTAGTCTGCTATGGCGCCTTGATCATATTCACCGGGCGGTTCGAGCAAGTATCGGGGCAGCGCATTTTCCGCCAATTCTGCTAGTCGGATGGGAATCGGTGGCGTTGCAGTTCTCAAATTACGGCAATTCGTGTGGCAGTCCCTTTGTGAGGTAGTGCGCTCATGGGCGGAGCTTTGCCCGAATCGGAGCACGCAGGTATGCGCATGAACTTATGCACCTGAGTCGCGCGTCGTCGGTGCCTGGAAGGCAGAAAGTCCGGAACCAATTGCATGCGTTCTATTAATGTCGTCTCCACTTTCCCGTAGGGAGTTTCAAATGAAGAATAACAGGCTCAAGCTCATGGCGTGCGTGTGCACCATTGCAGTTCTCCTGGCCGACGCAGCTTTCGGCATGGAGGTTGGTGGCGTCAAAATGGACGATTCCGTGACTCTGGAGCAGCAGAGTCTGCAACTCAACGGTGCCGGTGTCCGTTACAAGGCGATCTTCAAGGTCTATGCGGCAGCGCTGTATCTGCACGAGAAGAAATCCACGCCGGGTGAGGTGATCGCCGAAGCGGGCGCCAAGCGCGTCACCCTGGTGATGTTGCGCGACGTCAGCAGCGAGGAGCTGAGCAATGGTTTCTTGGGCGCCATGAGGCAGAACCTCGACGCTGGAGAAAGAGCGAACGTGATGGGTTCGATGTTTAAATTGGGCGCGCTTTTTTCCGGCGCGCCGGAATTGACGAAAGGCTCGGTTCTGACCGTTGACCTGTCTTCCGACGGCGCACTGATCATCAACCTGAACGGCAAGAAATTCGGTGAGCCGATCAAGGATCATGCCTTGTGCAGCGCACTGCTGAAAGTCTGGCTTGGAGACAAACCGGTCGACTCGGCGCTGAAGCAGGCGATGCTCGGCATCAAGCCGGTGGAATTGGCACGAAACAATTGAGTCGCTCGCGCGGCCTGCCCATTTGTGGACAGGTTTCCGGCGCAGGGCCCACCGCGTAGCATATTGCATTGCACATCGCGCTACAACAAGTCACGCGTGATATGAATCAGTGGGCTGACGGCGTATCGGCCAAAAGGCGGGCATCGCCCCAAGTGGCGACAACCGGCCGCTCATTTTTCGAATCCTTGCTGCGCACAACGAGCTCGATGATGCGCTTGCCTTCGATGTTTGCCGTCACAACTCTCGCCTTGTCGCCGAATTTGAGAGACCGGCTTTCTGCAAGTAGCTTGCCATCGCCATAAACCTCGAAGCGCACCGGGCGGTCAAGGTTTTCAGTCGAGTCGTCAACACCGACCGAGGCTGCGAAGATTTTGTATCCGGCATCGTTTCTCAACTGAATCCGGGAATTCGACAGCACGCCGATGCCGGAATCGAATGTCTGTCCGGCGATTTCCAGGCTTTGACCGAACGGCGTCGCGTCGGCCTGCGCACCGCCCCAGCCGGCATATTGCGCCCGTGCGCCGCCGGAGCGCGTGTTCGACCATGGATCGATCATGCGATGGACCGTCGGATCGAGTTGTGGATGCCGCGTGCCGTCGACCGCGATATTGATCGATCCGGTGATTTCAGAAAGATAGACGCCGCGTTCAAGCTGCCGCCTGCCCGTGGCCTCAAAGACCCGGGTTTCGTGCGGCGCGAGCGTGAACGCCTGTTCTCCCGAGAACGTGAGGCTTTCATGCGACCACAGATCGCGCAGGACGATCGGCGAATCGGTCGCGAATTTGAGGTGAACGGGCAACAAGGTCAAATCGACCGGCGCCGCGCCGCGATTGAACAGCACCACCGCCTTGCTCGTTCCATTGCCGAGCGTCTTCACAATGATTTGCGCGTCGTCGGAGTCATAGGCGATGATCCCCTGATTTCCCGCCTTGTCCTGGTTGATGCGAACCAGGTCAACGTTGCCCCAGATGTCGAGCAGGGATTTCGACGCCTTTCTCAGGTCGTAGCTGATCAGGAGCGGCGCGTCCAGCATGGCCCAGAGCGTGAAATGCGAGCGCGCCTCGACCAGGTGTTTGTCGTCGAAATCGCCTTGCCCGACATTGAGGATGTCGGGATCGTTCCAGTGTCCCGGCCCCGCATAGAGGGCGCGTTTTGCCGCGCTATCGAAATTATGCAGCATGCTCGACCAGCCGGGCGTGATGTCGCTGCTGGTGCGCCAGAGGTTGCCGGCATCCTTGCCCCAGCTGCGCACGTCGGCCATGCCCCAGTTGCAGATTGACAGGACATAGTCTCCGTCCGGCATGGCGGACTTGAGCGCGGCAGCCACTGCCTGGTAGCGGTTGCGCACTGCCGCGATGTCGGTGCGATTGATCGCGTTTCGTTCGATCAGGGGAAGGCTGGCGCGATAAGCTTGCAGCCTGACCAGATCGGAACCCGGAATGAAATCGGCCAATCCGCAGGCGTCGATCTTGATGTAATCGAAACCCCATTCCTTGAAATAGAGCGCGATGTCCTGCTTCACGTGGCCTTCCAGCCCGACTTCCCGTTCCGTGGTACTGCCCTGCGGCAGGTTCGGCGAGTCCAGGTCGTAGGCCTGGGAGCAGGCATTGCGTCCGATGTCGGTGTAGATGCCGGCTCTCAGCCCCATGGCGTGGAGCTTGTCGGTGAACGGCTTGAAACTGGTTTCCTCGGGACCACCGGTGGCGGCGGACGGAAAAATGTTCGTGCGGATTTGCATGCGCCCATCGCGCAAGCGGCGCTTCTGCCACCAGCCATCGTCGAGATTGACCTGCACATAGCCGAGCTTGGCAAGCCCGCTATCGACAAGGATTTGTGCCGCACCGATGACCTTGTCCTCGTCGACTTCGGTCTTGAAGGCGTTCCAGCTATTCCAGCCCATCGGCGGTGTCTTTGCGCCACCGTTGCTGTTGCCGGTCCAATGGCCGGCGGCAGCGAGGGAATCCGTTGCGGGTCCGGCAGCGGCCGGCAAAGCCAATGATATGAGAGCCGCCGCGAACAGGCCCGATGCAAATGGCTGCGGGATGAATTCGTTGCAGGAAGTTCGGCGGCGTCTCATTGGCATTCTCACGTGGTCATGCTGTTTGTAATTGGGCGGGCCATCTCGTTGCGCCGCCGAACCTGTGCGAATGAACAACTAAAGCGTTATTGCTCATACGCGCCGATGTCGATATTGGCGCCGATGACACGCGCATTGCCGGCATAATCGAGTGTGCCGACGACGGAGCTGCCGAGTTTGGTGCCTGCCTTCACCGCCGGTGAACTCGCTGCCACGTGCAGATCCGGTGTCGTCAGGCTGAGGAACTTCGGATCGGCGAAGATGGAATGCGCGTCCTGCCCGCTGCCCGACTTGTAAGCGGCAAAGCCGGTGTATGTCTTGTTGTTCCAGAGCCAGCTACTGCCGGTGGCGCCGGCCGACGAATAGTAGATGTTGTAATCCATCGCAACGGGGTTGGCTTCCGACGTGGTGAAGCTGTACAGCATGCCGCTACCACTCGAATTCGAATAGACGATATTATTCTTGAACACGTTGTTGGTGGCGTAGTACTGGACCTGGAAGTCGTTGCCGGCGTTGGAAGCCTGGTTGTACATGGTGTTGTTGACAATCGTAACGTGATCGCTGCCGCCGACATTGGAAGCATAGCCGCCGATAGAAATGTCGGCCAGGTTCGGGTTGTAGACGACATTGTCGCGGATGGTGACATGGCTGCTGACGTGGCCCGAGTTTTCGCTGGCGGCTTCGATGTTGAGATCCGAGGCATAAACGAGGTTGCGTTCTATGATGACCTGGGTGCAGCCGTCGCAGTAGATGCCGTCGGCGCCGTAGCTGCCGCCGTAGGCGGGGTTTTTGATGCTGGTGATGTTGTACACGACATTGCCGGCAATGAGGCCGTTGTTGGCCTGGTCGTGGCCGGTTGGCCCCATGCCCCAGAAGCCGGCTACGTCGATGCCGATATTGTCGTTGTCATGCACGATATTGTTGGTCACCGTGAAATTGGTCACGTTGCCGTCCAGGGTCATGGATTCGCTCCATCCGGTCGCCAGATTGTGCACCTGGTTGCCGCTGACGACGATATTGCTCAGTGGCGTCGTCGCGGTCCCATAGATGCCGATTCCATGCGCGTTGCCGTTGTTTTTCTCGGCGGTGGTCGTGATGTTGTGAACGTTATTGTTCAGCAGTTGAATGTTGCTTCCTGAGCCCTGAACCAGGATGCCGACCGGCTCGTCCGACGCCTTGGTGCTCTTGTAGTTTCTGATCTCGAAGCCGTTGATCACGACATAGCTTTTATTGATGATGTTGAACAGACCGTTGATCGTACCGCCGCAGCATTTCAAGGTGGTGCCGTCGACGACCGGCGTCTCGCCGGGATAATTTTGCAGGGTGATATAGCCGGAGGCAGCGCTGCCCGATGCGGCCAGCGTCACCGACTCCGCGTAGGTTCCGCCATGCACGAGAGCGGTCTGCCCCGCTTTAAGCACATTGGCAGCATGGCTGATGGTACGCCATGGTGCAGACAGACTGCCGGCGTTGCTGTCCGAGCCGCTGGTGGAAACGTAGAACGTCGAGCCGGATGCTAACGGTTTTTCTGCCTGCATGACTGGGACAGCTTGTAAAGTTGAGGCTGCAGTGCTGTTGTCACTACTGCCGCCGCAGGCGGCGAGCAAGGTGGCAATGAGGAGGCTCAAGCCTGCAATTTTGCTAAGCATTTTCATGTCGGATTCCTTCGTTGATGTTAAGGATCACTACTTGTCAATCAACTGCAACTGTTGTGCTGCGAACCGCTTACAACGGGAATTCCCTCGGCTTTTCGTGCTGTACGTTCTGCCTTGATTTTTTCGGCAACAGCTATCCCTCCGCCCGTTTGATATTGTCGGGGCGAGTGGTTGATTCAGCGCGATTCAACGGATATGGACGAAGAGCGGTCAGCTATCCTGGATCGGCGTGGCCTCGACCAGCAGAAAGCGCTCAAACGCGGCTACGAGCCGGCGCTGTCCGCCGTCGAGCTGGCCCAGGTCCATGTCGTTGAAATAATCGCGCAGCTTATAACGGCCCTGCCTGAGCCCGCGCAGCGCGATCGGGCCGTTCCATTTTTCCGCATAGAAGGCGAAATAGACGCGGCCGTCTTTCTCCACGACGTGGGCTTCGGGCTTGTCGAAGCCGATGTCGTACAGGTCACCGCGATACGCGCCGGTCGGCAGCATCTTGTCCTTGTAGAGCGAGATCCACTTATGCCAGAGCTGTTCCTTTTCCGCTGTCAGCAGGAAGGAATCCTTTGGCTTGGGGTCGAGCGGCCAGGTGAACTTGGTCGAGACGACTGCGCCGATACCGACGGTCGACGCGAAGTCGTCGCCGTGATCGCTCAACTCGACGTGATCGCCGGCATATGGCGCGCTTGGACCCATCAATGCCTTCAAGGTCTTGCCCTTGTGCCGCACCTGCCAGGAGGAGGTTGGGTCGGAGGCCGGCGCCTGATTCATGAAGGGCATGTTGTGAAACGCGTAGGAGGTGCCGCACGGACAGATCTCGACCACCGCGTTGGGATTGACCTCCATCGCAGTTTCATAGATTGCGCGGAAGAAATCCTGCAGCTTTTCGACCGATTCTTCCGGGCGCGCATGATGGTGCGCCGGATTGAAGCACGGTGCCACACCGTTCAAGTGCTGGCCGTCGATTTTCAGGCCAGCAAAGCCCCAGTCGCCGAGGATTTTCCGGATCAACGCCTTGGTGTAGGTTACGGTCGGCTCGTACGCCGGGCACAAGTAGAAGCTATTCCACCAGGTGATGTTTTGCACCGCGCCGTCGCGGTCGAGCAAGAGCATGTCGGTATGGTCGTGCAACAGATCGCTGCCGGGCGCCACTGCCAGCGGCGAGAACCACAGGCGCGGCTTCATGCCCGCCGCACGGATTTCCTGGACCATGCGCTTCAAGTCGCTCTCGCCGCGCGGGAACTTCCTGGTGTCGACATACCAGTCGCCATTGGCAGTTTGCCAGCCGTCGTCGATCACGGCCCATTCGAGACCCAGTTCCTTGGCCTTGCCCAGCGTGCCTTCCACGAGCGATATGGCAAAATCGCGTTCATAGCCCCAGGCGCACCAGATCGGCTCATACGATGCTGCCGGTGGTTTCGGCGCGCGCAGGCCGAGATCGGCCATGATGCGGCGATAGCTGTCGAGCGTGGCGAAATAGTCGCCGCGATGCACGGCGACGAAAGTTTCGTGGGTTGCCAGCCGTTCGCCGGGTAAAAGCTTGTTGGCCCATTGGCCGGACAGGCTGATTTCCACGTTTCCCTTGTTTGCGCGCAGCGGCAGCGAAACGAGCTTCGGCGTGGTCTCCGTGTGGCCGACGGCGAGGCCGGCGTCGCGTCGCCAGACATCGACCACAGGCGTGCCGCCGCCGTAGTCCGAAGCTTCCATGCCCATGAAATTGAGTTGTTCAAAGCCGTCGTGCAGCGGCTGTACCCAATCCCTGCGATCCTGGTGCGTACTTCCGCAGAATGACCAGAACTCCTTGCCGACACTGCCAGTTGCGTGGGCCTTTATTTTGCAGGCGCCGTTACTCCACGATTTGAGATCGAATGCTACCGCTGAGGTGTTGCGATAACTCACGTTGTACAGTGCAAAGCCTGGGTAGCGCCGATACAGTCGCACCTGCACGGCCTTTTCTATGCCTTCCCTGGATAATCCGGTGAGTGCGAGGCACTGGCCGGCACCATGGATGTCGTCGATCTCTTTGGTGTCAACGCGCGCCAGCTTGAATGCATCGACATGCTTGCCGTCCGCCAGTTCGAGATATTCGCTGGCGTCGCGATGCGTCATCGGTGTTGTGGTACCGCCGATGATGCAGGTAACGCTGGTACGCATCTGCTCGTCGAAGTCGATCCGCACGGCCGCATCGCCGATACTGGCCGGCGTGCCGTTGTGCATGGCTGCCGCTTGCGCGGAGAACATCAGGCTGGGCGTTCCCACTGCCAGGCCCGACATCAATTGGATGAAGCTACGTCGCTGTGGATTCTTGGTAATGCTCATGGCGTTGGTGCCTTCGATAAAAGCGTACGTCTAGGGTGTCAGGACTTGTTGTTTGTCCCGCTGTGCCAGGCCGTCGGGAAGGTTCGCTCGGCATTCTTGCGATACAGCTTGTCGACCACCGATTTTGGCAAGGCCAGCCCCTTGACCGGCACATCCAGTTCCGGCACCGTGATCACGTCGGCAGTATTGAAAAAGCGCCAATCCCTAAGCCAAACCTTGCGTGCTTCCTTTTCGAACGCGCCGCCCGACAGGCAGCCGGGATTCTTGCTGCAGGCTGACACGTCCTGCGCCGTCTTCCCGGTCGCGACAGGCGCGTCCGCGTCCTGCTCCAGGTCAGTGGCATACATCATCCGATCCTGGTAGCGAATCATGAAGTTTCGCACCTTCTGCGGGTCGCGAATCGCCTGGTATTGCAATTGACCGAGGCGCGCTGCAACGTCGATCATCGCAGTCGGGAAGCGGTCGAGGAAGGCCGCCAACTCGTCGACGCTCCATTCGAGCGAAGCCATGTGCATGCCGACAAATTGCAGCCTTCCGTGCTGTGCGAGCATGTTGTCGCGCGCGCGCATCTGGTCTTCGTAACTTGGCATCTCGGGATGCAGGTACATGTGGTATTGCGGGTGCGCAGTGAAATATTCCTGGTCGTTCTTGACCGTCATGTCCTTGACCGGCAGCCAGCAATTCTTCGGTTCACCCTGGTGACCGAGCAGTGGAATGTGGATGTCTGCCAGATGCTCGAACACGGGCGCGAAATGCGGGTCGTCGATCATGACCATGCTGTTGTCGGCGGCGCGCAAATCCATGCCGACATTCTTCCAAACCTTGACAGCCACCGCGCCGGCCGTGATCGCGTCATCGATACGCTTGATGGTGGCGTCTGGCCATTCCGGCCGATCGTAGCCCTTGACCGGGAAAGTTGCAGCGAACGCAAAGGTCTTCGGGTAAGCCTTGAGCATGAATTCGGCGATGCGCTGCTGTTCGTCGATCGGCGGAAAATCGGCGTAGTCGACATTGATCGATAGCACGCGAAAGCGATCCCTTTGCGCTTCGCGCATGAAGTTCGCCTTGGTGCTGTGCAGGTGCATGTGCGAGTCGATTTTCGGTACCCGGTAGAAATCCGCCATCGTGTAATGCTCGCCGGCGACCTTGGCTTCGCCGTGCAGGCACAAGGCAATGAGGGTCACGCCTGTCAAGAAGGTTTTGGAGTTGATCATTGCGAATGGGCACCGGATAGTTTCTGAGCCACTACCAGACGCGCCAGCGCATCCGGATGGAGTTTGTACTCGCAGCATTTTGCCGCGTAAAGCGCCGCGCCGATCACCGGCGACAGTATCGGCTCTGTCAGGGTGAAAAACTCCGGCAACGAAGTTAGCGCCGCGCGCAGCGGCTCCATGAGAAGCGCGCCGCTCTTGAATACGCCGCCTGAATACGATATCGGCAGCGACATGTTTGACGGTACCTTCAAGGTGTTCCGTACTGCGCTGATCAATTCGACCAGTTCCGACGCCGCGTCGGAAAAAATGATGCGCGCCTGCTCGTCACCCAGCAAGGCAGCTTCGCCGACCAGTTGCGAAATCTGCGCCATTGCGCCGCGTTGCGCGCCGAGTTTGCCGTACACGTGCCCGCACAAATCCAGATCGGACCGCAGGTCGAAACGTTCGCGCACCAACTCATATAGCGGGCCAATATCGGCTCGGCCATCGCTCATGCGCGAGAACAGCTTCAAACCCGCGCATGCGATCCAATAGGCCGAACCTTCGTCGCTGAACAGTTCGCCCCAACCGCCGGCGCGCGCCTGGCGTCCCTGGTATTCGCCGTAGGCGATGGAACCGGTGCCGGCTACCACGCTAATGCCATCCTGCCCGGCGAGCGAACCTGCCCAGCCGCAAACCATGTCATTGCCGCAGCGATAGCGTGCGGCGGGGAGGAAGGTTGATGGCAATGTTTCGAGTTGGTCTTGCAGACTGCTGTCTTCGCCATACGCGGGCAGACCGAAGAACGCGAAACGCAAATCCTCCATACGGAACTGCGCCTTATCCAGTACTGCCAGAGTCCCGCGCCGCAGTACCTGCTCTGTGGCTTGCATGCCGATTTCGAGATAGTACGAAGTCGGCTCTTCATGAGATGCCAGAATGTGCCCGTGCGCATCGATCAGCATAAAGCCGGTCTTGGTGCCGCCGCCGTCAACGCCTAGAAACATTTTTTTCCTCTTTGATCCGGATGCATTGCTGCGCTGGTGTCTTTCCGTGCGCGCCAAGATTGCCCATGTCGGAGGCGCCATGATGAGATACAGATTCTAGTCTCTTCACCGGAAGTTTCCTCATTACACTGCGGTTGCGACACACGACGCATGCGCGCTGCAAGCGCTGTGATATTGACGGATCACCACGGCAACGGCATGCAACAGGATTTCATGCGGCGAATTGTCAAGCTCGCCCGCGCGTATCGCGTCATACTGGCGCGGCAGGTATTGGCTGAGCAGGGCCAGCGGCGGCGGATATTGTTCCAGATTGCGTACCATATGTTCCTGAGCCTGCCTGATTTCCGGTTGGCTCCAATAATAGCGAATTCGGTCGCTCAGGCTGAATTGCAGATCGTAGTGCTCGGTTGCAGGATCGGAATAGTATTTTTTCCAGTAGCCCGGCTTATCGTTCATCACAGCCAGCACGATTTCCTTGAAATGCGAACTGTTTTCTTGCCCGAGCCATTCCCGTTCGATATCGGCCAGCGCCCACAAGGCTTCGCGCAAGGCGAACGACAAGCCGGGGCCGACCTTGAGTATCGCAAAATGATCTCGCACCAGATCGTTTAGGCGCTCGGGCGTTTGGTAGTCGGTCGAATGCGCTTCGAATACCAGGTGCGTCTCGTCCTGGATGAAGAGGCTCAGCGCTTGCGCTTCGGCAGGGAGGTAATCGATTACATTGTGATGATCGAATTCCACGCCCGGTTGCACGACGAGCGCGATTACCCGCGGCCAAACGGCGTTGAGGCCGTGCTTTCTGAACGTTTTGCGATGAGCAATAATGGTCGAGCTTGCCGCGTCCGGCATGGTGACGTGCAAATCGTGCAAGGTTTCCTGGGCGCCACCGGGGACCGGCACTTCTGTTCCGATCACATAAACAGGCGGCTCGCCGCCGACGCGCTGCCATGTTGCTTCTGCAACGGCGCACAATTGTGCGGCGCGCTCCGCCGAAGCCTCTTCGCCAAGCGGAAAAGGGTCATCCGCGCAAGACATCGAACAATCCAGATGGATTTTGCGAAATCCCGCTTCGACATAGCTTTCAATCAATACACGCGAGCGCGCCATTGCTTCTTCGGCAGTCAGGTTTTGCCAGCAATTCGGCCCCAAGTGGTCCCCACCGAACCAAACCTTGTCGCTTGGCAAACCAACCTTGTCGGCGATTGCCATGACAAATGCATGGAAGTCGTGCGGCACCATGCCAGTGTAGCCCCCATCCTGATTGACCTGATTCGATGTCGCCTCAATCAGCACGGCCTGTCCGGATTCGAGCGCGACACGCATCGCCGCTTCAATCACGATCGGGTGCGCCGAGCAGATCGAATACAAACCGATCAATTCACCGCCCTTATGTCTTTTCACCAGATTCAATATCGTTTTCATGGCCGCCATAGAACATTGTTCGATTGCTGCGGCATCCGGATTGACGGATGCCTTTCGACCTTCGGATTTGCGTCGTCCCTTTTCCGCTTGCTTCAAAATGCATTCGAAAATACGAAACAAAAATGATTGACCAAAGGT
>DATBQE010000177.1:0-42388 GCA_036561005.1 Burkholderiaceae bacterium | reverse complement strand
TTTCCCCCCAAACGCCTGACAGCAATTTTTATCTCGATCGGATTGGCAATCGGCCTCGCCGGTTGCAGTGGTGGCGGCTCGGGCAATCACATGCCTACCGTTACCTTTTCCAGCCCCGCAAGTGCCATGGCGATTAATCTTGGCCAGAGCTTGACGCTCACATGGGCATCGACAGATGCGACTTCCTGTACGGCATCTGCATCAAACAGTTCTGCCGGCAACTTCAGTGGTCCACAGGCGACCAGCGGTTCTGTCGTGGTCGCGCCTACTGCGACGGGTAGCGCCACTTACATGCTTAGCTGCACCGGTGCAGGCGGAACAGGCTCGGTTACCAGCGCCGCCGTAACAGTCAATCCGTCGATTCTCAGCAGTTTGTCGAAAATCGCCACCATCGGCTCGACGCTGGACCCGCTGGAAAATGGCGGTAACCCTTATGGCTTGGCAATTGCCCCGGTGTCGTCCGGTTCAATTTCTGCCGGCGATCTGGTCGTGTGCAATTTCAACGATGGGGCCACCAACACACAGGGGCTCGGGACCACCATCGTCGGTTTGCACCCGGTTGCAGGCGCCATGCCGTATCGCATAGCGCAATCGCCGCAGTTGCTCGGATGCAGTGCGGTAGCGATGCTTCCGGACGATAGCATCGCGGCCGCCGCGTTCTCCAGCAATCTTGTGCCATTGGTGACATCGGCCGGTGCGGTCACCAACCCGTTTGCTGCGAATAGTTTTCAGGGCCCATGGGGCCAAACCTACGCACCATCAATGAGCGGCAGACCGGCGGCGCTATACGTCTCCAGCCAAACGAATGGTTCGATTGCCCGCATCACGTTGAGCGGTGATACCCAGACCGGTTTTGTGGAAATCGCCAAGGGCTTTTGCGGCTCCGGCGCGCCTGGCGGTTTATTTGCCCCGGCAGGTTTGACATACGACCCCTCGATCGACACACTTTACATCGTCGACAGCAGCTCGTATAGCGTGGTGGCCTTCGCCAATGTTTCCACGATCGGTGCCGAAGGCATCGTCGTCAACGGCAATTGCAGCGGCACCGCGCATACGCCGACACCAGTGCCGACTTTTGCAGGGAGCTCGGCCACATCGGCCAGGGTTATTGCAAGCGGAGGACAATTCAATGGGCCTATCAGCGCCGCTCTGTTGATGGATGGCACGCTGGTTGTCGCAAACGGCGATCTTGACGGCCCGCCCACCAACAACCTGTTGATTGAAATTTCGCCGGCAATCGGGTTTGTTGGCGCACACATACAGCTTGACAACGGTGCGGCTGCAGCTTTGTTCGGCTTGGCCGCGAAAGTGGACAGCGACGGGAATCAGGTCATCTACTTTAACGACGACAATGACAACACGGTCAAGGTGCTGTCGAAATAATTGTGCTCATGAAAGGTGAAAGACACGACGTCAATCGCTTTTCGCCATGAACGATGGGCGCTGCACGCACAGCGCCTTGTCCGGAAGCGTCATCTTTGGTGCTGCCGTGTCACCATGCAGCGCAACAATTCTTGAGTGAAAATGGGCCCCGCGCAAACGCGGGAATCCACCGTGGACGCCATCAGGTGTCTTTTGCCCAAGGTACAGATAGACACCGCGACGGTTGCGGATCATATCGCTGCCACAATGAGGGATGATGCTTTGCAACTGTGGTGGGCGCCCATTGCAATGAGCAATTTGGTGGTGCCGTCCGAGGCGGGGGCCAAACGTAACAATTTCGTAGCCAATGTGATCTATACTGGTCACTCGGCCAATGTTGCTTTGGCGGCAGTCTGCTAATTGCCCAGCGGCAAGTAGAAGGAACTGATCGAGATGGACGACGCATCAGCCACCTTGAAGCACCTGAATCGCACCTTGATCGGGAGCGTGCTGTTCATCGATATTGTCAATTATTCGATGAGCACCGTGCCAGACCAATTGGCGATGAAAGAAGCCTTCATCGATTTGCTTGTCGAAGCCATCCAGAACGTGGCGCCGGCTGACCGCATCATGGTGGACACCGGCGACGGCGCCGGCATTGCCTTTATCGGCGACCCGGAAGACGCCTTGTTCACTGCGCTCTCGCTGCGCGACGCGATTGAATCGGGCCAGGTCAAGGTGGGCGAGCCCGGCTTTGTGCGCATGGGCATCAATCTTGGGCCCCTGAAGGTGGTGCGCGACATCAACGGCCACACCAATATGATCGGCGACGCCGTCAACGACGCGCAGCGCGTGATGAGTTTTGCCGAGCCGGGGCAGGTGATGGTGTCGCACTCGTATTACGACATCATCTCGCGCTTCTCGCGCGATTACAGCAAGCTATTCGTGCATGAAGGCATGCGCCACGACAAGCATGTGCGCGAACATCAAATTTACCGCTTCGGGCCGGTGGCGGAGACTGAAAACCTGGCAGAAAAATTGCGTGACCGTTCACGCGCCCGCACCGGCAACACCGGCACCTTCGCCTGGCAGGAAGATGACCCGCCGGCTTCAGCCGCTAAAATGGCTGCGACTGCGACCGCGCCTGCTGCCCCTGCTTCTTCTCCGCCAAAGTCTGCACCGCCTCAGGCTGCGTCACGGCGCACCTTGTCGCGCAATGGCCTGATTGCCGGCATTGCTTGCCTGGCTCTGGCTGTGGGTGCCTTGTGGTCATGGTCCGGCACAGGATCAACCACGGGCGCAGTGACAGGTTCAGGCGCGAGCGCGGCGGCGGTGAAGCCTGACGCGCCGCCCGAGGTGCAGGTTGCGGCGGCATCGGTCCCTTCGCCGGTGCAAGCCGCCCCGGCAACTGCGCCTGCAACAACGGCACAATCGGCATCTGCAAATGTACCGGCAGGTGCAACCATTGCGTCGGAGAACAATGTTGCCTCAGCACCTGCCGCAAGCGTGCCGGTGCCTGCCGCTGCATCCGTCCCCAACGAGGCCAAACATGCAGACACCCCGGCCGCACCCGTTGTGCAGGCCGCCAAACCAGGTACGCTTAAACTGGTGATCCGGCCTTGGGGTGAGGTGTATGTCGACGGCAGCAAGCGCGGCATCAGTCCGCCTATCAGCTCGCTGAGCCTTGCGCCGGGCAAGCATCGCATCGAGATCCGCAACAGCCAATTTGCTTCGCAGAAGCAGGTGGTTGAAGTCAGGAGCGGCGTTGAAACAACCATGAACACGAGCTTCTAGTGTGCTGTTCCGTATATTCGTGGCATATGAAAAGTGGTGAAATCGTGACGAGACAAGGAATAGAGCACGGCAAGGCCGAGGCCCTGCGAGCATTTTTGACGCAATATTCGGTGCGATTTTCGACACCTTTTCTGCTGCCAATATACGCAACAGCACACTACGCCATGGCTTCCCTGCGCCACTTTCCTCGAATATTGCTGCGCCTGAACCCGCGCCTGGTCCAGTGTCTTCTGATGCCACTGTGTGCGGCGCTGCTCTGGTCCTGTGCGCATGAGCAGGAAACCCTGCCCAACGGGCAACCGCGTTTGTCAGTCGACACTGCACAGGCAAGCTATACGCAAGGCTTGGCGGAGTATCACGATGGGCACTATGAAATTGCCCTCGGCAAATTGCAGGTTGCTACCGACAGCGATCGCCTCAAGCCGGCCCAGGCCACCGATGCGCGCAAGCACATGGCCTTCATTTATTGCATCACCAGCCGCGAAGCGGAATGCCGCGCGCAATTCCAGGCAGCGCTAAAAATTGCGCCGGACTTCGATCTTACGCCGGGTGAAATCGGCCACCCGTTATGGGGGCCGGTATGGCGATCGATCAAAGGCGAACACGCCGAGCAGCTGGCCCTGGCCCAGGCTGAAAGCGCTGCAGGCAGTCCGGCGCAGCACCAGATGGCCGCCGGTATCAGTGCATACCACGCAGGCCGCTTCAAGGAAGCCACTGAAAACCTGGCGGCAGCATTGAAGGAAGGGCTGGCGCAAAAGAGCGATGAAATTCTCACGCACAAATACGCGGCTTTCAGCTACTGCCTGGAAATGCACTACGCACAATGCCATGCGGAATTCCACGCGATCTTTGCGCTGGACGCGAGTTTTGAGTTGCTACCTTCGGAAGCCAATCACCCTGTGTGGGCGGGGATCTACCGCAAGGAACAGGCCGCTGCCAAGCATGGGGTGCAAAAGTAAGTTTGCCAGGGTGTTGCTGTCACGCCATGCAATGTGGACGTACTGCCTTCGTCGCGACGTCTGGCCACGTACATATTGGGTCGCTCAGTTTTGTGGTGGGTGGATCAACGCGTTCGCGCAAACTTCGTTAGAACTCTCCGCGTTAATGTCCATGCGCGTGTAGTTAGCGTGTGACGCGTTCTATATGGTTGGCCGTGGTCGCCAAATTTCAGGTCGTCGTCCCAATCCGTACGATCTGCCAAAGCGCGGCTTGGCAAGGAAGAGGGGGCGCCGGAGCCATCTCGCCCTGGCGCCCTTTTTGACTATCGCTGAATCAATTGGTAAGACTGCGCGCCCGTTCCGTTGCAATCATATAGCTGCAACTGCACGCCGTTTGCCGTCGAAGCGGCGGGCACGTCGATGCATCTGCCGCTGGCGCGGCCGACGAATTTGTAGGCGCCGTTGGTCGTGGCCACCGGCATCCATTGCTGGTTGCCGCCGCCGCCATATTGCCAGAGCTGGATCGGGGTTCTGTTGGCGGTGCCGAGGCTGGTGGCGTCCAGTGCCAGGTTGGGGTTTTGTTGCGAGGTGATTTTGTAGTAGCCGCTGTCGGTGGGGGTCAACTGCCAGCGCTGGTTGGCCTGGCCGCTTGCATTGCATGCATATTGCTGCACGACTGCGCCGTTGCTGGTTGAATAGTTTTGGTCGTCAACGCACGATCCGCTATTCACATTCACCAGTTCATACCATTTGCTGGAATCGATCGATCCGCCACCACCACCACCGCCGCCACCGCCGCTGGTGTTGAATTGAACGGCGAAGCTGTTGCTGGTGAATCCCGATCCATTGAGCCATGGTTCGGTACCTGCTTCGACGTCGATCAGGTACCAATTTCTCGACAGCATGTTGCGGCCGGTTGCGTCGGTGAAAAATGGCGTCAGGTCGAAATTCACCTGCTGCACGGTGGTGGTTGCCACGTAGGACAATACATTCCATGTGCCGTTGAAGCCGGCCGATCCGGTGGGTGCGGTCCAGACGTCCCAGTTCATGCCGTTGATATTCACGTTGCCGGTTTTGGAGCCTGCCGGCGTGATGCTGCCGGAATGGTTAATCCAGATCATGATTTCGGTGCCGTTGGGCTGGCCGCCGGCAGGTGCCGTGGGGCCTTGTGAAAACCAGATGTCGTAGGCAACATCCCATTGGCCGGCGCCGGCCGGAGTGACCACCCATTGGCTGGGCGCATTTTGTATCGCGCTCACCTGCAGTGGCAAGCCGCTGTTGGCGGTGCAATTGCCCCAGTGGCAGCCTTTGAAGATGGATGGATACGAACTTGGCGCACCACCGGCCTGCGACGATCCGGCCTGCGTCAGTTGCCATGCCCCGGTCGAGGCGTTGATGCTGATGCACTGCTGGCCGGTGGCCGCAGTATTCCAGTAGTTGGTTTGTATCTTGTATTCGCCATTTTCCACCGTGAAGTTTTCGTCGCCCCCGGCGTTATCGCAGACGTATTGCGCCATGCTGATACCACTTTGCGCCAAGAGCGCAACCAAACCTAGTTTCAACCATTGCTTGTACATCATCTTACAGTCTCCTCGTTTTATATGGAATGGGCACTGCCAAAAATCTACTGAGTTTGTGCGGCCCGGCCATCTCAGGTCTGTGATGCTCACCGTACAGTCGTACAGTTGCGCTTCGATCAGACATTGATCCGGCTACGTCAGGTCGCCCATTGCGAGTTCTAGCAGCGTCCACGTCATTTGCAAAAAGCAAGCTTGCTGTCCCGCATTGATTGTCAATCTTCGCCGTCAGGGGGGCGGCGCTATGCAGGCACGATTCCGTCTCACTACACGCTCGTTGCGGCGTTTTGGCGATCACGAAACCAACACGAAGAATAGGTATTTATGTTTATCTGCGCCCGGCCAAACTTGCTGCTAATTCGGGAGATTGTTGATATATTGGTGTTCACTGGCGCAGAAAATATTTTCATCTGCCATGTTTTGAATACGTCTATGGCTTCGGCAATTGGATGCGCATCAGACAGATGGAGAATCAATGAGCAGGCCAATAAGCGAACCGGTGCAGGTCGAATATCGTCTCAACCAGGTATTTGATTTCATCGACACGAATCTGGGCGGCGATCTGAGCCTCGATAGACTCGCCGAGCAGGCGCGTTTTTCGCGCTACCATTTTCTGCGGCTGTTTCATGCGTGGAACGGCGAAGCGCCGCACGCCTATGTACGCCGGCGCCGCCTGGAAGCCGGCGCTTCGCAGTTGTTGTATTCGTCCAATACGATCACCACCATCGCCAATGAATGCGGCTTCGATACGGCCGATGGTTTCTCGCGCGCGTTCCGGCAATATTTTGGTGTTGCGCCTTTGGTGTGGCGGCGTCGGCGGCTGTGTCCGGTGGCGCCGGAATTTGAACCGCAAAGCGAAGACCTTGAACCGGGCTGGCCCGTGCGGATTGCGCATATTCCGGCAACCCGCGTCGCTTACATACGCCATGTCGGGCCATATGGCGCCAGCACGAACGGGCTCTGGGCAAGGACGGCGCAGTGGATGCAGGAAAGCGGACTGCAAGACCTGGTACGCTTCGGCATGGGTCTCGACGACCCGTCTTTTACCCCGCCGGAAAAATGCCGCTACGATATCTGCGTTGCCTTGCCGCCGTCATTTGTTCCACCTCCACCCATCCTGACCAAGACCATCGCCGAGGGGAAGTACGCGATCTTGCGCTTCGACGGCCATGCCGACCAAAGCAACCGCGCATGGCATTACTTGTTGGGCCATGTGGTCTCGAGCGGCAAGTATAAAGTGGCGCCGATGCCGGCCTTCGAAAGGTATGACGTCGACATGCCCAATCCCGACGAGCGCAGGCAGAATTGCGAATTGTGCCTGCCGCTGGAATTGCAGACGGACTTGTAAATTGCGCTTGCGGGTGGGAGCCATGCAGGGTGGCAGCACCCAAGTGCGGCGTCCCATCGGGTTTTGGCCACGAGGGGAATTCGCTCCCGTTTATCGTCGATAAACCCGAGTGGCGCGCGGCGTGAGGCTATGTTGTCTACCAGGCCTAACCCGGCGCCGCCCGTAAGCCGGAGTTTTTGCCGAAGTTGAGCGGATCTGGCAACGCGTGCGGCGGTGTTGTCCGTGGCGAATATCTATCGGTTAGACGGGTTGGGTTAGAAGAGGTTGAACGGTCAGCATCGGCAATTCTATCGGCGACCCAATATACCTGCTCACTTCGACTCATCAGCCTGGTCTGTCGTCTTGCTTTCTCCCTTCCCCTTAATCGCAGCCTTCACTCCCTTCCACGCAGCAATCACCCCGGCCACGCCGCCAAGTATCGTCCCAATGATCTTGAGCCAATCCGGAAATGCATTGAGTGTATCGAGAATGCCGCTCGGGCCTATCCACACGTTAACCTTGTGGACTTCAGTGGAGGGGGACAGTAGGACGGTGTTGCCCTGGCTGTCTATCATCGCTACGGCCGTCTTGATGAAAAATTTCGAATCGCTGCCGAAGTGCTTGGCGGTGATTTCCCATTCCCAGGTGGTGACGCTGGAATCGGTCAACTGTTGCACGGCGGGCGATAGCGGGTGTATGTCAAAGTCGAGGCTTTCGATGTTGGCCGATAGCTGTTTGCCTACCAACGGGTGATATTCCGCAACCTGGGAGTTCTTTTTGTCTGAAGCTTCGATTGCCACCTCGCGGGGTGTTTGCGGCGCCTCTTCCTTGACTATCAGGCGCTCATGGCGCACTTCCTTTGTGGCGTCGCCTACGGGCGGCTTTTGTCCGGACTTGGGTTTCGCAGGGTCTTCCGCTGCCGGCGCGCTCGCCTCTGCTACGGGTGTGGGGGCTGCTGCGGCAACTGGCGGCGGATTGGAAGAAACGATGGCCGTGGCATCTTGGGCTGGGGCTTGCGTGCCCACTGCCAAGGTGACGGTTCTGGTTTGGCCTTGCAGCATCCAAGACGGCGCGCTCACGTCTGCCGTGCCTTTTTTGGCTTGATCCATCCAGTATTGCGCGGCCTGGCAGTCATCAGTGGTGAGGTCGGTGGCGGTGGCCTTGCAGGGGTGCAGGTCCGATAGGGGCACCTTGGTGGATGCGGTAGCGCCGGGCGGTCTGCCGGGCGGGGCCTCACTCTTGCTGCAGGAGAGCAGAAGAAGAACGGCCAGTGTGACTGCTACGCCGGAATTGATCGATCGCATGCCTTGCCCCCAGTTGAATGGCTCAAGCGCCGTGGCTGCAGACCGCGCTACACAGTCATGCAACCCGGGTCATTGTGCCGGGTGATTCGATACCGAACGTGTTCGCCTTGCGCTGGCTGGATGTTTCATGTGCCGCGGGCGTTATGGCTGATCCGGCATTATATTTTTGTCATTCGGGAGATTCTGCAATGCATGGCGGGCATGTGTCACCCTGTCAAAAGTGACAGGTATTGTGGTCAAGGAACATGGAGGAGAGTGGGGAACAGCCTGCGCATCGTTAGTGCTGCATTTGCGAGCCAGGGCTTATCGGGCTGCAGGTTGAAACGGATTGGTCGCGCCAAATGGCCTTGCGCCGTGACGGCTGCGCTTGGAGGGAAGTGCAATTATCGTCTGATGCGGTAGCGCCCTCGGTGCGGCGCATCCGCTTGCGGCAAGCCGTAGCAGCCGGAAATGCAAAAGCCCGCCATGGGCGGGCTATGCATCGATTCAGCGGCACCGAAGCCCGCCAATGCTATCTGCATTGTGCAGGCGACCCGTGGGATGCTCGCGCGCTCTGCAAGATTGCGCGATGCGTCCTTGTCACGATTTTGTGTCGGTGCGAACGATGTTCCGAATTAACTGCAACGAATTGGTTTACAAGCCACTTCGTCTTGAAACGTCAACCCAGCCTGCTCCCGATAATCACGCGTGGCGATCGGCGGGAGCAGGTGGTCTTGAATGCGTGTGGAGATAGTATCGCCCTGCGACTTTCTCCGACTGGTGACGAATCACTGATCTGCTATACCTTCTTCCACAAGCGCCTGCAATTTGCAGTGTGTTTGCGGCCGGTAAGAACCGATCTGCGCATCAGGGAATATTGTCTTACGACGAATATTTCCTGCGTATTCCTTTTCCGTTGGGCGTTTCGCGCCGGCATGCAGCAACCCTTGCTATCTGCAAAGTGTCACCACGCGGAATGATCCGCAAGCCGGAATGAATGCGCCCTCAGGCTGGCGGCAGCTTTTGGCTGCCACCCGGCAATTTAGGACAGGACCTGGATGTTGCCGGCTTTTTCGCCCTTAGGACCAGTGCTGCGTTCGAAAGAAACGCGCTGGTTTTCCGAGAGACTCTTGAAGCCGTTCGATTGGATGTCTTGAAAGTGGGCGAACAGGTCAGGGCCGCCTGCATCCGGTGTGATAAAGCCGAAGCCCTTAGCGTCGTTGAACCATTTGACTATGCCGGTTTGAGTCGTCATGTTATTTCCTTTGAGTTAAATTATAGGCAAGATGCCCGAGGCACTTGAGACCAAGAAATGAAACTGAAGGAAGAAAAGCAGAACGACCAAGAGGAACAGCCATGCGGATTTGGGACCAACAATCATACGACCTGATGCAAGTACGTAGTTGAATATACACGCTTTACAAGGAATGTCCTAACTTTATTTTCGCACCGCTCCATGCACTGCTGTTTCCCATCATCGTTTGCCGAGCCTCTGCAACGCGCCTGGTTTGAGCAATTGCCAGCCTAGTTGGCGACGGATCTCTTCCAGCGACGGTGGCGGCCTGTTGGAATGCGAACGTCGCGCAAGGTATTCGCGTATGACATATTTCGAGGGCAGATTCGTTTCGGACATGATGAGCTCGCAAGATTAGCTTCTAACGGAACCGGCCTGGTCGTCCAAGCTTGTATGCATGCCGGTTGAAAATTTTTTTCCGCTCATCGCCCACCGTGAAGCATTTCTTTGCAGACAAATTTCATCGATAGGCTTAGCGGCGCTGTGTCTTCAGGGCTTTCATCGTGCTCGTGGGCGACAGCGTTGACTGTTCGCTTGCGTACGTATTTATTGTTTTTCCCGCAAGCTATTCCGGCTTTGTTGTCGCAGCGCATGAATTAGTGCGCCAACGTACAGATCAGTGCGCAGGGTCGCGAGATGATCAGCACTTGACTGTGCGCTATCGCGTTGGATGCGGTGCACTTTCCGAAGAGCGACCTGGAGATGGTCGGCGTACCAACCCGCTAATAAAAGTCGGGCGCAGGCAATACTGCGAATTTGCAGAGCAATTTATTGCTTACCCGTACTATGCAGAAAGGGCTGGTCAAATGACGAATCGAATTCTTATCCTGACGGAAAGTATCGTTGACGCTGACATTCTCACGGAAGCGCTAAGCGACGCCAACGACGGGCCGTTTACCGTTGAGGTTCTGAGTGCGCTTGGCGCAGGCATCGAAAGGCTGGCCAAAGGCGGTATCGACGCAGTCCTTGTCGATTTCACCTTGAGCGATTCTCGCGGCATCGAAACCTTTGACAGAATATTTGCGGTTGCATGTCACACGCCTATCCTCACCCTTATCACCATCGACGAGGAGGCATTGGGGCGAGAAGCGGTGCAACGCGGTGCGCAAGGCTTTTTGCTGAAAGGCCAATTCGAAAGATTCCTTCTTCCCCAGTCGCTGCGCAATATCATTCAACGCAAGAGCGTGGAAGAATCGCTCTACAAGGAACGCGCCCGCGCCGAAATTGCATTGAATTCCATCAGCGATGCGGTGATCTGCACGGACACAGCCGGCAAAATAGATTATCTGAATGTTGCGGCTGAAACCCTGACGGGGTGGTCGAAAGAAGAGGCCGATGGACGGCCGATTGGCGAGGTATTCAAGACCGTCAACGCCACGACGCGCATGCCGGAGCTGCACACGGTCGATCACGTTTTGAGAGAAAATAAATCCATTCGATTGCCGACAGACACCGTGCTGATCAAGCGCGACGGCACCGAGGCGGCAATCGAGGACTCCGCTTCACCGATCCATGACTGGGATGGCAAATTGACTGGCGTCGTGATCGTCTTCCATGACATCAGCAAGGCGCAGGCCTTGGGCATCAAAATGGCGCACCTTGCCCAGCATGATTTCCTGACCGATTTGCCCAATCGCATCCTGTTGAATGACCGCTTGGTGCAGGCCATCACGCTGGCCAAACGCAGCGGCACGCCGCTGGCCCTGTTGTTTCTCGATTTGGATAACTTCAAGCATATCAATGATTCGCTCGGCCACGCCACCGGCGATATGCTTTTGAAATCGGTGGCGAAGCGACTGACGCATTGCGTGCGCGCCTCCGACACCGTGAGCCGGCAGGGTGGCGACGAGTTTGTGATCTTGCTTGCCGGCGGGAGCCACAAGGAAGATGTTGCCGCAGTCGCGCAAAAAATCCTTACTGAACTGGCCTTGCCGCACATGATTGCCAAGACGGCGCTGTACGTCACGACCAGCATCGGTATCAGCGTTTATCCCGACGATGGCCGGGATACGGAAACCCTGATCAAGAGCGCGGATACGGCAATGTATTTTGCCAAGGATAGCGGACGCAATAACTACCAATTCTTCCACGGCGACATGAACACGCGCGCCGTTGAGCGGCAATTCATCGAGGCTAACCTCAGGCGCGCGATGGAAAGGAAAGAATTTTTCCTGCAATATCAGCCTAAAATCAATTTGACTACCGGCGCCATCACCGGTGCCGAGGCGCTACTGCGCTGGAACCACCCGGAATGGGGCATGGTATTGCCGGACCGTTTCATCCAGGTGGCCGAAGACTGCGGCCTGATCGTGCCGCTCGGCCGTTGGGTGTTACGTGAAGCGTGCATGCAGGCGCGTCTATGGAGCCAAGGCAAAGGAGAGCGGATATCGATTGCCGTCAATATCTCGGCACTGGAATTTCGGCAAATCGATTTCCTTGAAGGTGTGCAGATCATTTTGCACGAAACCGGCCTGGACCCGCATTTCCTGCAACTGGAAATCACCGAGAGTGTCTTGATGGGAGACGTCGATGTCAGTGGGGGTCTATTGCAAGAGCTGAAAACCATGGGCGTGCAATTGGCCATCGACGATTTCGGCACAGGCTACTCAAGCTTGAGTTACCTCAACCAATTTCCTCTCGACGTGCTCAAGATCGATCAATCCTTTGTGCATGGCATCGTTTCATCGGACGACGACGGTGTGATTGTCAGCGCAGTAATCGGCATGGGCAATAGCCTGAAATTGAAAGTGGTGGCGGAAGGCGTGGAAAACGTTGAACAGTTGAACTTCCTGAAGGCGCGCGATTGCGAAGAAGGCCAGGGGAACCTGTTCAGCTTGCCGATGGGCGCCGAGCAGTTCCGTGGATTGCTCGACACCGGAATCCGCCAGGAACTGTTGACCTGAATCTTCTTCAGTGCCGTGCCTTTTTAGCCGCAAAGAAAGCCACAACCCCGACCACCTCGAATTCCACTAGCAGGAAATGTCTTCTCAATACGCATTCGAGATCCCGGGCATTGTCTCGTTGATTGTTGAATAACCCAATGGCGTTGAGCAGCCAAAGCGCCGGCCCGGCCAGGAAATTCTTTTTAACGCCTTGCGCCAGCACAGTTGTGCCGAACAGCACACCATCCCGTTTAAGGAGGGTTGCGAGATGCAGAAAGGCGACGTGCTTTTCAGCGAAATCGCCAGGGACGCAATGCATGACGTAGTTGACGGCGATGGAATCGAACGGCGCGATGGGTTGCTTTATCGGCTCAAGCAGATTTTGTACATAGGTTTCCGGCGTGTACCTGGCGACGTTGCGGCTGGTACTTTCAAGACAAGGCACGCTCAAGTCCATCAATGCCAGACGTGGGGCCTGGGATGGAAATTCGACGCGGTCCAGCAGGTAGCCGGTGCCGACGCCCACTTCCAGATGATTGGCCGTTGCGTATTTCCTGTAATGCGCGTCCAGCCTTTGGATGGACGCGCCCCACGCAAATTTCGAGACCAGACCGTATAGCACCAAGTCATACCAGGGCAGTGTCAGCCTGTTGAAGAATTGTTGCGAGCGTTTGACTTTGACAAGCGACGGAGCGGTGGTCGTGAACATGGTGATCTCCTGGTGATTACTAGTCAGTGTGCAGTTACGGTAGGCAAGACGATATCGCGCTGCGGTTGAGCCGCTGGGTGTAACTCGGAACGTGTCGGCAGATCCTGTGGCAATCGAATGCCCCAAACTAGTCCGATGCTTTGCATGGCCGTTAATGCCCACCAACCCGGGTCCCATTCACCGCGCAGCAGCCCCATGCGGGCTGAACCCGGATAGGCATGATGGTTGTTGTGCCAGCATTCACCCATCGTCAACAATGAAGTGAAGGATATATTGCGGCCCTGCACCGCGGCGCCGCGCACTTCGTAATGCATACCGCCGTGGTTGTGGGCGAAGTAGCCGATCAGCCAGTGGCCAACTACGCCGGCGCTGACGCGGGCACACACACCCCAGCAAACGAATGCCCATCCGCCGCATGCGTAGAGCAACAGCGCCGGCGGCAACTGCTGCAACATCCAGGTGCGCTCCAGAAATCGATAGAACACATCTTGGGCAATATGCGGCTCGACGGCAATATCTGGTGGATTCGCCAGTTCCAGTTCGCAGTGCAGTTGCCACCAGGCGTCGAGCCGGATTGACTTACCGTGACGCAGGTAGTCGTGGCATTCGGGCAGGCGCTGCGCGTAGTCGCGCAATTCATGCTGCCGCAAAAGTCCGATGGGGCCGGAAAGACCGACTAGCGAGCCGAGGTACACCAACGTGTATTCGAGCCATTTTGGACATTTGAAACTATTATGGATCAATTTGCGGTGACTGCCGAGCGAATGACCGAAGAGCAGCACGGCGCCGGTCGATACAAGGAATATCGCCAATGCGTCCCATGATGGATAGACCACGATTCCTAACAACGTGCCTGCCATCATGCAGATCAACCAGAGTGATTTGATCGGTGAATAGCGCACGATTCCAACTAGGGTACTGTCGATTGATGACGCGCTGGCGCGATGGTTTTGCAAGCTTTCTGGCAGGGCTGGCATAGTGTGCTCCGTTGATTTTCGAAAGTGGGATAAACCATTTTTACAAGCCGGGTTCGATTTGCTTGAGGTTCTCGATGTAATTGATCCCAAGTAGCTTGAGCACCACGTTGCGCAAGGCCTTGCCGATCGGATAGAAAATGTTTGCGCCGAGCCTGGTCCTGAATACAATGAAATTGATGCTGTTGAACAGCCCCGAAGGCGAACTGAGCAAGGTCAGCATGTGGACTGCATCCGGTCCGTAATAAATGACGTCCTTGAACTTCAATACCATGCCCTGATCGATGTCGAGACCGACATCGGTTATTTCGGCCAGCAGTTCGCTCGGTTGGCGCGCGTCGATCAGTCGAAGATTGCCGACCGTTTCGCGGATGCGTACGTAGCGCGTGTAAGTGGCGCAGACCGGGCATTCGCCGTCGTAGACAAGCCAGACGTCGTCGTGCTTGTCCTGATAGTTGATGGATGGATTTTTCATTTCGATTTCTCTCTTATGCTTGTGCGGACGGTTGAGACTTCGTTTGCGACGCGCGCCAGTGATGGGGTATTGCCCTGACTGATACCGCACGCGATATGTATACCCGAGGCGATCCGGACCGCGCCTGCACATGACAGTGAAAACTGCCGCGCAAAGACGTAGAGCTCTCTGTAAGGCGTGAGCCCCAGGTGCCGCAACGTCATCGTGCGCCTCCAAATACGGCGAAGCTGAAATTGGCGATGGACAGGAAAACGTAAAGAACCACAATCAATTCGGCGGGCCAAGGCTTCATGCCCCAGCGTTGCAGCGCATACTCGGCACTGCCGTAGATGTGTTGCAACACCGAGACGGGTAGCCTGAGCACCGGATACAACGCGAGAATGAATGCAATCCATCCTATGCCGGGAATGATGTTCGCCGCCGGCGTCATGGCAAGAGCGATGCGGTAACCTCCGAGCAGAAAGCGATTGCGCGCGCTGAGCGCGGACGGACGCAATCCCATTACGTGCATACTGAAGATGAAGCCGTGCCCTTTGAGCTTCGGTACGCCGAACAGGAATAGTGAAAGCGCACCATGCGCAAATATGAGAATCAGGTCGGCGAACAAACTCTGCTCGAATCGCGCGTGCAGGACAAACTCAATGACGGGCGATGCGATCAGGGTCCAGGCCAGGAAACGGTTGAAGCGCACCAAGGCCATGCGGACTGGAAGCAGGGTGGTGCGGCGTGTGACGGTAGTGGCGAACATGCTCGGTCTCTCAGGATAGTTGTCAGGCTCCTCTATCTATTCGCAAGCCTTGTGCCAACCCTGCGCGTTTGCTAAGTGATTGTTTTATATCGAAATATATTTCTCCACTGGCCCCCTGCTGTCAGTTTCCTATATAGTGGGGCCGGATTAGCTATCAACTTGGTTGACACTTGCGGCACATGGACGCCTACCTCATTTACTATTGCTCGCTCGCGCTGCAGGCTGTGATCAGTCCCTTGCTGGCGGCGTGGCTATGGGTCAAGGCTGGGCGACAGCCGGGTATGCGGGCGCTGGCGCTGTTTTGCGTATTCATCGGTTTCTGGGGCGCGGGTCAGCTGGCCATCAACCTGGGCGACGATGCGGTTGCGCAGTTAGGCAAGTTTTTGGTCAATACCGGGCCGTTGAATGCGGTGTTTTTCCTGCACTTCGTGCTGCGCTTCCTTGGCCGCTGGCGGCTGCGCCAAATGATCGCGTGGTATGCCGTTGCCGGGTTGATGGTGCTGGCAATTGCGGCGACCGATATGGGGAGACTTGTGCCCTGGCTCGGATTCAAGCATTACTATATTTTCCCGGTATGGGGCTGGGTGCCGGGTCTGTTCGTCAGTGCGAGCAGTGCCTGGGCTTACCTCCTTCTCTTGCTCGATTGGCCGAGCGCCGCACCGAAGCGGCGCGGGCAAATCGCGGCCTTGTGCCTCGCCGGCGTGTGGGGCTCCTGCTCGACGTTGATGTTTCTCAATCCGTCTTTCGGCATCCCCATCTTCCCCTATAGCGTGATCCTGCTGCCCGGTTACGCATTGTTGCTGGTTTTCGGCATCCTTCGCTACGACCTGATGTCGGTCAATCTGTGGGCCAATCGCTTGCTGGCCTGGCTGGCGGTCAGCGTGGTGACGGTGGCGATCGCCGGTCTGCTGCTGAGCCTGGTTGCGCAAACCGGTTTTGCGCCGCTGGCGGCGCTGCCTTTCTGGGAGCTATGGTTGCTGGGCACGACCATGCTTGCTATCACCCTTGTGCTGGAAGGGCCGGCGCGCCGTGCTATGGAAAAATTGATTTTTCCCGGCGCCCATCTGGAGGCGGAAGTTCTTGCCGATTGGCGCGCGCGCCTTGAAGCGGCAGGCAGCTGGGTGGAACTCGAAACGGTCGCCGTCACGTTGCTCGAAGCACATTTGCGCCAAATCATGGCCGTCGTCATTGGAACAGATGCGCCGAAAGACAAGCCGTGCGTGCATTGCTACCGTCAGCCTGGCGGTGATGCGGCAAGCGCGAACTGGCGCTGCGACTTGATTGCATGGGAAGGCGCTACGCCGACCGTGCAGCGCGTCGGTGAGGTGTTCGGCGCCTTACTCGCAGCGGCCGCGGGTCGCCTGGATCAATTATTGCGCTATGCCGAACAAGAGAACCGCCGCCTGCAGCAGGTGCACCTGCTTGAACTCGGCGGGCTGGCCGCCACCGTTGCGCACGAGTTGCGCAACCCGCTCAATATCATCAGCATGGCCGCCGTTTCATGCGATGCAGACACGCGTGCTGAAATTCGCACGCAAATCGAGCGTGCCGACCATCTGATTCAGGACTTGCTCAGTTATTCCGGCGAGGTGCGGCTCAATTGCGAGCGCGTGAATGTTGCGGAGTTGGCGCGAAGCGTGATTGGCGCGCACCCTGCTGATGCAATCGAGATCGCCGTCGACCCCGGCCTGTTCGTGCAGATCGACCGCATGCGAGGCGAGCAGATTCTCGGCAATTTGGTCAACAATGCGATTGCAATGTTGCGCGGACGTCCTGACCCGCGGGTGCGTATCGAAGGCGAGCCCGCAGCCGAGAGGATGATCGCGTTACGCGTCTGCGACAATGGTCCCGGTGTGCACCCCGACTTGGCGCCCGATCTGTTTCAACCTTTCAAAACGCGCCGCCCCGGCGGCACCGGTCTGGGCTTGGCCATTGTGCGGCGCTTGACTGAGGCACACGGCGGGCGCGTGCAACTGGTTGATCGCCCCGGTTGGCATTGCTGTTTCGAACTTCATTTACCGATTGCCTCATGAGCACACCCTGCATACTCCTGGTTGACGACGAACCGGCCTTCCAACGGCTGTGCGGCAATTGGCTGACCGGCTTGGGTTATGACGTCAAATTCGCGTCGACTGCCGAACAAGTGATCGAGCTCACGGCGCGCCAAACCTTTGATCTGATTTTGCTGGACCTGGCATTGCCGCCCTCATTTACGCCCGATGAAGGCTTGGCATTGCTGCCTGGAATGGCGCCGACGCCGGTGGTGGTCATGACCGGCCATGCCGACCGCGAACTCGCTTTGCGGGCGATTGGCCTTGGCGCTTGGGACTTCCTGCCCAAGCCGCTCGACCCCGATATTTTGCGCGTGGTCGTTGAGCGCGCTCTGACCAAGCGCAGGCTCGAACGCGAACTGGCCGAATGGCGCACCCGCGCGCGGCCTGACGACGATACGATGGGCTTGATCGGCGTGAGTGCAGAACTGAACGAATTGCGTTCGCTGATTCGCCGCATTGCACCGACCGACGTGCCCGTGATGATCACCGGCCCGAGCGGGACCGGCAAGGAACTGGTGGCGCGTGCGTTGCATGCGCAGGGCAAGCGCGCAGGCAAGCCGTTCGTCGCCGTGCATTGTGGCGCCATCCCGGCCGAATTGTTCGAGAGTGAATTGTTCGGCCATTGCAAGGGCAGCTTCACCGGTGCCGATCGCGACCGCGTCGGCCTGATCGGCACAGCCGACGGTGGCACGTTGTTCCTCGACGAGGTCGGCGAAATGCCCTTGCCTATGCAGGTCAAGCTACTGCGCTTCCTGCAATCGGGAAGTTTTTTCTCGATCGGCGCGCGCGTCGAGCGCCGTGTCGACGTGCGTATCGTGGCGGCCACCAATCGTGATCTGGCCACCATGGTGGAAGAGAAGACGTTTCGCGACGATCTCTATTACCGTCTGAAGGGCATTCAGATGCGCACTTCCGCGTTGGCCGAGCGTGCTGAAGATATCGCCCTGGTCGCGCAAGCGATTGCGGCGAGGTGCGCCCCACCCAAGCGGATGGTACCCGCTGCTCTGGAATGGGTAACCTCCCACTCCTGGCCCGGCAACGTTCGCGAACTGCAGCATTGCGTGCAAACTGCCGCTGCGCTGGCGGGCGATGCAATTGACATTTCAGTTGACGACCTGGCATTGGCTTGCGGCGAAGTCGCCGCAGCGACATTGCCGGTCGAGACCGCCTCCCTCGAAGGCCAGATCGCTGCGCTGGAAAAACGGTTGATCGTGGCGGCGTTGGAGGAAAACGGACATAACCATACCCATGCTGCGCGCCAGCTTGGCATTTCGAGGGTTGGATTGCTCAACAAGATGCGGCGTCACGGTTTGCGTTAGCGCTTGCTGCGGTTATAGTGGTCTGGTTGTGCGCACATTGGCTTATCCAGTAACATGTCGCATGAAATTGCTTGCAGCCAGTCTAAGTCCGGAATTGAATCATGTATGTGTCCCTTGGTCCTACGCGCCCGGTTATCGTACCTGTGCACCTGTGCAACTGTGCATTTGGCGACGGCATTCCTGCGCCCTCATAGCCTGTTGCAAGAATTGAAGTGATACCGCTGCCAATTTTTTTTGCTCAAGGCAATAAATACAAATTTCCTGCCGCAAAGGGGTGGTTCCGGCGGCAGGTTCGATGGCCTGTTGCCTTCGCATTGACGTCGATGGCCGTGGCCGCGCCGGCCATGTGCGCCGCGGCGTCACAGGAGGCAACGCTGCAGGTATTGCATTGGTGGACTTCCGATAGCGAGCGCAAGGCGGCGATGGTTTTGTCGAGCCATCTTGCCGAGGAAGGCGTGATCTGGCGCGATGCCGGCATTCCCGGTGGCGCCGGTATTGGTGCAGGCAAGGTGCTCAAGAGCCGCGTTTTGGCCAGCGATGCGCCGGAAGTGACGCAAATTATCGGCGCGTCGATCAAGGAATGGGCGGACCTCGGTTTCTTGCTCGAATTGGACAAGGTGGCTGCCCAGAACAAATGGAACGCGATCCTGTTTCCCACGGTCCAGACGCTGATCGAGCATCGCCGGCACGTGGTAGCCGCGCCGCTGGGAATTCACCGGATCAATACGCTGTTTTATAACCGCAAGCTGTTTGCCAGCCTCAAACTGGTGCCGCCGGAAAGCTGGGACGACATGGTCGTCGTGTCGGCCAAGCTGATGGAAGCAGGCGTCACGCCGCTGGCGCAGAGCAGCGAGCCGTGGCAGGTTGCGACGCTGTTCGAAAATCTCGTGTTGGCCGAAAGCGGGCCGGCTTTTCATGGAGAATTATTCGTCAAGCTCAATCCGCAGGCGCTGCAGGACCCGCGCTTTACCGAGGCCCTGGCGCGTCTGCGTCTGATGAAAACCTGGATGGGTCATGCGGTGGAAGAACGGCCCTGGCCCGAGATTGCGCGACAAATTGCCACGCGCGCCGCTGCGATGACGATAGGCGGCGACTGGATCAAGGGCGAGTTGAATGAATGGGGCTTTGCCACCGACGATGAATTTTCCTGCACCCCGATGCCGGGAACGGGAAAGTACCATCTCTACAGCGTCGATACCCTTTCCATGTTTGCCAACGATTATTCGCACGTGGCGGCGCAGGAGAAACTGGCCCGGCTCATTGTTACGCCGGCGGTGCAGAGCGATTACAACGCAGTCAAGGGTTCGGTATCGGTGCGGCGTGATGCGGACCCGGCCAAAATGGATAGCTGTGCCCGCGCTTCGTGGAGCGCGTTTGCCCTGGGCAGTGCGGTACAGGCGCCCAGCCTGGTGCACAGGATGGCGGCGGACGAATCAAGCAAAGATGCGATCATTGCAGTGATACACCGGTTTTTTGTTGACGAGTCAATGACGCCGGCTGAAACCCAGCGGCGCCTGACGGCAATTTTCAGGACCTTGAATACCGATAGCCGCAAGTAGCGCCTGTGACGTTTTCAGCGAGATACCCGGTGATGCCTCCTGGTACGAACCTCGAGAAACGCTTCACCGGCAGAACCGATTGAGTTGTGAATTAAAGGAATACCATGTCGCGAAAGATTCTCATTGTCGATGACGACCAAAAGACGCGGGTCTTGCTGAAGACCTATCTTGAGAAAAACCAGTACGAAGTGATTGTGGCTTTCAACGGCGAAAGTTTCATCGCCGAGTTCAATAACCATGTCAACCAGTTGTCACTGGTGATACTCGATGTCATGTTGCCCGACACCGACGGCTTTTCATTATGCAAAATCGTGCGGCTGCGCTCGAATGTGCCCATCATCATGTTGACCGCCAGTTCAGATGAAACCGACCGCATCGTGGGGCTTGAGCTCGGTGCCGATGACTATATTGCCAAGCCTTACAGCCCGCGTGAACTGCTGGCGCGGATCAAGGCGATTCTGCGACGTGCCGCGACGGATGCGCCGACCACGCCGCGCTTTTATCGCTTTGCCGGCTTCACCTTCGATCTGGTTGAGCGCAAGGTGGTCGACAGCGAAGGCGAAGTGTTGCCGCTGACGGGGCTCGACTTCCAGTTGCTGAAATATTTTCTTGAGCATCCCGGCGATGTGCTCGACCGCAACGTGCTGGCGGAAGAGACGCGCGGCCGCGATGCCGGCCCCTTGGACCGTTCGCTGGACGTGCAGATCAGCCGCTTGCGCCAGATGTTGAAGGACGACGGCAAGTCGGCGGCGCTGATCAAGACGGTGCGCGGGGCGGGATATGTGTTTTCGGCCGACGTGAGTGTTTCCGTTGCCTAGTTTTTCTATGGGCCTACGCTGGCTGCCGCAATCCCTGCTGGGGCGGCTTTCGCTGGTGATGGTGTTCGGCGTGTTGCTGACGCAGCTCGTTGGTAACGCCATCTGGTCCATGCAGCAGGGTGCCAAGGCCGAGGTCGAGGCGACTGAGGCGGCGCAATATCTGGCGCATGGGGCGTCGAGCACGATTCAGTTTTTCCGCAGCCTGCCTCCCAATTACCGCACCGTTACCATTCGCCAATTTCGCGAAATGGGGGGGACGCGGTTTTTCGTGCAGAGTAACCGGGCTTTGGTGCCTATCACGCCGATTGATTCGCAGTCGCTATCGAACGCGGCGTTGCGCAAGATCACCAGCACGCTGAAAGCCGACCTGCCGAATTACGGCGAATTTCATGCGGCATTTGCCTGGCCCGACCAATTGACTACGTCGATTGAGGGCACGCGCATTCTGGATCTTCCTGAAAGCTGGGTGCAACACATTCTGTTGATCAAGCCCGAGCCGGCGCCGATTCTGGTCATCCAGACCGAGCTGGAACCGGGCAATTGGCTCTATCTTGCAACCTTGATGCCCAATCCGTATTTTTTGAAAGGCAACGATCCGCTGTCGTTTGACCGCCTGTTGTTGCAGGGGTTATCACTGGCATCCGTGCTGTTGTTGTCGATCATGGTGGTGCGCTGGATCACGCGCCCGCTTGCGGCACTTTCGGATGCGGCAGAGGCGATCGGCAAAGGCGAGCAAGTGCCCGAATTGCCCGAAACCGGCAGCAGGGAATTCATCAATACGGCGCGCGCCTTCGGTTTGATGCGCCAGCGCATCCAACGCTATCTGGAAGACCGCGAGCGCCTGTTTATCTCCATTTCACATGACCTTCGCACACCGATTACGCGCCTGAAGCTGCGCTCCGAATTGCTCGATGACGACGTCTTGCGCGGCGAATTCGAAGAAGATCTCGACGAGCTCGACATGATGGTCAAAGGCGCGTTGCAGTGCGTCAAGGATAGCGAGATCCATGAAAATCCGACCGTGGTGCGTCTTGATCCGATGATACGACGCATGGTTCGCAGTGCCCATCTGGCCAAGCATAATGTCGTGTTCCATGAATCCGGCGTGTCTGTGCGCGGCAAGCCGCTGGCCCTCAAGCGCGCGATCGGCAATCTGCTCGACAATGCCCTTTTCTACGGCGAACGCGCGGAAATCTCCGTGCGCAATGCGGGGCAATCGGTTGTGATCGAAGTGCGCGACCACGGACCGGGTGTGCCGGAAGAAGCCTTGTCCAGCCTGTTCGATCCCTATGTGCGTCTGCTCAATGGTCGTACGCAAAATGAGGGCGGTATGGGACTGGGTCTGGGCATCGCGCGCAGCATGGTCGAAGCCCATGGCGGCACCCTGCTGCTGGAAAATCACCCCGACGGTGGTCTGAGAGCCGTCATCACCTTGCCCAATTGATAGCAAGAATTCTCCGTTTCACAACACCTGCGACAAGAGTTTTGTAATTTTTTGTAAGGTTATGTGAAGAGGTTTTGCATTTCTAAAAGTTACTGCGACTGCCCTGCCCGCTTTAGCGCGCAATCAGCCGCAACGGCCGCACTTTCCGGTAAGGAAATGTAAGGCGTGTGCAGTTAGTATTAAAAAATATAAAATAAAATCAATGAGTTACGCATGATTTCGGCAAATTGTTTTGACGTAAAAATTACATTTCCTGCGGTGATAGCATCCACTCCATTCATCGGGCCACAAGGCCAATCGATCAATTCTGTGGAAACCAATTTTGAAACGTCAGCACGTTCTTTTTATTGGCCTTATCAGCTTGCTGCAGGCAGCGCATGCCGGTTCGCTTGTGGTCGAAAGCTGGCGGGTCGATGACAAGGCGTTGTGGGAAACGGTGCTGATACCGGCGTTCCAGAAACGTAATCCCGGAATAGAAATCCACTACGCGCCGACCACACCAATCGATTATGACGCGGCACTGCAGCAGCGGTTCGGTAACGGCAATGCGGGAGATTTGGTTGCCTGCCGCCCGTTCGATGTATCGCAGGCGCTCTATCGCAACAACTATTTGGACAAGCTCAACGGCAAGCCGGGAATGGAGAATTTCCCTGCCGGCGCACTGGCGGCATGGCAAACCGAGGATGGGAAAACGAGCTTTTGCATGCCGATTGCTTCAGTGATCCACGGTTTTCTCTACAACAAAAAAATCTTCAAAAAACTCAATTTGCAGGCACCGAGAACCGAAGCGGAATTTGTCGCGGTGCTCGATGCGGTCAAGCGCAACGGCGCCTATGTTCCACTGGCGCTGGGGACGGCAGACAAGTGGGAAGCGACGCAAACGCTGTTTGCCAATATCGGCCCGAATTATTGGCATGGCGAAGAAGGCCGCAAGGCGCTGGCAAGAGGGAAGGCGAAATTCACCGACGCGCCATTCGTTGCCGCACTCGACTATGAAGCGAGCCTGGTGCCTTATCTGCCTGCGTCTGCCAATACGCAGAGCTATGGCGACAGCCAGCAACAGTTTGCATCGGGACGGGCTGCGGTGTATCCGTTTGGATCTTGGGACCTGTCCTATTTCAACAAGGTTGCCGGCCTGGAGTTCGGCGTGTTTGCACCGCCGGTTCGGGCCTTGGGTGACCAGTGCTATATCCTCGACCATATGGATATCGGCATCGGTGTCAACAGAAAGTCGCGCAACAAGGAAGATGCCTACCGGTTCCTGGAATGGGTTGGGTCGCAGGAGTTCGCTGACATCTATACCAATCGGGCAACGGGTTTCTTTTCCCTGTCGAATCATTTGATCGCGGTGAGCGACCCGGTCGGCAAGCAAATGACGGAATGGCGTACCAATTGCAAATCCACCATACGCATAGACACACAGGTGCTCAACAGCGGCCACGCGGAATGGGAGCGTGAATTGTGGGATGCGAATGCCGAAGTCTTGAACGGCAAATTGACCGGTGCCGCGGCAGCCCGCGATATTCAAAGCGGATTCGCGTCGCGCTCGCAGCTGCAACGGAAGTAGGAACCAGTCTCAAGTGTATTACCCCCTGAAGTCTTCCCGGCGCCTTTCGGGGCGTCGGACTTTTTTCCTCAGGGTGGATCGTTGTCCGCATGCGCACGGCGATGCGGCGCGCGATTTAAATGAATGGTCTTTTTTGCCCGCATAGATCTGTGCGCCGACCGCGCGGCAGAGAGATGATTTAGCAGTAGATAGTTAGTAGCACTTCATTGAAATTAATAGACAAACCAGAGGAGAGACCCGCATGTCCAAGCCAATGTTCAAGAAAAAGCTATTGCCCGGCCTGATTGCCATCCTGGCCAGCACGGCCGCATACCAGGCTGCTTACGCCGCAGACGATGCACCACAGGCCGGTGCCACCACGGCACCGGCAAAAGCGGCCGATGCGACGCAAGTCATCGAAGTACGCGGCATCCGAGACACGTTGAACAAGAATCTGGCCACCAAGCGCGATTCGCAAAACGTGATGGACTCGGTGTCGGCCGAAGACATCGGCAAGTTTCCCGACAAGAATGTCGGCGATGCATTGCAGCGCGTGCCGGGTGTGACTGTTGAAAATGTGCTTGGCGTGGCGCGCGATGTGTTCATCCGCGGCACGAATAAAGACTTGAACATTGCGCAGTTGAACGGCCAGGACGTGGCCTCTGCCTATTGGTGGGCAAACGACAAGCAGTCGCGCGGTTTCAGTTTCGACATTCTGCCGTCTGAAATCATTTCCAGTATGGACATCTACAAGAGCCCGTCTGCCGATCAATCCGAAGGCAGTATCGGTGGTCTGATCAACGTCAAGACACGCAAACCGTTCCAGTTCAAGGACCAGTTGACGGCGCAGTTCTCGATCGAGGATGTATACAGCGATTTGCCGAAGAAGTCCGATCCGCAATTGTCCGGCATCATCAACTGGAAGAATGACGAGAAGACCTTCGGCGTGCTGTTTGCCCTCAATGATCAGAAGCAATCCTTGCAGCGCAATGGCCTGGAAAACTTTACCGACGGTGCATCGAAATACAATATCGTCAACGCCCAAACCGGCGCCACTACAGACAATGTGATGGCGGCCTGGGGTGGCGGTACGCCAATGTTCCAGCAGGATCGCAAACGTACGACGGAAAATCTGGTATTTGAATTTAAGCCGAACAAACAGACGGATATTTCGGCGAGCATTTTGAACACCAACATGAATCTTAACAACAGCAACCAAAATTATCTGTGGCTGTGGGGCGGTGTTGCTTCGCCAAACGGCGTCAATAACGGCACCCTGACTGTTGCGAATCCAAACATCATCAACACGCCAACCGGTCCGGCCCTGGTTGGCGGTACGGTCAATACGCCAGGCACCGGTGCGACGGTCAACAATGCGCCGATCGGCGGCAATCTGGCGTTTGAGCCAATTTTCCGCAAGGCCTCCATTGATTCGCAAGTCTATGACCTGGATGGTACTTACAAGGGCGACGGCTGGACTGCGCACGGCCAGGTCGGCGCGACCAGTGCCAAGGGCGGCAGCGATCATGACTACGACATGTGGTTTGCGGCTCCGTCGTCGATCACGACCAATACTGCGGGCGCAAATGTTTTCGGCGTGACTTACAACACGATCAATCCAAAAGATCCAAGCGTCATGAATCTGCAAAGCGCACGTGACAATCCGCGCCACATGAAGGCTACCGAGAACTACGCTCAGGCCGACCTGACACTGGAATTGAACAGCTCTTTCTTGCGTGACATCAAGGTCGGTGCGAAATTCAGCGATAGCACCAACTCCAATACGCAGTTGAGCGGCTTGGATGGCCCGGGAAGCACAGGTTGGCAATCGTATTCGCTGGGCCAGGTTTCCAATGGCTCGACACCGGTACTCAATAACGCGCCGGGCGCATTGAACCAGTTTGCCATGGTTGATCCGGGCGCGTTCTGGAACACCGTTGTGCCGATGTACAACAAGGGCATGGTCTACAGTCAGAACTGGGCGGCGGACTACAGTATCGACGAAAAAATCACTGCTTTGTATGCCAAGGCAGATTACGAAATAGACAAATTGCGCGGCGACTTTGGCTTGCGTCTGGTCAAGACATCGGATAGCTCGACCGGGTACCAACAATTGGATGGCGCCACGGCTTTCTCGTCAGTGACCGTGGATCATTCCTACACGGACGCATTGCCAAGCTTGAACGTGGTCTATGATTTGCGCAAGGACTTGATTCTGCGTGCTGCCGCTTCCAGGGGCATGGCGCGTCCGGACTGGTCGCAGTTGAGCCCGGCCTTGACACCGAACGGCACGATTACCAATTCGTATTCCGGTGGTAATCCGCAGCTCAAGCCATATCACGCCAACCAGATCGAAGCCGGTTTCGAATGGTATTACGCCGACGCCTCAATGCTGTCCCTTACCGCATTTGCCAAGCGTCTCGACACGTTCATCTATACCTCTTCGGATCTCGAAATGGTCAACGGCGTGCTGTCGACCGTGACGCATTCATTGAACGCCAATTCCGGCGCCTCGATCAACGGTATCGAAGCACAATGGCAGCAACCGATTGGTGGCGGTTTCGGCATGGTGACGAACCTGACTTTGACCGACGCCAAATCGAATGCAACTTCCTTGGGTCAACCGGCTGAAGTCGCCGGCAACTCGAAGACGTATTTCAACTGGTCGGCATACTATGAAAAGAACGGTTTCAGTGCTCGGATTTCGTACAATTATCGTTCCAAGACATACGGCGGATTCGATGAAGGCGGGCAGGACATCACCAGCGCCTACGGCCAATGGGATGCCAACGCTAATTACGACATCAACAAGAACCTGAGCGTCTTCTTTACAGCGGTGAACCTCAACGACGAGCTGGTTCGTATAAACACAACGGCCGGCATCCCGGTCGGGACCTATGAAAATGGCGCCCGTTACAGCATTGGATTGCGCGGCAAGTTCTGATCCGGAAATCCGCACAGGTCAGGCTGACTACTAATCTGAGCGGATCATCTTTGAAAAGTTCAAGGAAGTCTCCCGTGATACGGGAGACTTCCTGCCACGCCCTGATCTTCCTTATTCACACCGTATCGGTGAATTTTCAAACTTTTTGCATTACGCCATGACCAACAAAGTTCAAACGGCAGGATCGACAAAAGATGTTGTCATTGCCATGTGTTTTATCAGCCTGCTTTTTTTCATTTTGGGTTTTGTGACGTGGCTAAATGGCTCACTGATTCCTTTTCTCAAGATAGTCTGTGACTTGACGAACTTTCAGGCATTTTGGGTTACCTTCGCGTTTTACATCACTTATACGGTCATGGCCTTGCCGTCGGCATCGATATTGAGCCGGATAGGCTACAAGAACGGCATGACCATGAGTCTCGGTGTCATGGCAATAGGGGCATTGCTGTTCATCCCGGCTGCCATGTCGAGCTATTACGGCCTGTTCTTGCTGGCATTGTTCACCCTCGCGACGGGTATGACGCTGATGCAGACCGCCATCAATCCATTTATCGTGTGTATCGGTTCGCGTGAAAGCGCCGCCATGCGCATCAGCATTCTTGGCCTGTTCAATAAAGGCGCGGGCATTGTCACGCCGCTGGTATTTTCCGCCTTGATCCTTTCCGGTATCACCGGTTATTCGGACAAGGCGTTCGCCGCTTTGGATCAGGCAGGGCGAAATTTGGTCCGGGCCGAGCTTGCCGCGCGGCTGATTTTCCCTTATGCGGTGATGGCAGGCGGCCTGTTGCTGGTGATGATAATCGTCCATTTCTCGTCCCTGCCTGATCTGGCGGAAGAAGATGAGGGAAATCGGGAACCGCTCAAACAATGGGACCTGCTGCAATTTCCACAATTGATCTTTGGTGTTCTTGCGCTGTTTGCCTATGTCGGTGTGGAGGTCATTGCCGGCGACACGATCGGTCTTTACGGCCGGCACCTCGGCGTGCAGAATTTCGCCGTATTGACCTCTTACACGATGGGCTTCATGGTGCTTGGTTACCTATTGGGGGTCACGCTGATACCCAAATATGTATCGCAAAAAAATGCACTCGTTTTTTCCGGCGTATGTGGAATATTGTGCACCGTCGGCGTGGTGTCGGGCTCTACCACCGATACGGGCGTATCGCACTTGATCCTGGGCTGGCTGGGTGTCCCCGGCGTGCCCAACACGGTGATGTTTGTTGCGATGCTGGGCTTGGCAAATGCGCTGGTCTGGCCTGCTATCTGGCCGTTGGCGTTGGAGGGATTGGGGAAATATACCGCAAGCGGTTCGGCGCTCTTGATTATGGGGATAGCCGGCGGTGCGATCATGCCGATGTTATATGGCCGGTTATCCGATACCGGAAACGGTCAGGCTGCATATTGGATCCTGTTCCCATGCTATTTGCTGATTTTTCTTTACGCAATCCACGGCCATCAAGTTCGACGCTGGAACGGATTTTTAAAAACGCAGTGAAAAAAGAATGCGGGAATCTACGGATTCCCGCATTGCTTAGCTCAGCAAGCGTGAATGCTGCGGCAGCCGCCCGGCAAGGTAGGTCATTTGATCTGCCAGCACATTCCTGCCGGACAGAATGAAGTGTTCGAACCGGCACGGCGTGTACGGCACATAGAGCAGCGGCCGGTACTCATGCACCAGGCGTGCGCTCTTTTCCTGGTTGTGATGCCGGCATGCCGTCACGACGTTGGTCCAGATGTCTTGCCCACCCTTGGAGCGCGGGATGACATGGTCGCGCGACAGCAGGTGGCGCGGGAATTGCTCACCACAATAGGCGCAGGTGTGCCGGTCGCGTCGGAACAGCAAATCATTATTGTCGCCAAGTGGCAGGTTGATGCGCAACTTGCGCGCCATGATTTCACTGCCGGCAATTGCGATTATGGGCCTGACCTTGACAATGGACTGCACACCGGCCTTGGATATGCCGCCGCGGAACACGAACTCCTTGTCGCCGAGATCCCACGCAACCTTTCCGGTGGCGTAGTAGTGAATCGCATCTTCATGCGAGATCCATTCAAATGGGTATCCTCCAATCGAGAGTGCAAGAATGTTCGGGTTCATGGTGTTGCCTATCTGTGTCTCATGGTTAGTAAAAAATAAAGTGAAAAGTCAAGGGACAAAGGGCCGTGTCCTGGTCGGCATGATCTCGCTCGAAAGACAATTCGGAAAAGTTTGAAATGAAGCGATGCGCTGGACCATCCGGCGTGAGTCGAACACGCGACATCCGGCATCGGAAACCGGTGCTCTACCCCTGAGCTACGGACGGATTGCTTGTGGCAAATGGCTGCGGCTAGTGTTTGAGCGCAGACAAAGCGTGGGCAGGCGCGATGAATTTGGCCAGGCGAGATACGATGGAATGGATGCCCACCGCCTGCGTCTTGGCCGCCGTATTCGGCTTGCCGGTTGCCGGCGGTTGTGCTTGTGAAACAGCATCCGCGTACGCGGTATAAAACTTCAAAAAAGATACGGCTTGCATGACATGATCTCCGGTGAAATGCGGTTCGAATCGTCCGCGAAGGATAGGGCTTGAAAACACAGCTTGTTCGCTGAAGCAAAGAAATCCTGGATACGCGAGCCGGATTCGAACCGGCACCTGACCGTTTTGCAAACCGCTGCAATCGACCTCTCTGCCATCGCGTATTTGATGCTTTGGTGGTGGTGACCGGCCTCGAACCGATGCACTCCCGCATATGAAGCGGACGCTCTGCCAGCTGAGCTACACCACTGAAATGAACGGCCGGCGCGAACCAGCGAGATGCTGGAACGGGTCCGTGTGCGCGGGCCTGGACCCACCGGAGGTAATCGAAACCCCGAGTAGCGAATCAGAAGTCCGCTCTGCTCTCCTGGCGCGGTGGGAAAAACTGCTGTACAACTGACGCAATTGCATCGAAAACCGACCCCGCGATTGCAACCGCCACTTTGGTACCCCCTGCATCCTGGCGCAGAGAATTCTGGTTCACACACGCGGTGTGGCACTTCAAAAAAACTTCCATATTCATTGCAATATCTC
This sequence comes from Burkholderiaceae bacterium, assembly GCA_036561005.1. Classification (GTDB taxonomy): domain Bacteria; phylum Pseudomonadota; class Gammaproteobacteria; order Burkholderiales; family Burkholderiaceae_D; genus PKWO01. Next base: position 12,294 of record DATBQE010000177.1, on the reverse strand, counting down.
CTGTAAGGTAGGGCGCGAAGCGCAGGTTGTGTACTCAATATAAAAGTTCAAGTGCACTTGAGGTCAAGTAATACTTGAAGAGAAAAATGGTCGGCAGGGCGGGGGTTGAACCCGCATGACCCAGTGGTCGCCAAATTTTGAATATGGGGTGTCTGCCAATTCCACCACCTGCCGTAATACTGGTGCCGGCCTTCAGAGCCTGTTTAATGCCCTTTTGGTATGCATGCGACACAGCAAAGGGTGTGATTGCAAGGCGCGGCGACGCGTCGTCGTGGTGCTACGGCAAGGAGCCGCAACACGGCAAGCGCACCCTTTGCTGGGCCGCCCGGAGGGTTCGAGCGGAAAGGGCGCATTGCGGCGTTGCGTCGCTCGCACAGGGGCCACCCTGTGCGAGAGACGCGCCTTGCACTGCATCCCTTTTCGCTCGAACGTGCATACCAAAAGGGCATTAAACAGGCTCTAAGACTTGAACCGAGAAGCTCCCGCTTCTAAGGCGGGAAGGTATGCCAATTCCCTTCAGACCGGCGTTATTTGCGTGCGATGAGAACATGTTCCGCCGCGGATACTGTGTGAGTGTTGTGCTGCGTTTCGTCGTGCGTTACCATCTTCCGGGTGCGGCGAAAAATGCCCGCGTTTTAATTGCTACCCGAAAGAATTTATGAAGAACATACTGCTATTTTTGGCAATGTCGTCGATTTACCTGCAAGTCTCCGCTGCGGAGACGAATCAATGCACGAGGGCATGTGCAGCGGATAAGAAGGAATGCCGGAGCGATACGGATACCAATGTCAGGGACTATGGAACGAAGGAATTGGCCAGCTCTGAGAAAAGACCCACTACAGCTGAAACCGACGCGGACACGTTTCTCAACAACCGCCAGGATATGGCCAGTGCAAAACTGAAAATAAGGGAAGACGGCTATCGCGCTTGCGAAACCAGCTACCGACAATGCTCGAAACTGTGCCCAGGCGATCAACCTAAAACTGACAAATAGTAAAAGATTCCGGATTGCCTCCCGGGGTACGTGCAAACAAACTTTTCGGATTGCGTACGGCTTTACGCGCGCATGAAATTGAGACTGGCGGAAACGGTGAGATTCGCCTACATGCTGCAGGCCGCGACAACGCTTGCAAGCGTTGTCCTTCGAATCTCACCCACGAGCCAAACTGTTGGCTCGTTCGTCTCCGCATACTGGCGGAAACGGTGAGATTCGAACTCACGAGGCCTTGGTGGGCCTGGCCGGGTTCAAGCCGGCTGCAATAGCCGCTCTGCCACGTTTCCGTAAAATCTGGTGCCCCCTGTCTGAATCGAACAGACGATCTACCGCTTACAGGGCGGTTGCCTTCCACTCGGCTAAAGGGGCAGGTTTTTCAATTGGCGCCTCGTAGGAGAATCGAACTCCTGGCTATCGACTCGACAGGCCGGCACTCTACCACTGAGTTAACGAGGCATTAAATTGGATTGGGGCCCTCTGGGCGATTCGAACGCCCGGCCCACGGCTTACGATGCCGTTGCTCTACCGACTGAGCTAAAAGGGCTTGAAAAAATTGGAGGAGGGTAAGGGATTCGAACCCTTGGACCGGGAGGCCCCGATCCGCGATTTAGCAAACCGCTGCTTTCGACCGCTCAGCCAACCCTCCGGGAACTGCCTTACACCGCCAATGCTTCGGACTCTGCAACCTTGGCCAACTCAATCATTGCAATCTGTTTGCGGATATACCGCATGAACAAAATCGCTCTGTCTTGCGCGAAGAGGGTGGCGCTGCCCGTGTCGGAAATTGGAACCGGGAACTCAAAGCCACAGTTGGTGCGATACCACAGTTCCGAATCCTTGTAGAAGATGAAGGTTACGTGCTTGTCCCCATTCACCATTTCCTTGATGCTCAAGATCACCCCCTTTCTCTGTTAAAAATCTGGTCGGAGCGGGGTGAATCGAACACCCGACGACCTGGTCCCAAACCAGGCGGCATGCCACTTGCCTACGCTCCGAAGTTGCTTTGCTGTTTGGTGCAACGCGCATCTTTCGATACCAGCCGAGTGAGGTCGACCGCGTGAAGCTGCCACGTCGTCGCAATACTGGACCCGCCTGCAGGACTTGAACCTGCAACCTCGACGTTCGTAGCGTCGCGCTCATCCATTTGAGCCTAGGCGGGAAATCTTTCTGTTGAAACATCGTTGATCGGCGAATTTGCTACACCAGTTCATCCGGTTATGGATCATAGATGGCTTCCGAAAGTACGCCGCACGACCTTGAAGTCTGCGCGGCGCGCTCTACCGATCTGCGTGCTTGAGCAAATACGAGTTGGACTTTCCTATTTATTCTGGCATCCCGGGAGGGCATCGAACCCCCAACCTTCGGTTTTGGAGACCGTTACTCTGCCAATTGAGCTACCGAGATATAAAGCTTGGTGCTTATCCCTGGTTACGATCCAGGCACCTCCGTCTTATCGGGACGGTGCTCTTCCGACTGAGCTAGACAAGCGATTATCTGCATGAAAACATTTTGGGGTGACCGATGGGGATCGAACCCATATGACTGGCGTCACAAGCCAGGGCTCTGCCATTGAGCTACGGCCACGCCAAAATATTCTCGAATTCATCACCACATCCGGACGCGGTTAAGGCGCGACGTCCCGCTCAAAGGGTTCGCGCATTACGGTTTGATTCCGTGGCAGCCGCAACGCTGTTGTTCCACGAAACCCTGAGCGCATCTTTGTTCGATGTTTGCGATATCGAACCAAAACCGCGCCCGGCGGTTGATGACCTGGTGTTCCCGACTGTGAGCGTGACCCGCCGATTATGAGTCGGCTGCTCTCCCTCTGAGCTACAGGAACCTATTATTTATGGCAAGGGCGGATGGATTTGAACCACCGGCTGACGGGATCAAAGCCCGCTGCTCTACCAGGCTGAGCTACGCCCCTAATGAAACTGGCTCCGGCTAGTGGAATCGAACCACTCTTTATCTGCATTAACAGTGCAGCGCACTCACCTTGAGCGCTAAACCGGATTTGAACTGATGATCTTTGATTGGTGGAGCCCGAGGGATTTGAACCCATCCTATCCCCGCTTAAAAGGCGGGTGCCTGGCCACTCGGCTAGAACTCCGTTTTACATAATTGGTGGAGAATCCCGGTTTTGAACCGGACACGCGTTGCATGCAAAGCATCGCTGCGCCCCAAGCGCATTCCCCGTATTTTTTTGGTGCGTCTCCGTGGTATCGAACCACGCTCATCGGATTTTCAACCCGCTGCTTTCACCTGATTAGCTTGAGACGCGTAGTAGTGCTGGAGCGGGTAGCGAGAATCGAACTCGCATGCTCAGCTTGGAAGGCTGTTACCTAAGCCATTCGGACATACCCGCATGTTTGGTGGACGGTGATGGATTCGAACCACCGATGTCCAATAGGACGCCTGATTTACAGTCAGGTGCATTACCGCTCTGCCAACCGTCCATGTGTTTGGTACACCCAAGGAGATTCGAACTCCTGTTTACCGGGCGAAAGCCGGACGTCCTTCCACTAGACGATGAGTGCATTGAATTTGTAAATCCACTCCGAAAAGACGCTCAGGATAAGGCAAAACTTACCCCTGGCTAGGCCATGCACTTTTGCAAAATGAAAAGCGCCTTTTCGGTGTGGAGCGGAAAGCGAGTCTCGAACTCGCGGCCTCAATCTTGGCTAGGCAACCTGCCGGATTGCGCTCTACCACTGAGCTATTTCCGCACCGACCGCACCCACACTGGCAAGCATCGTGAGGGACACTTGCCGATACAGGCGCGGTTTTCAAACTTTTCCGAATTGTTAAAAATCGTTTTCATCACACCGGGCGTTGTGCCGGGGACGGCCTCTGGACTACCGAGGGCTTGACTGCATGGCTACGGTGCTGCTCTACATCTGCGCCCCGGAAAACAAAAAAGCCCGGAGATCTTTCGATTCATCCGGGCTTGGCGCCTGCGACCTTGCGGTCTGTCGAGAGTTTTTCTTCTCGACTAGGGGGTTCCCCCTCGGATGATTCCTGCGTACTTCCAATCTGCTGCATTAATACTGAGTGTCTCTGGACGGCCTGCATGATTGCGTGCGTCTGTACGTCCATTGGTGCCGAGATTGCCGACGCTGCCTATTGCCGCAAATGCGGGGCAAGCCAAGGCGGCGAACGAGGACACAGCGGAGCGATAAGCTGCCGTTGCTGTTTGTCCGATGCGTTGGGTGCTTGTCATGGTTTGCTTCAATGAGGCCAGCGAAACGAGCTGGGCGACGAGCGATGACAGACCCGGCGTTTGCCGTTTCCCTGTCGTCGTAAATTTCGCCATTGCTTTCATTTCACTGTTCCAAAAATTTGTTGGTCGTTGCGGCTCTTGGAATTTCTTTTGCAGAACCGATGAACGAATATTGCCTGATAAAAAACACCGGCGCAAGGGGGTAAAACAAAATTATTTGCATGCATGCAAATAATTTGTGTGCAATGACGTTTATTTGCAACGGTGCAAATAAACGCTGCGCACTGTAAAATGCGCACGTTGCAGTGAGGTGCAACAACTATGACACTGAAGACATCCAAGAGTAGAACCAAGATCCAACACAAGGCTGCGCTACGTTTGCCGGCCTTGATGGCAGAGCATCACATTCGTTTCGTAACGGACTTGTGGAAATTGTTGATGGCGCTCGGTACGGTGGAGATATCCCATTCGCAGCTGACGCGTGTGGTCAACAATACGGCGATCAAACTGGATGTGGCATTGCTCGAAGGCCTGGCAACGATATTCGATTGTCCAGTGAGCGAATTATTCGAGCCCTAGGTTTGCGGGCGATTTACTTCTTCCACGACACGACGATATTTACATGATCCGGGTCGCGCACAACGCGCCATGGATCGGTGCGCAAGACCAGGTCCTTGATTGCAAATCCGCCGCTTAAAGTGGCGAACGCCACCAGTGTCCATCCCCAAGCGCCCATGTCGACCGGCGGGCCGATACCAAGTCCGAGAACGCACGCACCCGCAATAATTCCTGTTATGCCGACGGTGGATTCGACGCACATGCAGCGTATGGCCGCGCGAGTGCCGGTTTGTGCGGCACGTTGCGCCCTGGTTTGCATGAGGATAAACAAATCGCGGATCAGGCTTTGCAGAAGCAACAAGCCGGATAACGCAAGCAACAGATGGCCGATGCTGAGTTCGGACGGTAGCCACGGCGTGGCGGCGAGCAAGCCCAAACACGCTACGGGTATCAGCACCAGCTCAATTTTTTCCAATTTGGTCATCTTGGTAGCGAGAGATTGCAGACGAGCGGGGCGTTCGTGTGCCATCCTTCATTCTACTCCCGCAGTGACAAAGCTGTATTCCCTCCGCCGGTGACGAGGCTCGCACGTGACAATTGCCCCGCATTGTTCGCGAACGCTTATTTGAATACGGCTTCCTGGACAGGTTCATGGGCGATTCCCGCATCGGACGGGGCTTTGGAATCGGTTTTGCCGTCTGCCGACACGAGCTTGTAAGAACCGGCATCGAAGTCTTGCGCAAAATCGTCCACCTGCACGGCGCGGTCGGCCAGGCGGGCAAAACTGGTGATGGCCTCGTGTTCGATCGGCGTGATCAAGCCTTTGATTGCGGCAGTGGTGGCCCAATCTTTCAGCGACACAAGGCTTTGCGGTATCGCTTCCAGAGTGCCGTCGTATATGGCCGGCTTCAGGCGTTTCTCAATCGCCTCAACGCGCGGCAGCAAGGCGAAGGCTTGCTCAAGGCCGGCGATTGCGTCGTCCGGTTTTGCGTGCACGAAAGAATCCGCCAACAGGCGATTGCGGCTGTCGCCGGCAGTTTGCATTGCGTCCGCAACCTGACTGCCGAGTATGTCGGACGGATTGCGATACGACAAACCGAGGGGGAAGATGACGATCCGGGCAAAGATCGCCAACAGGCGATTCGGAAAGTTTTCCAGCACGCCCATGATCGCTTGCTGCGCTCTTGTCAACGCGTCCTGGATCGCCCAGTGAGCGTAGTGGAGGTCGGCTACCGGACGGCCGTCGTCTTCGAAGCGTTTGAGCACGGCCGAAACAAGATAGAGCTGCGACAGCACATCGCCCAAGCGCCCCGAGATACGTTCGCGCCGCTTGAGCTCGCCGCCCAGTGTGAACATGGACAGGTCGGTGAGCAGGGCAAATGCCGCAGAGAGCCTGCTTACGGCGCGATAGTAGACTTGCATCTCAGGCGCTGCCGTTTGGGGCGCCGGGGCCAGCAGTGCGCCGGTCAGGCCGTGCACCAGGGCGCGCGCGAGGTTGCCGAACACGAAACCGACGTGATCAAAAAACGCTGCATCGAAATCGTGCAGCGCGCGTTGCCCATCGGTGTCGCGCGTGGCATTCATTTCCTTCAGAACGTAGGGGTGGGAGCGTATCGCCCCTTGGCCGAAGATGATCAGACAGCGCGTGAGGATATTGGCGCCCTCCACCGTGATCGCGACCGGAACTTGCTGGTAAGCGCGTGCCAGGAAATTTCCTGGCCCCATGCATATGCCCTTGCCGCCAAGGATATCCATGCCGTCGTTGACCACCGCACGACCGCGCTCAGTGACGTGATATTTGACGATGGCGGAAATCACCGCCGGTTTTTCGCCCATGTCGACCGCGCATGCCGAAAGGCGGCGTGCCGCGTCCATGAGGTAGAGGTTGCCCCCCATGCGCGCCAATGCTTCCTGCACGCCTTCGAACTTGCCGATGGCAGTTTTGAATTGACGCCGGATGGCTGCATAAGCGCCAACGCCGCGTACAGCCAGCTTGGCCATACCGACGTTGGTAGAAGGCAGCGAAATCGCCCGCCCCGCAGCCAGGCATTCCATCAGCATGCGCCAGCCTTTGCCGATTTGCGCCTGTCCGCCGATTACCCATTCCATGGGTATGAAGACTTTGTCACCTGAAGTGGGACCGTTCTGAAATACCGCGTTCACCGGCCAGTGACGCCGTCCGGTAACCACGCCGCGGTGGCTGGTTGGAATCAAGGCGCAAGTGATGCCCAATTCTTCCTCGTTGCCGAGCAAGTGTTGAGGATCATGCACATGAAAAGCCAGACCCAGCAGGGACGCGATCGGGCCGAGTGTGATGTAGCGCTTCGACCAAGTGACGCGCAGGCCCAAGGTCTCCTTGCCCTCGAATTGTTCGCGGCACACAATGCCGATGTCGGGGATGGCGGCGGCGTCGGAACCTGCGTAAGGACTGGTAAGCGCGAAACATGGTAATTCCAGGCCGGCGGCAAGGCGCGGCAGATAATGATTTTTTTGTTCTTCGGTGCCGTAGTGCAGCAGTAATTCAGCCGGGCCGAGCGAGTTGGGCACCATGACCGATACGGCCAGGGCGGAGCAGCGCGTCGATAGCTTCATCACTACTTGCGAATGCATGTAGGCAGAGAACTGTTTGCCGCCATATTTCCTCGGAATGATCATGCCGAGAAAACCCTTGTCCTTGATGAATTGCCAGGCCTGTGGAGACAGATCCTGCCAAACCTGTGTGGTTTCCCAATCGTCGACCATCGCGCAGAGTGTCTCGACTTCATTGTCGAGAAACGCGTGTTCTTCCTCTGTCAATACCGGCGCCGGCGTCTTGAGCAGGTTGTGCCAATCGGGTTTACCGGAAAACAGATCGGCATCCCACCAGGTCGTGCCGGCCTCCAACGCATCACGCTCGGTGTCCGACATGGCAGGCAGGATGCGTTTGAAAAGCTGGAAAATGTTTGGGGTAAGCAAGGCGCGACGCAGCGGCCGTGATGCAAGCACGACTGCCGGCAGGCCTATCAGCAGCACCAGGATGATCGCAGTAACGCCGCCGATGGTGTCGGTGACGACGCCCAACAGCAACCAGGCACCAATCCCGGATAACCACCATTTTCCGGATACTTCAAAATACATGGCGGCGAGCATGGCGATCAAGGCTGCCAGAATCCATAGTGCCATTTTGCTTCTCCGGTTGATTTAACGAATGGAATGTGGTCGTGCGACCCGCAGTTGAACGCGAACATGGCTCTTTGGCAAAACAAGGGCCAGCCCGGAATTGAATCCGCAACCATTGTCGCATCGAAAGACGCAACTACATTCTTTGATTGCAATCTTGTTGAAAGGTTCAGCCGGTGCCTTTTTGCAGGTGCGATGCATGGACGGGCAGGAAAAGCGCGTTACCGTCCAACTTGCCGCTGTAGGCTCGGGTTGCTGCAGGTTATGGTCCGTCATCATTTGCGGGCGCTTTTTAGGCGACGTGTTCGATTTGCTTTATTGCGGAGGCTGGATGGTTCATTGTGCGATTGACAGCAAACCCGCCGCTTCACTGAACATCGTCCACTGGCACCATCAGAAAACAGGAACTGGCTCTATGTGAAGAGTCGGTCATCGTTCAAAATTGGGTACCGCCAAAAATCTAACGCGCTGCGATCCTGCGTGCACGCCGCTTGCTGTGATTTTTGCCGGTGTCCCAAGGGGTATGGAAAATTGCATCGATGATCAGGACTGGAGCAGGAATATGGAAACGACAAACGCGCAGTGGAAAATCAGGAAGGATGCCGCCACGCCGCGCGGCGTCGGCGTCATGTGCAATTTTTTTGCCGACGTTGCCGAGAACGCATTGTTGTGGGATGTCGAAGGGAACCGGTATATCGATTTTGCCAGCGGCATTGCAGTCTTGAATACCGGGCACCGGCACGAAAAGGTGGTGGCGGCGATTGAGGCGCAGTTGAACAAGTTTACGCATACCGCCTATCAGGTTGTGCCCTATGGAAGTTACGTCGAACTTGCGGAGCGTATCAACCGCCTGGCGCCGATTTCGCAGCCGGCCAAGACGGCATTTTTCACCACCGGCGCAGAAGCTGTGGAGAACGCCATCAAGATTGCACGCGCCGCGACCGGCCGGTCTGCAGTCATCGCCTTCTCCGGTGCTTTCCATGGGAGAACTTTCATGGGCATGGCCTTGACCGGCAAGGTCGATCCGTACAAAGTGGGCTTCGGTCCGTTTCCGGGCGAGGTCTATCACGCGCCCTTTCCGAATTCCCTTCATGGCGTTTCCCTCGACGATTCGCTCGCTGCCATCAATCAACTGTTCAAGGCGGATGTCGATCCCAAGCGGGTTGCGGCGATGATTATCGAGCCGATCCAGGGTGAAGGCGGGTTCAATGTCGTGCCTGCCGCCTTCATGCAGGCCTTGCGCGCGCTGTGTGATCAGCATGGCATTCTTTTGATCGTGGACGAAATCCAGACCGGCTTTGCCCGCACTGGCAAACTGTTCGCGATTGAACATTACGAGGTGATGCCCGACCTGATCACCATGGCCAAGAGCCTGGCCGGCGGCATGCCGCTCTCCGGTGTGTGCGGTCGCGCCGACGTCATGGACGCGCCCGGCCCCGGCGGACTGGGCGGCACCTACGCCGGCAATCCGCTTGCAGTTGCTGCCGCACTGGCAGTGCTCGATGTGATCGAGGCGGAAGGCCTGAACGAACGTGCCGCGCGACTCGGTGCACTGTTGTGTGAGCGTCTGCGCAAAGCGCAGGCCGACGTGCCGCATATTGCCGACATCCGTGGTCTGGGTGCCATGATTGCAGTGGAATTCAACGATCCTGTCAGCGGACAGCCGGACGCCGCGTTCGCCAGGAAAGTTCAGGCCAAGGCACTGGAGTCGGGCTTGCTGCTGCTGACCTGCGGCGTGTATGGAAATGTGATCCGCTTCCTGTTCCCGCTGACGATCGAAGACAAGACCCTGGCCGAAGGGCTTGATCTTCTGGACGCCGCCTTGCGGCAATGAGAAGCGGAAATGACTGACAGAGGATGGCGTATTTTTTTACTTGGCGCTTATTTGTGCGGCCAGTTCGCGCGCTGCACGCCAGCGCCGCGCCGCCGCCGGATGTTCGCGGCTGTCGAAGTTGGCCATGGGGTCGGCATGCGCCATTTTTTTGAAATAGCCGGCCAGCGCAAGCGGCGCCCAACCGGCGCGCGCCGCCATGCGCAAGCCTTCCATGTCGGCTTCGCTTTCTTGCGCTGAATTCAGATCAGCCAGTTTGGTCATGAGTGCCGCGTCGTGATCTATCGCATATTCCAGCGCCGCAAATGACTGCGCACTGCGCTCCGGTTCCATTTTCAGGGCCTCTTGCATTTCCCTGAAGTTGTGCGCCAGGACGATGTGGGCAATTTCGTGGCCGAGCAGCATGGCCAATTCGCTATCGTTGAGTGCGAGCTTCTCGACATATGCCTGGCCTACCAGCAGCTTGCCGCCGGCCATGCCGGAAGCGCTTTCCTGCGCGTCGTCGGTGACGTGGATTTCCCATTTGAAATTGCGCGTTTCCGGGTCGTCATGCATGGCCTGCACGATCAGGCGGTCGGCGATGCGCTTGACTCGGACGACAAAGGCGGTATCGGTGTCGAGTTCGAATTTCTGTTCTGCGTCTGCCAGGCGCGCGCGATACAAGGATTGCGCACCGGCCGTGACCGATTCCGGCGTGAGGTCGAGTGGCGCACAAACTGCTGCATGGGCGCAGAGAAACCATATGCAGGCTAACACAAGGCGCACGAGCATCCCGCGGCGTGACTTTGCAATCATGTTCCGACCCTGCGCAAACTCTCCCCGCGTTGCTTTAGCCAGACGCGGCGCATGTCGCGCACCGAACCGAAGCCGCCTGCTTCGGCGACACGGTCGAGCGACAGGTCGCGCCGGCGCAGCAGGGGTTCAATCTGCGCAAGCTGCATTTTTTGACGGAAATCGACCGGACCCAAGCCGGTATGCGTTTTGAAGAGGCGGGCAAGATGACGCGCACTGACGCAGGCAACGGCAGCCAGTTCGTCCAGCGACCAGTCTCTGGATGGGTTTGCCGCGATGGCGTCCTGCACGCGATGCACGGCGGGATGCAGGTGATTGCGATATTGCAGGAACGGCGAAAGTTGCGGTGCGCCGCTGTCACGGCGCAGCCAGACCACCATGGTACGGGCGACTTCGAGCGCGGTGGTGGGTCCGGCCCGTTGCGCGATCAATTCCAGCGCCAGATCGATACCGGTGGTGATGCCGGCCGACGTGGCAATCGGCCCATCGATGACGAATACGCGATTTTCTTCAACCAGTGCGTTGGGCGCGCGCATGCGTAGCTGATCGATCAGTGTGTGGTGCGTCGTACAGCGCCTGCCATCGAGCAAACCGGCAGCGGCAGCCAGCATTGCGCCGGAGCAGATTGTCATCAGGCTCAGTCCGTTGTGCCACGCGCTTTGCAACCACCTGACTGTGTCGCGCACCTCGTTCACATGTCTTGCTTCGGCACCGTCGGAGAGACCGGACAGTACCAGCAATGCACCTGCCGGCAGTTGTGCCGGTAACGGCGCGATGTGGCTGATGCCGAGGCCGACCGAAGTACCGGCTTCGGGTGCCGGACCGACGAAATGCAACGCGTATTTTCCGCCGTGATTGCCGGCGATACGAAAAGCCTCGGCCGCGCCCGCAAGGTCGAGCAGGAGCATGCCTGGCAGCACCACGAAATAGACGTCGGTCCTGTTCATCGCATCAGGCCATGGCCGGCAATTTGCTCAATACATCGTCCACGGTGCAAATGCGGGCAAAGCGGCCGGCCAACACCAGTTCGGTTCTTTCCTTGATTTCCTCTGGCGAATACAGGCGGCCGCCGGCGTGGCGCATGGGAAAGGTCAGTGTCGCTTCGGTGACATAGTCAACCTGAAAGCCGATGTCCGATGCATTGCGCGTCGTGGTTTCGCAGCACTGTTCGGTGCGTATGCCTGAAATGATGAGCTGGTCAATGCCGCGCGCCCTGAACCACTCGATGAGGTCGGTTCCCACCAACGCGCTATGCACGTGTTTTTCGACTATGTGGTCAGCGTGCGGGTCGCTGCCGACCAGCGGTATGACATAACCATGCGGTTTGGAAAAGGGGCCGCCGTCATCCTGTAAATGGAACACACGCACAACAGCAATCCCGGCCGCGCGGGCGCCGGCGATAAGCCGATTTTGGGCCACAAGATAACTTGCCAAATCGTCCTCGCGCCAGTATGGGGTATGGCGGAACGATTCCTGAACGTCAATGACTACCAGTGCTTGAGACATTTTGAGACTCCCTATCCGATAAGTGAGGATTCCACTTTACCGACGACAGGTCAATACTTCAGGAGCGATACCGGACAAGTGTGGGACAAATTGGGACATCATTTCAGATAATTGCCTGAGCCGGACATGCTGCTTTAGTCAAGTTGCTTTCAGGCAAAATATTTGTTGCCGTATGCCAATGTTTCGTGCAAAATGTCGACTAGCTTGAAAATTGCTCCTTAGCAATTAAGTTTC
>DATBQE010000176.1:0-3030 GCA_036561005.1 Burkholderiaceae bacterium | reverse complement strand
TATCTGGAGCTTTCCCAACTGCATCCGGAAATCGATAATATTTCCAAATTGATGATTTGGATCTGTGCCCGTGGAGTGTGTGCCACGACACGACGGATCGATACGTGGTGATGCATTTCGTGTTCTCTCGTGCAGAGGTCATTTCAAAAGTGATTCGCGAGCTTGCAGAAAAGCACCGTTTGGCACTTTATGATCCACAGCAGGGCAAGATTTTTTATCCGTCTTCAGTCTTTGATCGCGAATTGTCGCTACGATCAATTGGCATCCTGCTGCTGATATCTGGGAGTGTCATGGGCGTTATGTGCATATACGCTCCGTATGCCGCGATTCTTGCGGGGAAGCGGGGTGGAACTCTCTATCAGCTGCCAATATTTTTTGCTCCCGTTGCTTTCGGACTCGGCCTTCCATACGCAATGTTTGGAGATCGTGCAAAGAAACTCCTTGGTCACCCGCATCAACCGACGTTCACGCAAGGCGCGCTTGCGGTCGCGCTTATGGCTATAGGATGGGTCACCTGGGAATGGTTGAAAAGGTTTTGACCGATTTTGCTTTAGATGCTCGTTGGTAGGGCCTTGTACGAGATTTGACTTGCCGGATTTGTAGTCAAACCAAAGAGCTGGATAAGTGGATTTCCTCTTACAATAGGCCAATGTGCGCAACCTACACCCCCAGCCGCCGTGACCGCATTGCCGAGCAATTCGGCGCAGCCGTCGCCGACATCCCCTACGAACGGATCGCCTTTCCCGGATCGATGGCTCCTATCGTCAGACTGAACGACAAAAATCAGAATACCGAATGTGTATCAGCCTGCTTCGGCATGGTGCCGTCCTGGGCCGAGATGAAACTGAGCAAGCAGACCTACAACGCGCGCTCGGAGACGGTGGCGTCCAAATATTCGTTTCGCAATGCCTGGCAGCGCGCGCAATTCTGCATCATTCCGGCGGAGTCGATTTTCGAGCCTTCCTACGAAAGCGGCAAGGCCGTGCGCTGGCAGATTGCGCACCATGACGACTGCCCACTCGGCATTGCCGGCATCTGGGAAACCCGGCCTGACGGACCGGATGGCGCGCCGCTGATTTCGTTTTCCATGTTGACTATCAATGCCGACTTGCATCCCTTGATGCGCCGGTTTCACAAACCCGGCGAAGAGAAGCGCAGCGTGGTGGTGCTGCCACAAAACAGCTATGCAGCATGGCTGCACGCCGATACGCGCGATGCGGCAGCCATGCTGCTGCCCTACCCTGCCGAACTGCTGATTTCAGCGGCGGCGCCGGTGGCGGGCGCCGCCGACAAAGAACCGCCGCGTCAGGCCGATCTGTTTTCTTTCTGACTTGCCCAATCAGTGGCCGCCTGCTGCGCCGCCAGCCGCGCCGAACGGTGGGCGAGTGAACCAGATGAAGCCGATCAGGACCAGGAACAGGATGGAAATTGCCCAGAACACTTCGCTGGTTGCCAACATGGCGCTTTGCGCGTGAATCTGGTTTTGCACCGTTGCGTAAGCCCGGTCGGCTGACATGCCGAGGCCGTGCAGGCGATCGAGGTAATCGACCGAAGCGCTGCCGTTGGCGGTGAAGCTTTCTGCCATGCGCACGTCATGGGTCTGGGTGCGCCTGTCCCACAGGGTGACGACGATGGCGGTGCCCAAGCTGCCCGACAACGTGCGGAAGAAGCTCGACAGACCGGAAGCCGCAGCCAGCTTGGCCGGCTGGATGCCGGACATGATGATCTGGTTGATCGGCACGAAGAAGCAGGCCACTGCGATGCCTTGCACCAGACGCGGCAGGTAGACCTGGGACATCGAGGTATCAAGGTTGAAGGTGGAAAACCAGTAGGCCGTGATGGCGAACACGACATAGGCGACGGTTGCCACCATGCGCAGGTCGAGGCGCTGGATATTGCGCCCAATAATGGGCGAGAGGATCAGCGCGAACAGCCCCACCGGCGAGGTGGCGATGCCAGCCCAGGTCGGCGTGTAGCCCATCACGGTTTGCAGCCAAAGCGGGAACAGCACGGTCATGGCGAAAAAGGCCATGTAGCCGAAGGCCATGGCAATCACACCGAAACGGAAGTTGGGCTTGGAGAATAGCGTCAGGTCGACAATCGGGTGCTCGTCGGTCAATTCCCATGCGACGAAGAAGGTCAGCGCCACGATGCAGGTTGCACACAGGCCGATGATCACGGGCGAGCCGAACCAGTCCATGTCGTTGCCGTTGTCGAGCATCAGTTGCAGGCTGCCCACGCCGAGCACAAGCAACACCAGGCCGACGATGTCAATCGGTTTGCGTTCGGTGGCGGTTTCGCGGCCGCGCAATAACGTGTAGGTGACGAATCCTGAAAGCAGTCCAATCGGCGCATTGATATAGAAGATCCATGGCCAGGTCAGGTTGTCGGTGATGTAGCCGCCAAGCAGCGGGCCGCAGATCGGTGCCACCACCACGGTCATGGCCCAGATGGCCATGGCCATGCCGCGTTTTTGCGGCGGGAAATTCGCTAGCAGCAGCGCCTGCGAGAGCGGCACCATGGGGCCCGATACCAGGCCTTGCAGGAAGCGGAACGCGACCAGCATGGGCAAACTGGTGGCCAGGCCGCACAAGGCCGAAGCCAAAGTGAACAGCACGACCGACCAGGTGAAAGTACGCACTTCGCCGAAACGCTTGGCTATCCAGCCGGTCAGCGGCACGACGATCGCGGCTGCCAGGCCATAGGAAGAGATCACCCACGTGCCCTGGTTGGCGCTCACCGCGAGATTGCCTGCGATGGTGGGGATTGCCACGTTGGCAATCGACGTATCGAGCACCTCCATGAAGGTGGCCAGCGAAATCGCAATAGTGAACAGGATCAGCGCGCCCGCCGGAAGCGGGCCGCGTTGTGCCGGATTGGGCGCATTCATTGGTCGCGTCCTGCGGCTTGGGCGATGATGATGTCGGCCTTGACGTTGGCGTCTTTCAGCATGGCTTCATAGACCGGCGTGCCGAGCGGCGTGTCCGACAATGGCAGGGCGGTGAGGACCGATCCGCTTCGGTCGTGCGT
>DATBQE010000175.1:0-5981 GCA_036561005.1 Burkholderiaceae bacterium | reverse complement strand
CTGGAGCTGGCAAAAACCGTCATGTTTGCCGGCAGCAACATGGCTTATGCCCATCCGGTGTTGTTTCGCCGTCTTGAGGCCGCCAAAGCCGCCGATCCTTTGATCCGCTGGATTGTCATCGATCCGCGCCGTACCGATACTGCTGCGATGGCCGATCTGCACTTGGCAATACAGCCCGGCACCGATGTGGCCTTGTTCAACGGCATGCTGCACCACCTGATCTGGGAAGGCTGGATTGATCGAAGCTTTATCGAAAGCAGCACCGAAGGTTTCGCGGAATTGAAGGCAATGGTGCGCGACTATACGCCGCGCTTTGCCGCCGAATTGTGCGGCATCAGCGAACGTGACCTGATCCAGGCTGCCGAATGGTTCGGCGCGTCGCCTGCCTCGCTTTCACTCTATTGCATGGGTTTGAACCAGTCCAGCCATGGCACCGACAAGAATCTCGCACTGATCAATTTGCATCTGGCCACCCGGCAGCTCGGCAAACCCGGCGCGGGGCCGTTCTCGCTGACCGGCCAACCCAATGCGATGGGCGGACGTGAAGTCGGCGGCATGTCGACCATGCTGGCCGCGCATCGCGATGTCGGGAACCCGCTGCATCGCGCCGAGGTCGCCGCATTGTGGGGTGTCGAGAAAGTATCGGCAACTCCCGGACTACCGGCTGTCGACATGTTCGAGGCGTTGCGCGACGGCCGCATCAAGGCGGTCTGGATAGTCTGCACCAATCCGGCACACTCGATGCCGGACGCGGGCAAAATTCGCGAAGCGCTCGATGCCGCCGAGTTCGTCGTCGTGCAGGAAGCCTTCCTGCAAACCGACACCATCCCCTATGCCGACGTGGTATTGCCGGCGAGTTCATGGGGTGAGAAATCGGGCACGGTGACCAATTCGGAACGCCGCATTTCGCGTGTGCGGCAGGCTGTGCCAGCACCGGGCGATGCCAGGCCGGATTGGTGGATTGCCTGCGAAGTGGCGCGGCGCATCCAGGCGTTGACCGGACACGATCATGATTTGTTTCCCTACGCTTCACCCGAAGAGATATTCAACGAACATCGTACGCTGACGAAGGGACGCGACCTCGACATCGGTGGGATAAGTTATGGTTTGCTGGAAGAGCAAGGGCCGCTGCAATGGCCCTATGCCGCCGGGCAGCAAGAAGGGCAAGCGCGCCGTTACAGCGACGGCAGGTTTGCCAGCGCAAACGGTCGCGCCCAATTCCACGCGCCGCACTATCTGCCTGTGGCCGAGCCGACCAGCGCGCGCTACCCGTTTCATCTGCTCACCGGGCGCCTGCGCGATCAATGGCATGGCATGAGCCGAACCGGCCGCGCGGCGTCGGCATTTTCCCATGCGCCGGAACCGGCATTGACCATGCACCCGACGGACGCCGAACGGCGCGGCTTGCGTTCCGGCGATCTTGTCTCGGTGGCTAGCAAACGTGGGAAAGTTGTGCTGCCTCTGCAACTTTCGGACGAGGTGCAATCGGGTACGGTATTCGCGGCCATGCACTGGAACGCGCAGTTCCTCAACAATAGCGGCATCAATGAGGCATGCGGCGATGCCGTCGACAGCCGCTCTTTCCAGCCTGAATTGAAGCATGCGGCTGTTCGCATCGAAAAGGCTGTGCTCCCGTGGGGCGTATTGGCCGCGCGGCGCGGCGATATCCTTGCATTGCAGACGCGAGTGCAACCCCTCTTGCAGGCGTGTAGCTACGCGGCGATTTCGCTGGAGAACGATATGCTGATTGTGCGTGCAGCTAACGCCGAGGCACCGCCGGGCTGGCTGGAGCGCCTATATCTTGCGCTCGATATGCCTGCCGGCAGCGACACGCTCGAATACCGCGATTCGCAGCGCGGCATCGCCAAGCGCGCCATGTGGCAAGACGCGAAACTGGTGGCCATGGCGTTTGCCGGCGACGTGGCCAATGCCGATGCGATTCTTGACATCGTGCGCGCCAATGCGGATTGGCGCGGTTCGCGCCTCTCGGTGTTTTCCAGCCAGAAGGCTCGCACACCTGTTGACCGCACCATTTGCAACTGCATGCAAGTCAAAGCGTCCAGCATCAATCGCGCAATAGCCGCAGGAGCAACGCTCGATCAATTAAAGAGCGAGCTCGGTTGCGGATCGGTATGCGGCTCCTGCGTGCCGGAGTTGCAGCAGATGTGTGCCCGCAATACGTCGAACCCATCGACAATTACTCAGGCATGAAGGCGATCTCGATGGACAATCTGCACAAAAATGATCATTTGTGGCGGGCGTCGGCACATCGGCAGAGATTGCGCTTGCCGCATGCACGGTTCGTAGACGAAAATATGCTTACGCCTCAAACCGCCTCATAGCTTTCGATTGTGCCTCATGCTTCGCGTCCTGCTCGTCAACGATACCGATAAACCCATTGCAGAGCTGTGCCAGGCATTGACCGAGCATGGCTATGAAGTGCTGCCGCTGGTTGCGACTCCGCGCGCCCTGTCCGACGCCATCAAGCGTGAAAAACCCGATATTGTCATTGTCGATACCGAATCGCCGTCGCGCGACACGCTGGAACAACTGGCCTTGATGCACGCGGCGGCACCGCGCCCTGTGGTCATGTTCAGCCATGACGCCGATCAACAATTGATACGCGCGGCGGTTGGCGCAGGCGTCACCACCTATGTCGTCGACGGGCTGGCTCCCGCGCGGCTGGCGCCGATCCTTGAAGTCGCGCTGGCCCGGTTTGCCGAGGAATCGCGCCTGCGCCAGCGTCTGGCCGACGTGGAGCTGGAATTAACCAATCGAAAATTGATCGACCGGGCGAAGGGTTTGCTGATGGACAAGCGCAATATGACGGAAGCGCAGGCCTACGAAACCTTGCGCACCCAGGCGATGAAGCAAGGCCTCAAGATAGCCGAGGTCGCGCGCCAGATCATCGCCATGGCTGATTTGCTGGGGAACACTTGATGACTGACTTTGCCGATTCGCCCCTCGACGTCAGGCTGGAAATTTCTCGGCTGCGCCTGGGCTTCGTGGCCCTGACCGATTGTGCGCCGCTGATCGTCGCAGAAGTACGCAAACTTGGCCGGCAATACGGTCTTGAGATCGAATTGCAGCGGCAGCCATCCTGGGCCGCCGTTCGCGACAAGTTGCTGACCGGCGAACTTGACGCCGCGCATTGCCTGTATGGACTGGTGTACGGTGTTCAACTCGGCCTTGGCGGACCACAGGCCGATATGGCGATCCTGATGACCTTAAACCGTAACGGCCAGGCAATCTCATTGTCGAACCGCCTGGCCGATGCGTTGCAAAACGGTGCGTCGTTGCAAGACGCATTTGCCGGTCTCAAACGCAAGCCGGTGCTGGCGCAAACCTTTCCGACCGGAACACACGCGATGTGGCTGAATTATTGGCTTGCTGCGCAGGGCGTGCATCCGCTGCGTGATGTGGAAAGTGTCGTCATTCCGCCGCCGCAAATGGCGGAAGCCATGGTGCAGGGTGAGCTGGACGGATTTTGTGCCGGCGAACCATGGCATACCGTCACAATGGCAAAGCAGGCCGGCAGGATGGTGGTGTCGAGCGCCGCAATTTGGCCGGAGCATCCGGAAAAAGCACTCGCATGCAGGCGCGAGTTTGCTGCGCTTTACCCCAATACCGCGCGCGCGCTGATTTGCACCATGCTCGATGCCTGCAAATGGCTGGAGACCACAGAAAATCGTCGTACTGCGGCTGACTGGATGGCGCAGCCGCAATATTTGAATTTGCTGCCGGCGATGATCTTGCCCAGTTTGGGATTGGCCAAAGAGGCCTCATCTGGCCTTGGCCTTGGCCCTGGCAATGGCATGAGTACGGCTGCAGCATCGCGCTTTTATGGTACGCAAGGTTTCAACGCGCCGCGTGCCGCAGATGGCCTATGGTTCATCAGTCAGTATTATCGGTGGGGCATGTTGAAAGAACAGGACAATTGGCAGGAAATGGCGGAGCTGGTGAGTCAGAGTGTTTTGTTTGCACAATCGGCTTCGGCGCTGCAGCTCGATTTTGATCGACCGGCCTATTCCGTGTGTCGACTCATTGATGGTGTGGAATGGACCGGCAAGGACCCCCTTGGCTATGCCCAAGGTTTTGCCATTCGTGCCTGACGCGGATACTCAAGCCGTCACTGCAGATTGCTCCTCCGATTTTAGTTTTTTGGCGTAATGCGATAAATGCAGCGCCGCCCGGCGTTCATCAGGTGTTCGGTCCGTTGCCAATCCACTTCCGGAACCAACTGGCTGAACAAACTCAATTCGCTGCGGCAAAACGCCTGACATTGATTCGCAGCGGCGCAGATCGAGCAATGATGCTCGATCAATTCCCAGCCGACACCGTCCGCCGCGGGGACCAGCTCCGCCATGTAACCCTCTTGAGTGCGCATTGCTGCGAGGGCAGCCAGCTTTTCAGCCAGCATATCAGCGCGATTATCAGGTCGACTCTCAGGTCGACTCTCAGGTCGATTTTCAGCCCGATTGTTGGCTACATTCGCCCGCTCACCCCGCTCAACCAACACCAAGCGATATTGCTGCAGCATGGACGATTCTCGGGCAGCAATCAGCTTATCGATCGCGTCCTCGCCAAACTGCGCCTGCACCTGGGTCAGCAGCTGGGTCACGACATCGCTGTGCCGGTCGGGGAAACGCGCGTGACCGGCGCCCGAGAGCGACCACCATCTGGCGGGACGCCCCTTGCCGGCAGGGCGATCTTCAAACTTCACAAGACCGTCGGCGTCTGCAGTTTCGAGCTGGCGGCGTGCGCCCATGGAAGTCAGGTCGAGTAGTTCTGCCAGTTGCCCGGCGGTCATGGGGCCGCGCGCTTTCAGCAAGGTCAGCAAACGCTCCTGGGTGGGTGTGCTCATAGGATCGCTTCCTCGATCAATGCATGTTTTTGTTTCGAAGCGGCGTCTATCCATGGCGCGATGCGCCAGCCGGCCCACGCAGCGGTGGCCACCCCAAGCAAGAGGATCAATCGTGAATCGATCTGGGTAATGCCGGCGCCGACAAGGGCAACGATGACGTTGGAAATGCAGAATATGGTCGTGAGCAAGCTCATCACCGAGCCCTGGCCATGTGACGCAAAGCGTTCCGAACAATACGCAGGCAGCACCGCGTTGTAAAGGGCGTTGGGTATGCCAAACACGATCATCGCCCCGATGGCGATGACTGGATTGGTACAGCACGCCAGCGCTATGCAGACAGCTGTGGCGATGTTGTAGTTGCGCAGACTTCGCGGCCCGCCGGTTTTCATGTATCCGTGCCCGATCAGCGCCGACGTGCCGGTCATGACGGCACACAAAATACCCGACACGATGCTGATACCTCCTGCCGCGAAGCCGGCATATTCGACCAGCAGTAGCGGGAAAAATTCATAGAAAGCCGTGACGCCGACGGTCCGCGCGAGATGGATCGCAAACAACTGCCGTATAGGACGATGCGCCAGCAGAGCGAATATGTGCAACTCACCGGATGAAGCCGCCGTTGTGCGGGTGCGCCCTTTGGGGAAGGCACGCCATCCGAGAAAGAACGTCACCAGCAAAGTGAAAGCGGCAAGCTCGAACGGCACGACAATACCGAACTGCACGGTCGCGCCGGCGATAAAGGGGCCGACCAGCCAACCTGCGTAATTGGCGCCGTTGAGCAGCGCAAATCCTCGTGTGCGGAGCTCTCCCTCCAGTTGATCGGCCAACATGGCACCGACGAGGCTGGTATTTCCTTCTGCCAGGCCGGTGACGAATCGGGCAACGACAAACAATGGATAATTTTCCTTGAAGAGCGCAGCGACAACTGCCAGGTGGCCGAGCGCGCTGAACAAAATCGTTGCCAGGAGTAGCAATCGTCGTCCGTAGCGGTCCGACATTGGGCCAAGCATTGCCGACCCGATCAAAATGCCCAGCGGATTGATGGCAAGCGCCAAACCGAGGAGAAATTTCGGCGCCAATCCGAGAAAATGATTAAGCGGGGATATGCTCCCATCGG
>DATBQE010000174.1:0-10354 GCA_036561005.1 Burkholderiaceae bacterium | reverse complement strand
AAGGTGGTGAACCACACCTGACTGCCCGAGAGCGGGGGACGACACACTGCGCTTCGCATCCGACTTCTTGGTCTACCACGAGTGCGATTATTTTCTCGTCAAACAATGATCACGCGCCTTTGGTTGACAGGCACCGCCGCTCAAGACGCGTATCTCTCCGCCACCGCATCCATCACACACAACGCCGTCATATTGACAATCCGCCGCACGGTCGCCGAAGGCGTCAGGATATGCACCGGCTTGGCACAACCCAAAAGGATAGGCCCGACCGCAATCCCGTTGCCGGCCGCAGTTTTCAGCAGGTTGTAAGAGATATTGGCCGATTCGATATTGGGCATTACCAGCAAGTTGGCCGCCATCTTCAGCTTGGTCTCCGGCATCATCTTCTTCACCAGGGCGTGATCGAGGGCCGTGTCGCCATGCATCTCGCCTTCCACTTCCATGTCCGGCGCCAGGTCTTTGAGGATGGCCAACGTGGCGCGCATCTTCTTCGCCGATTCGCTGTTGCTTGATCCGAAGTTCGAATGCGAGAGCAGCGCCACATGCGGCACCAGCCCGAAGCGCTTCATTTCCTCGGCCGCCAGGATGGTGATTTCGGCGAGCTGCTCGGCACTCGGATTTTCGTTGACGTGGGTGTCGACCAGCACCAATTGCCGGTCCGACAGGATCAGACCGTTCATGGCGGCATAGACATTGACGCCGTCGCGCCGGCCCAATACTTGATCGATGTAATGCAGATGCAGTGCCGTAGTGCCGAACGTGCCGCATATCATGCCGTCGGCATCGCCCTTGTGGATCATCATCGAACCGATCAAGGTGTGGCGGCGGCGCATTTCCAGCTTGGCGTATTGCTCGGTGACGCCTTTCCTGATCGTCATCTGCAGGTAGGTCTGCCAGTAGTCGCGATAGCGCTCGTCGAATTCCGGGTTAATCACCAGAAAGTCGACATCGGGCTGCAGGCGCAGGCCGAACTGGGCAATACGCTGCAGCAGAACGGCTGGGCGGCCGACCAAGATAGGCTTGGCCAGTTGTTCGTCGACTACCACTTGCACGGCGCGCAAGACGCGCTCTTCCTCACCCTCGGCAAACACGATACGTTTCTTGCCGGCAGGCGCCGCCTTGGCGACCTGGAAGATCGGCTTCATGAAGGTGCCGCTGTGGTAGACGAACTGTTGCAGCCGTTCGCAGTAGGCGGCCATGTCCTTGATCGGACGTGCCGCCACACCGGATCGCTCGGCGGCCTTGGCTACGGCCGGCGCAATCTTGATCATCAGGCGCGGGTCGAACGGTTTCGGGATGATGTACTCAGGGCCGAAGCACAGGTTGGTGATGCCGTAGGTGGTGGCAACGATGTCGGACTGTTCGGCCTTGGCCAAATCGGCAATGGCGTGCACGGTGGCGATTTCCATCTCGCGCGTGATGGTAGTGGCGCCGCAGTCAAGTGCGCCACGGAAGATGTAGGGGAAACACAGGACGTTGTTGACCTGGTTCGGGTAATCCGAACGGCCGGTGGCGATCACGGCGTCGCCGCGTACGGCCGCGACTTCTTCGGGCAGGATTTCCGGGGTGGGGTTAGCCAGCGCCAGCACCAATGGACGGGCGGCCATGGCCTTGACCATTTCCGGCTTCAGGACACCGCCGGCGGAAAGACCTAAAAAGATGTCGGCGTCGGGGATGACTTCAGCCAAGGTGCGGGCGCTGGTGTCACGGGCGAAACGCTCTTTGTCCGGGTCCATCAATTCCTTGCGGCCTTGGTAGACCACGCCGGCCAGGTCGGTGACGTAGATGTTTTCGATCGGGAAGCCGAGATCGACGATCAGGTCGAGACAGGCCAGGGCGGCGGCACCGGCGCCAGAGACCACCAGCTTGCATTTCTTGATGTCTTTCTCGACGACTTTCAAGCCGTTGAGTATGGCCGCGCCGACGATGATGGCGGTGCCGTGCTGGTCGTCATGGAAGACCGGAATCTTCATCCGGTCGCGCAGCTTGCGCTCGATGTAGAAGCACTCGGGGGCCTTGATGTCTTCGAGGTTGATGCCGCCGAAGGTCGGTTCGAGCGCGGCGATGACGTCGCACAGCTTGTCGGGGTCGAGTTCGTTGATTTCGATGTCGAACACATCGATGCCGGCAAATTTCTTGAACAGCACACCTTTGCCTTCCATCACGGGCTTGGCGGCCAGCGGGCCAATATTGCCCAGGCCGAGCACGGCGGTGCCGTTGGTGATGACCGCCACCAGATTGCCGCGTGCGGTGTAGCGGTAGGCGTTGGCCGGGTCAATGACGATTTCTTCGCAGGCTGCAGCCACGCCCGGAGAATAGGCCAGCGCCAGATCGCGCTGGTTGGTCAGTTGTTTGGTCGGTGTGACGCTGATCTTGCCGGGCGTCGGGAATTCATGATACTCGAGCGCGGCCTGTCTCAATTGTTGCCGCAATTCTTCTTTTTTTTCGATCATGGAATCCATGCTGTGCTGTGCCTCAGTTGTCGGAAAGCTCTTCATTCTAGCAGAGGGGTAACTATGCATTCATGCGTATTTGTTTCGATTGACATGCTTTTTCGGCATAACTATATGAGCACCGTCATCGCAATCATAAAAACTATCAAAACCATAAATACAATTGTCTTTAACTATTTATAGCAATTGACTATTATTCTTCCGTCAGCGATAGATTATTTTAATTTAAGCCAAACCAACACCAGGAGCCTACGATGAGCAATCAAACCACCAAATCGGTCACCATTGAAAACCTCGAATCGGCCTTTGCCGGCGAATCGATGGCACATATCAAGTACCGCTATTTTGCCAAGCTGGCACGCGAAGCGGGGGCAGAGGATGTCGCGGCCATCTTCGAAGATACCGCCGATCAGGAAGTCATGCATGCGTTCGGCCATCTTGACCTTCTCTACCCCAAGGCACAAATGACGCCGGCCAAGGCTTTGCAACTGGCTATCGAAGGCGAGACTTACGAATACACTGAAATGTATCCAAAGTTCCGCCACCTCGCGGTGCAAGAAGGCAATCAGGCTGCGGTCGCCGAATTCGACGAGCAGATCGCCGAATCGAAAGAGCACGCGGCCGCCTTCAAACGCACGCTCGAAATCGCAGCCAAGCGTTTTGCCGCGTTGGCCAAGGTGGAAGAACGCCATGCCAACCATTATCGTGCCGCGCTCGAGAAATTCGAATCCGCCGTTTGAACACTGAACCGATCAATTCATTTACAAGGACCCACCCATGAAAACTTACCAATGCATCGTTTGCGGATTCATTTACGACGAAGCGGCAGGCTTGCCGGAAGACGGCATTGCGCCGGGCACCAAATGGGATGCCATCCCTGCAGACTGGGAATGTCCGGACTGCGGCGTTGCCAAGGCTGATTTCGATATGGTTGAGATCTGATCGACCCATCATGAAACCAATCCTGATCGTCGGAGCCGGCCTGGCCGGCTATACCGTGGCGCGCGAATTGCGCAAGCTCGACAAGGTCGTGCCCATCGTCATCGTAACTGCCGACGGCGGCGGCTTCTATTCCAAGCCGATGCTGTCGAACGCATTTGCCCAGGGCAAGACTGCGGCGCAGCTTGCCAGCCATAATGCGGAGAAAATGGCGCAGGAATTGAATGCCACCATACTTTCCAACACCCAGGTGTTGGCGCTGGACCTTGCCGCCCAAACGATCAGGACCGACTCCGGCCAACTGGAATACGCCAAGCTGGTGCTAGCAACAGGCGCATCGCCGATCCGCCTCAAGTTGGGCGGCGACGCGGGCGACAGCGTGATGTCGGTCAACCATCTCGATCACTACAGAGCCTTCCGCGACCAGCTCGATGCCAAGTCTGAGCCAAGCCGGATCGCCATACTTGGCGCCGGGCTGATCGGTTGCGAATTTGCCGACGATCTGGCCGGCGCCCGCCATGTCGTGACCTTGATCGACCCGCAGACTTTACCGCTGGCTGCTATCGCGCCGCATGAAGTCGGCCGGGAACTGGCCGAGGCGCTGGTGCGTCGTGGCGTGACATTGCGCCTGGGTACCTCTGCCATAGAAGTCAACCATGTCCGTGGCGCGCTCGATTTGCAGCTGGCCGATGGCAGCACGGTTGCGGCCGACATTGTGCTGTCGGCGGTTGGTTTGCGAGCAGATCTGCAATTGGCACAGGCAGCTGGCCTTTCAACAGAACGCGGTATCCTGGTTGACCCGTTTGGACAAACCAGCGCAGCGCATGTCTATGCACTTGGCGACTGCGCACAATATTGCGATGAAACCGGCATGAGCACGACCCTGCCCTACATCGCGCCCTTGATGTCCGCCGGCCGCGCAATCGCCCGTACGCTGGCCGGCACGCCAACGAGAATCGATCTCAAACCGGCGCCGGTGATCGTGAAAACACCGAGTTGCCCCATCGCGCTGGTTCCGGCGCCCTCGCATGCGCGCGAATCGGGTTCGTGGCATGGGACGCGTGACGGCGCGGCCATGCTGACACGTTTTTACGACATAAATGGCACCATGCTCGGCTTCGCAGTCACAGGGCAGGATCCGAAACTGCGCCAGAAACTTCAGTCCGAATTGGGGAGCAAACTTGTAGCAAGCGTGCCCAGCTTTCACGAAGTCTGAATTAGAAGAATATACTATGGCCCGATAGTGATGTATTTTGAGACCAGCGCGGTCAGCCTTGCTGCGACCCCTATCTGGTTTGCAACGGGGGCGCGAGTTCCAAACGTGCCGGGAATGAACAACATCGGGATCTTTTGCTTGTATCAGGGAGCGATAACAGGTATTTTCTTGTTCGTACCGTCACAACCGGGAATGCAAAGATGCCCGGACTGGCCCGCCGAGCCGGTACCAGATACGGCGCCGAGAAGAACGAGAAAATGATCAGTTTGCTGAAAAAAATCGGACGGGTCGCCAAACGGGCAACCTATGGAAAACTCGAAATTCTTGCCAAGAGCAAAGATTATCGGGACGACAGAAATTACAAACCTGAAACCCTGGAAGCCTGCTTCGCGAACAGGGTACAAGCCCCAAGCGATGACCGTGCGCTGTTGGAACGCATCGTCAATGCCTATAACAAGGCCAGCAAGGATCAATTGGCCCGGCCGGAATTATTCAGGCCAAGCAATGAATGGCTGCCGATTTACCGCAAGTACCTTGGCAGCGTCATCGATTATCTTGAAAAGCAAGACATCGAAAATCTCGACAAGACATACCGAAATTATTTCAGGGATGATTGCAGCACCGGCCTGGTGGGCCTGCATGGCAAGATGCAAAGCGCTTTTTTCGGCAGGAAGATTTCCTACTTAAGCCGTTTGCATTACCTCAACGATTCAATCCACCGATTTAACCTGTGGCAAAAACAGACCGGCAATCGATATCCGATCACCGCGCTCGACGCGCCGCTGATCGGCAACCCTTACGGTTATTTCATTGACGGCAAATTCGTCAAAAGCGGCTCGGACTATCAGCATTACTATGCCGCCAAAATAATTGATCTGGTCGGTATTGAAGAAAAGCGCGTCGTTGCAGAAATCGGCGCGGGCTACGGAGGTATGGCCTACTATTTGATGCGCGACGCAGGGAATGCGACGTTTGTCGATTTCGATCTGCCTGAAAATTTGGCGCTGACAAGTTACTATCTGCTGAAGTCATTCCCCGACAAAAAATTTCTCCTTTATGGCGAAGGTACATTGCAATCGCAATCGCTGACCGAATACGACGTAGTCCTGATGCCGTCATTTGAACTCGATGTCTTGCCGCCGGAGTCATTCGATCTGATTTTCAACTCCTACAGCCTGGCGGAGATGTCGAAGGAAACCATCGATCATTATGTGCGCCGATGTGGTGACATGTTGAAAAATGGCGGCTGGTTCTTCCACGTGAATCATACGAAGAAAAGCCAGATCTCTGCGCGCGATTTTCCGATTCCCGCCGATCTCAAGCTTGTCAGTGAAGAAATCGCCGCATGGAATTTCGGCAGGAATCCTGACATGGATGAATATGAATTTCTGTATCAAAAAAATGGCACAACGTAATTGCGCAATATTGGATATTGATGTTGTCTGAATTCGACCTGATCGCCAAATACTTTACCCGCCCTGTGCGGCACAGTGCACGCATTGCGCTCGGGGTCGGCGACGACTGCGCACTGCTGACGCCAGAGCCAGGCATGCAAATGGCCGTATCGACCGACATGCTGGTGGAAGGTCGGCATTTTTTTGCCGGTGCCGAGCCGCAAGCACTCGGCCACAAATGTCTCGCGGTCAACCTTTCCGACCTGGCGGCGATGGGAGCAAAACCCATTGCCTTCACCTTGGCACTGGCATTGCCGGAGGCGAATCCCGCTTGGCTGGCCGGTTTTTCCAAAGGCTTGCTAGCCCTGGCGGACTTGCACCAGTGCGAACTGATCGGTGGCGACACCACCAAAGGCCCACTGGCGATCTCGATTACGGTATTCGGCGAGGTGCCGCCGGGCCAGGCGTTGCGCCGCGACGGCGCACAGGTTGGTGACGACATCTGGGTATCCGGCGCGCTGGGCGACGCCCGACTCGCACTTGCCGCTTATCGCGAGGAAATCAAACTCGGCGCCGTCGAACTTGACCAGGCTGGTGTGCGCATGCACACGCCCATGCCGCGCGTTGCGCTTGGCTTGCAGTTGCGCGGCATCGCCAACTCAGCCATCGATGTATCCGACGGTCTGCGCGGCGATTTGCAGCACATCCTAGACAGATCGCATGTAGGCGCATCGCTCGATGTCGATGCATTGCCGGTCGGCCCGATGCTGGCGCATCAATCGCAGGCCCTGCAGCGAAGTTTTTCACTCGCCGGTGGCGACGACTATGAACTGTGTTTTACTGCACCGGCCGCCCAACGCGATGACGTCCGTGCTGCCGGCGACAAAGCCGGCATAGCGGTGACAAGGATAGGCATCATCGAAGCACAATCCGGCCTGCGTCTGCTGGACGCCAATCATCAGGGCATCGCAATCGACGCGGCCTCATTCGATCATTTCAACTCGCCATGACAACTCTGGAATCCGGCCAAATTGCCGCTGTTCACAAACCGACTGCACGCTTCATGCTGGCGCACCCGTTTCATATCCTGGCGCAAGGCTTCGGCAGCGGCCTCTCGCCTATCATGCCGGGCACTGCCGGCACGCTATTTGGCTGGCTCAGTTATATTTTACTGAGCGTGCGCTGGCCGGCGGTGTTCACCCCACTCACATGGTTCACCATCATCGTGGTCGGTTTTTTTATCGGCATCGTGGCGTGCGGCAAGACCGGGCGCGACCTCGGCGTGGCCGACCACGGCAGCATGGTATGGGACGAGATTATTGCCATCTGGCTGGTCCTGCTCTTTCTCACGCCGGCCGATTTTCGCACCCAGTGCTGGGCGTTTTTCTGGTTCCGTTTTTTCGACATGGTCAAACCGCCCCCCATTGCCTATTTTGACCGGCATTTCAAGGGAGGGTTCGGTGTGATGTGGGACGACATCGTTGCGGCTTTTTACACTTTGTTGGTTTTTGCCCTGTGGCGCGCGTGGTAGTTTTTTCTTGCCGCATATCCGCGCAAACTGCGCCAGATTCTTTATACTGAAACCTGACTATCGTTTTTCTCGTTCCAACAGGAGACCGTCATGGATGACATTGTTGCATTGGCTGCAGAAGTTGGCCTGGCCTTGAAACAGCGCGGCTTGCTGCTCGCGACTGCAGAGTCCTGCACCGGCGGCGGAGTCGCACAGGCGATGACAGAGATTGCGGGCTCGTCGGAATGGTTCGATTGCGGATTTATTACCTATTCCAACGCATCAAAGACAGAGATGCTCGATGTGCCCGCCGCCTTGTTTGCGCAGCACGGTACTGTCAGTGAAGAAATTGCCGAAGCCATGTGCGTCGGCGCGTTAGCCAACAGCAATGCCCATGTCAGCCTCTCAACCACCGGCATCGCCGGCCCGGGCGGAGCGGTGCCGGGCAAACCGGTTGGCACGGTTTGCTTCGGCTGGTCAAATGGCGATTACACCCACACCGAGCGCCTTGTGTTTGCCGGCGACCGCCATGCGGTAAGGCAGCAATCTGTCATCCATTCGCTCAGGGGCGTTTTGCGCCTGCTAGAGCATAGGGTCAAATAAGCATTCTTGAGCTGTCAGGGTTGGATCATGCAACTCTGGGCAATGCCTTGCAGGTGGCATCAAACACGTGGCAATGCTGCACAGGCAGCATGACAAACACTGCATCGCCAGCCTTGTGGTTTGCCGCGCCTTGCGCCTGCTTGACAGCAAGCATTTCCGCCACGCCTTCCAATTGCACATAAACGATGCTGACGTCGCCCAAATGTTCGACGTGGCCTACGCGCGCCGGCACTGCGTTCGGCGTTGGCGCTTCGGCAATCGATGCATGTTCGGCGCGGATGCCCACTGTCACGGCATTGCCTGCTTCAATTGTGCTGCCATCGACCGCAACATGGACACTTGAGCCTGACGCCAGGCGCAGCTCGACTGATCCGTCGGCACGGGCGACGACTTCCGCGGGCACGAAATTCATTTTCGGCGAGCCGAGGAAGCCTGCCACAAACATGTTGCCGGGATTGTTGTACAGTTCCAGCGGTGTGCCAACCTGTTCGATATGCCCGCCGTTAAATACCACAATCCTGTCGCCCAGTGTCATGGCCTCAACCTGGTCATGCGTCACGTAAATCATGGTGGTGCGCAATTCCTGATGCAGACGGCTGAGTTCGACACGCATTTGCACGCGCAAGCTGGCATCGAGATTCGACAACGGTTCGTCGAACAGGAATACTTTCGGCTTGCGCACAATGGCGCGGCCTATCGCCACGCGCTGGCGCTGGCCGCCCGACAAATCCTTGGGCTTGCGCTTCAATAAATGTTCGATTTGCAGGATTTGCGCGGCCTTTTGCACGGCCTCATCCACTTCCGCGCGTTTCTTGCCGGCCAGTGTCAAAGCAAACGCCATGTTTTCGTAGACCGACATATGCGGGTATAGGGCATAGGACTGGAACACCATGGCCAGACCACGTTCGGCGGGGGGTACGTTGTTGGCAAGTTTGTCGTCGATCAGCAGCTCGCCGCTGCTGATTTGTTCGAGGCCGGCAATCATGCGTAACAAGGTGGATTTGCCGCATCCCGACGGTCCGACGAAGACGACAAATTCGCCATCGCCGATTTCAAGGTTGATGCCGCGTATGACAGGCTGGCCAGCCTCATAATGCTTGACGATATTGTTGAGCTTTAGCTGCGCCATGTCAGGTTCCCGCCAATGGTTCGATTGTTGTTGATTGTTGTCGATTGTCGTTATTTCACTGCGCCATCCATGCCGCGCATGAAGAAGCGCTGGGTCGAGAGAAATACCGCCAGCATCGGCAGAATGGTCAATACCGTGCCGGCAGCGATCACGCGTGTGCTGCTGCCATAAGTGCCGGACAGGTAAAGCACGCCGACCGACAAAGGAAATTCCTCGGGTTTGCTCATGACAATGAACGGCCAGATGTAGTCGTTCCATGCTTCCACGGTGGACAGAATGCCGACCGTCGCCAGCCAAGGGCTGATCAGCGGCAAAACGATCTTCCAGAATATCGTCCACTCATTGGCGCCGTCCACGCGTGCCGCGTCGATCAAGTCCTGCGGCACCTCTTCGAAGGCCTGCTTGAGCAAGAGTATCGATACGGCAGTGATGACGTTGGGCAGGATCACACCGGTATAGGTATCGACCAGGCTCAACTTGGTGACGGTGATGAAGTTGACAAGGAAGTTGACTTCCGAGGGCATGACCATGGTTGCCAGGATCAGGCCGAACACCAGCTTGCGGCCATGGAATTGCATACGCGCGAGCGGATAGGCGGCGAGCGAGCACAGAATCAGTTTCCAGAACACGGTCCAGAAGGTAATCAGGATCGAATTCTTGAAGAATGACCAAATCGGAATGACGCGGAACGCTTCGATGAAGTTTGCCAACGACGGCGCTTTGGGCCAGAAGGTTGGCGGGAAGGAAAAGATGTTGCCTTCGGTCGAGATGGCCGTCACCAGCGTCCACCAGAACGGGAACACGCACACCAGTGCAATGGTGATCAGGATCAGGTATTGGCCCACGATGGGAAGCAGACGGCGATTGAATGTGATTTTCATGGCCGCGTTCACCTGTGCTTGGGTTTTATGTAACGCAGGCACAACAGCATGATGCCGATGCAGCAGATCGAGACCACAAAGCTGGCCGCCAGGCCGCGCGGCAGCTTCAGATGTTTCAGGCCTTGATCGTAGGCGTAATACAGTGCCGTGAAGGTCGAATTCAACGGACCGCCCTGGGTCAGCACCAGCACTTCCTGATAGGCCTTCAAGGCTGCCAGCACCGACATGA
>DATBQE010000173.1:0-13699 GCA_036561005.1 Burkholderiaceae bacterium | reverse complement strand
GCCGCCGTGTCGCCACGGGCCCAACACCAGAAATACCTTGTCATTGTTGATGTCCTTCGCTTTGATGGCCTTATAAACCGCGATGGCGCCGTAAATATCCTCCGCATCCCACAGGCTATGCACCAGCATGGTCGGCACGGCCAGCGGCTGGCGCGCCAGGATCTGGTCCATTGCCTGATTGCGCCAGAAGTCGTCGTAAGCCGGGTGCGCCAAAATTTTGCGCCAGAAGCCGCTTTGCTCAACGCCGCGCTGGCGGCCCAGTTCTCCGGCCGAGCCGGCAAGCAGGTAGGTGTCGTAATCGTCATAGTGGGTGCTGAACCACTTGGCCTCGTTCTTGCGCGTGACAACCTGTTCCATCACGTAGGGCAGATTGTTCTGGCGGAAGGCGCCGTTGTGGAACCAGTCGTCCCCGCGCCAGCCGTCAACCATCGGGTTCATCGGCACCGCCACCTTCAGTGCAGGGTGCGGATTGACCAGCGCCATCAGCGGCAGAAAGCCATCGTACGAAATGCCGATGATGCCGACCTTGCCGTTCGATTCGGGCACGTTTTTGCTCAGCCATTCGATGGTATCCCAGGTATCGGTTGAATGATCCACCGGGGTCGCGTTAAGCGGGCCGCGCAAAGGCCGGTTCATGACGTAGTCGCCTTCCGAGTCATACTTCCCGCGCACATCCTGGATCACGCGAATGTATCCGCCGCCGACAATTACGTCGGTGGCATTGTCGTAGCCCTGCAGGACGGCTTCGAGGTGCGCGCTCTCATTGTGGCTGCTCAGCTCCTTGGCGTTGTAAGGCGTGCGCGTGAGGAGCATCGGCGCGTTCTTCACACCTTTCGGCAGCAGGATGATGGTGTTGAGCTTCACACCGTCGCGCATCGGAATCGCGACGATGCGCCTGACGTAGTCAAAGCTGTCCGTCACTTCCACAAATTGGGCCGGGGTCTCGCTGGGCAATTCAGTGTAGGCCACCGGCGGTGCCGCAGTTTGCGCCAGGCTCGCGTTGGCGATCGTGAGGGTGCCTGCCAGGAATGCAATTGTCGCGATGATTATTTTCATTGAAGTCCTCGGAGAAAATTGTCGAATTGGCGCTTGGCTGTCGTCAATAAAACAGCCGAATGATATTCGCCGCTCATTACCGTTGTAAATTTTTCCTCAACAGGAGAAGCCTCTGCGCCTGCGTGATTTTATTGGACTTGCATGCTTCGATTTGACGAAGCGCAGGTCGATACCTGTTCCATTGCGAGTCTCATTTCTTCTTCTTGCGCACAGCCGGAACATGCGGATTCCAATGTACCAAAATCGCGTCTCGAACGCATGAGAGACAGTGAATAGGTCGGCAAAGCGGAGCGCATTCCGACGCATGTTCACCAAGCGCCTCATCCGTCGGATAACGCCTGCGGCTCATCCGACCTACGCTCCTACAGAGAACTCAGGTATTGTCCGCTTGGAATTTTACCGGACTCTCGAGATTTCAACCGGGAGGGGACGAATCGACCGTTTGCGTACGGTCGAACATTGCAGTGCGCTCGCTCAGGCAGCGTTGCCAGGCTGGTATAAAATCCCGGCAGTCACCGTTGGAAACATGGGGAGATTTTATCCCAGCAAACCGAGCCGCATGGCATCACGCTTCTCGCGGTCCTTCGAAGGACCATCGAGGCGCGATACGAACCAACAAATTGTCATTTTCGCGCTCGTACAACCAATGTTCAACCACATCGGTCGTCTTCGGATTGTCTGACCAAAACTTGACTTCACCGGTGTGTTTAATCGTATACCAATAAATGCTTGTGGACGCAAAACCGTCGGTGCCGGGCAATTCGAACAACTGCGCAAGTAAACGCATCCGTTCCGATGGAAGCACAGAGGATTGAAATCTAAATTTAAAAATGCACGAATACATGCGTGTCCGTCCCACCCTATTGCCTTGCGCCTTCGACTCGGAGAACTGCGTCCTTGGGGCTCATTATTAATCGTCACCCAAACCCAAATATAACGCGTACCTCTTCGTGCTGCTTTTGTAGCTGCCCTATCGTCGCCAGAAATATTTCTATTTCGCGCCCGCCTGTATCGTTTGAGCGCGCTTTAACAACGGCTCGGCTCGCGCCGTCTGTCCTTGCTCCTGGTGCACTGTAGCGAGACTATTGAGACTTTGCGCAACGTCCGGGTAGCTCGGCCTCAGGGGCTTTTCTCTATCGCCAGCGAGCGCATCAACAAGCCCTCGGCCAGCGAATTGTGTGGCCGCTTTGGCGTCATCAATGAAATTCCCTGCGGCAGGATTAACCGGTTATTGCGCGTTCATTGGACAAACTTGGGAGACACAGTGTCGATAACGCCAAAATACAGCATTCCTGCACCCGCGACAAACAGCAAATTACCCAAGCCGCCGTCAAAGCCCCACATCACGGCAAGGCCCAAGCCCCAGAAGATTCCCGCAGCGATCAGGCTCCTGTGCAAGCGATATTTTCCCGGCCAGGCCGCGACGCAGAGTATTGCAAGAACCGCAGTCAAAATCGGCAAATACGAACTCGGGGAGGTAAACAGGCGTCGCACAAAACTATTGGCAATGCCAACGTCGGTGGCCGCCATGCCTGCCAATTGGCATACCCATGGCATACCGAGCGCGCAAGCCAAAAGAAGCGGCAGGGCCAGTCCCAGCCATTTTGATGTCGACAGACGGTTGCTCACGTTCTCTTTTTCCATCGTTCTCATGTCACGTCAAAATTGAATCATTGAGAAGGCTGGTGCCTGCCGCCCCGCCTCGCATTGCGCAGCACGCCAGCAAGTAGCAAGGTCGGAAAAGCGCAGCGCATTCCGACGCATGTGCGTGAATATCGTCATGCGCCGAACTCACCTTTGGCCCATTCGACGTAACAACAAAAATTATTTGAAGTAGCCAAACGACTTGTTGAACGCCTGCAAATTGCTGTAATCGATTTCCGCACCGGAGAGAAACACTTGCGAGACATGGAAGTCGATGCAATTATCGTCGCGGAAGCCATAATAATTGGTATTCACCTGCAGAAAATGTTTGCTTTTATAGTCGCCTTCGACGACGTAAGACACGACCGCAAACGGTTCCTTGGTCAGGAACTTCACAGAATCGAGCCTGATGCTGGGGTTCTTGGCAGACAAGGCCCAGTAGTACTTCATGCAGCTCGTGCTGTCGGTGCCCTTGCCGGTAGCCGGCTCCACGAATGCGGAAAGAATGAACCCGACCTCGGTCGACGCTTCGAACTGATATTCGGTTGCCGAAGCATTGCCTTTTTGATGCACCAGTTTGGGCGAATCAAATTGGAATCCCCAGGTCTGGCCCGGAACGAGAAAAATGCTGTCGGCACACGCTGCCTGCGCAACAAAAAACAAAATCATTGTGAGCACTGCACGCATATTCTCTCCGATGAGGTTAAAGTTGCCGAAAATGGCGGGGCTTGCGCGTGGGTTCGTTGAAGAAACGTATAGCCTGTAGGCCGGAAAAGCGCAGCGCATTCCGACGCAGGCTCGTCAAACTCTTCATGCGTCGGATAACGCCTTCGGCTCATCCGACCTACGCGGCTGGTGTCGATAGCATCAAATCCAGGATTCGCGCACCTGCGGATGGTCGTGGGCACTGCGCTCCAGCCGCATCAGGCCGGGTGGCAATTTGGCGCGCACGTCGTTCATGGTATCGCCGACAACAAAGTCGCCCGTCTCAACGTCGAGCCGATAGCACCTTGCCACATACTGATTGGGAAATTCCGGCGTGTCTTCATAGACGACCCACATCGTCAAGTCGTCGTCACCGTCGTCATTGTTCACTTTAATTTGATCGCCCTTCATATTGCCCTCTCTCGCGCTATTGCGCTGAAATGTAAGTCGGATGTGCGCAGTATACCAATGCACGGGGGCTCGGGCAGCAAAACGCCGTATTTCGTTTAACGGTGCGCAGCGTACCTGGCGTGCCGAACGGGTGCCGCCGGCGCCCATTTACTCTTGGCAGCCATGCTGGAGGGGGACAGACACACCCGCTCGGAGGCTGGCCTGCGGGCCGCCAAACACCGCCAATTCAGCAGTTGAAGCGCGTGTGGAGATAGGCCGCGCCAGACTACGGCAAAAAGCGGCCCCCCTATCAAACCCGACTCGTGCGCAAATGCGCCTCCAGCTCGGCGCGCCCGGCCGGCGTGGCCATGATGACGATCACGTCGCCGGCGCGCAGCACGAAATCGTCCGGGGGATTGAACGTCCAGGCACCATTGACACGCACCGCCAGCGGCACATTATGCCTGCCGCGCAGGTGCGCTGCATCGACGCGCGTCGGTGGGAAGCGTTCCGGCACCACCACTTCTTCGACCCGCAACTGGGTTTCCGACTTCAGCATTTCATCGAGAAAGCTGACCACGTGCGGGCGCACCATGGCGGACGCCATGCGCAAGCCGCCGGTGAAGTCGGGGCAGATGATTTCGTCGGCGCCGGCCTTGCGCATCTTTTCGATGTTGCGCGTCTCCTGTGCACGCGCAACGATCCTGATCGCCGGGTTGATTTGCTTGGCGGTGATGATGATCATCATGTTGCGCGAATCATCGCCGGTTACGGCAAACACGCCTTTGGCATTCTCGATGGCGGCGCGCACCAGCAGGTCGTCATCCGAAGCATCGCCATGCAGGTAGATCAGGTCGGGGAAACGCTCGGTGTTTTCGTCAAAGCGCATCTGGTCCGGATCGATCGCGACGAACGGGCGGCTGGTATTGCGCAGTTCATGCGCGACGTTGCAGCCGACACGCCCCAATCCGCAGACGATATAGTGATCTTTCAGTTTCCTGATGCGTTGTTCCATCTTTCGTCTCCGCAGGGATAAATCGAGGTCCTTCTCAAGAAAAAACACCGACATGCTGGTAAACAGAAACGTCAGCACCCCGAGGCCGGCTATGCCCATCAGGCCGGCAAAGATGCGCGCGCCCGTAGTGTCGAGCGGCACCGCTTCGTCGTAACCGACCGTGGAGACGGTGATCAACGTCATGTAAATGGCGTCTGCCCAGGTCGACTTGCCGCCGCCTATCATGTGAAAGCACACCGTGCCGATCACGATGAGCGCCAGCAGAATTATGGCGGCCCAGACGACGCGCGCGGCAATGCGCCACAGTTGCGCAATGCCGAAAGCGTTAGGCGCGCCGATGTGGCCTAAAGCGTTCGAAACGGAGGAGTCATGTTTGGACATGCGTTGGCAGAAGGTTAACTGGGGCCCATTGTAACCAACGGGTGGCAGGGATGGCAATTTTTTGCATGGCGAAGGTATGCAGCCTCCGCATACCACCTTGGGACGCCATCACGGCCATTGGCATGCGTTGATGCAAAGTTACGCCGGTTTGCGACTGGCCGGATCAGCACGATCTCTCGAACAGGCGTCAATAACTCATGATTTTGAAGTCATGCTTCTGCTCGCTCCATCGGCTCAACACGCCTGCGCACCTATTTGGATTCTTCCGCACTCGCCTTCTTGCACCACGGCCCGGAATCGCCCCAGGCGCGCACATATTCCCGTGGCGTGAACGGCACTTGGTTCTCTTCTGCCGCTTGGGCGCTATCGGCGGCGGGTTTCTCGTAAAATTTGTAGAGGCAATCCTTGCCGTCCGAACCCATTCGGAAAATATAGGTGTGCCCAGGTTCAGGGTGAAATTCAATGACTGGATAGCAGCCCTTCAACGTACTTGCACCCAACGCCGCGCCCAGTGCGCCGAAAGCAAACAGTGGCCCTACACTTTTGGAATCGGTCGCGGCATTGAATGCCAGGTTGCGGCCGGCGGCAATGGCAAGTTTCTTCTGCTCGCCCGCCTTGGCAAACGCCACGCCCCGGTCGGTGCACTCTTTGGGGTCGGCAAATATCTGAATGGACATGGTCTGTGCGGAATCGTTGACAAACTCAATCGATGCCGTGCCCTCGCCTGTGGGCTCCTGATATTTGCCCGCTGACGCGGTCAAGGGTGCTGCAAGCATGAAGGCGAGCAATGTGCCGAGCACAGGCTTGCATCGAAGGTGATGCGGCATGGATTTACTGGTTGTTTTCATATACATTCCGTTGGCTGTTTGGTTTCTGTCCCACGCTCGCGAGTGGTATCGGGTTCCTGCTCATTCTCACTTCAATCGCCGGGGATACATTGCGGGCATTGCGGGCATTGCGGGCGTCGCAAGACCAATTCCCAAGCGAAAGCGGCTTAGGCCCTCAACTCTCCTTGATCTTCACAGGGATCGGCAGCTTGAACCTGACCGGTTCAGCCGGACACATGCTGCAATACGATTCCTCCTCGCGGCCTAAAAATTCCGCAAGCTGCATGTCGCTGCAGTCCGGCGCAAGCGGCTGGTACCGCAGATAGGGATTCCAGCTTTCCGACAGCGCATATTTTTCAGCCTGCAATTTCAGATAAGCCAGCGGCGCGCATTTCCATATTTTCCCCTCGAACAATTGCGGCGCCGCCTTGGCCGGGCAAATTTCCCAGCTCTTGCGCGCCTGCCCCTGGGTGAATGGCATCATGCTGTCGCCGAAACCGTGGTAGCGCCGCGTCCAGCCCTGGTGAGACATTTGCACCACAACCTGAAGCCCGAAATCTCGGACCCAGCCATTGAGCAACAGCAGAACCGGACGCACTTTTTCCATGTATTCGGGCGCGTCGTGATGAACGGACAGGGAAATCGTGGCGTTGCCGTCGTCCCGGAGCATTGCAGGCAGGGTTGGATGCCGATGCAGGAAAAAGCCATTCGTCGTCAACTTCAGCCGCGCATGCGGCCAATATTTGCGAGCAATGGCAAAGATTTCAGGCAGCGCCGGGTTGATGGCGGGCTCGCCGCCGAGCAGACCGAGCGTGTGCGGGCGCACGCGCGTGTGCCACGCCTGCATCCACGCCGCAGCATCCGACGTCGAGAGCATGCCTTTGTGCCCCTGGTTGGAATAGTGCGAGCAACTCTCGCAAGACAGGTTGCAGCCGTGCGCCACATGCAATTCCAGGCAGGGGATATCCAATATTTTCCACCCTCGGCCCAAGTGGGCGTAAGTTTCAAAGACGAACAATGCGCGCAGAACGGCAGTTGTCGGCAACCTGCTTCAACAGTGCATGTTAATGCAAACCGCCCTGCTCCAACGTTCAATTGTGCCAGCCACTGTTTATCGACCAGGTTGCCGCCCGCGTCAAGCGCACTCGACAGACACGCAATGCGGCAGCGATGCTTTGCGGCCGATACCAACAAACAGCCGGTTCAGTCGGTCAACAATTCCGAGAGAAATTCAATTCCACCAACCCGCGCCCCTTTGAGAACGTCAACGACGATCTCTCCCCGTTCAGGGCACTCCAGCATTAGACTCTGATCAAATTGCCACGCTGAACCTGGTCGATTCGGATTGGCATGATCGACAAAATAGACGTATGCCTTGCCGCCAGATTTGGCCATCGTGCATTTCGCAAAGGCATCTGCCAGCCATTCTTTGTCCGCATGTTGAAGTCGCGCCAAGTGGATCAGCCACTGCGCATCGTACGGTGTCCACTCGGTGAAAAAATTCGCCAACGTGCTAAGTATGTTCATTGCTTTCTACCGGCCGCATGCGCGAGTTGCCGCGTACGGCACGCGGCTAACGCCCTATTACTTCGATTGCTGCGCCCGAAGCTGTTTCTCGATATAGGGGCGCGCTTGCTCAAAGGTGGGAATCGGCACCGGCCGAATTTCCAGCACGCGCATCACGTGCCAGCCGAACTGGGTCCTGATCGGGCGGGGATAAAGCCCGGCCGTGGTCATGGATGCCACGGCGTCGGAAAACGGCGGCACGAAGGCATCCGGCAACACCCAACCGAGATCGCCGCCGGACTTGTTGGTGCTATCGATCGAGGCTTTTGCCGCATCTTCAAAGCGCGCGCCGTTTTGTATGCTACTCAGGCTGGCATTGGCTTCGTCTTCGCTTTTCAGCAATATGTGGGCAACGTGATATTGCTGCTTGCCCTTTATTTTTGCGATTTCCTTGTTGTACTGGGCGCGCGCGTCGGCTTCGAGTATCGGCTCGACGACTTGATATTTGTCGGTCGCCGGCGACGGCAGCGTTTTGTCGGTCGACTGCGTGACCTGATTTTTGTAGGCCGGCACTGCTTGGGCACTCTTGTCGGCTTCCCTCCTGGCCCTGGCCTCCGTAACCAAGGCTTGGCTGCGCTCGGTTTCAAGTTTGAGCTGGGCGTAAAGCGAGCGATAAATTTCCAGATCGGCATTGTCGGGAAAGATCACCTTGTTGTCGCGCACACTCAATTTCCCAAGACGGGATTCGGCAAAATCGAGGATGCGCGCGCTCAGGGCAATCAAATTGCGCTGATTTTCGCTGAAGCGGATTTCTTCGTCGTAATTCTTGGCCAAAGCGGCATCCATATTACGCATGAATTCTTCTTTGAACCTGACGGGTATGCCCAGCCTATTTGCATTCTGCTTGAGTTTTTCGCGCGCGTCATCGGCCGAATGCAGGTAGGCATCAAGGATATCGGTAAATTTACTCACCCTGAGCTTGCTTTCTTCGATGTTTTCCTTCGATACCAGCACTTGAGGCGTCAGCAAGGTTTCGAGCGAAAGCTTTTCCGAATCGTCACGAAAACGCTTCTGATCTTGCAGCAACTCCAATCGGGCGTCCCGATACATGATCGCGACACGGTCGAACAAGGTCAACTTGCGGCCGGCAGTGATCGCACCGACATCACTGCTGGCTATGATGGCAGACGCCTGCTTCATCCGCGTCACCACAATTTCCGAGCCCCATTCACGAAACATGCGGCCGATTTCCTCATTGATGCTCTTTTGCGCCTGGAAAATGGTGCGGCCGCCGCGGCTTTGGGCGAAATTCATCAAATTGGTTTTGTCGGCGGGAGTCAGGGTCGGGACGTTTGGCGTCGTCAACGTCTTGCCGGTATTGACCTGATTGGTGATCGTCGCAACAAATTTCAAGCCGGTGGGCGATTCGTAGAAGCGGGCAATCTCCAGCGCATCGTCCGCGGAGAGGTATTTGGCGTAGATGGGAACAAGCCTATCAAGCACCTGTTCCTGCGTGATGTCACCCAACATGTCCTGTGCGAACGCTTCCGCGTCAGGATCGCCGGCAGCTGCGTTGACGATGCCGGCATGCATTGTCGTCACTGCAAGCGGCCCGGAATGCAAAGCCCTCAGCAAATGCATGATCGCTACCCGGTGGCCAAGCGCCAGTTCCTGCACCTGCTGCATCTGCTGCACCTGTTGCGCCTGTTGCGCCAGCGACGCGGTCGCAACCAGCGCCAGGAAAATCATTGCCACGTAACGCAACACGCTCATCGGTTTCTCCGTTGGCCCAACTGAATTAATTCATGCGCGCGAGTTCTTGCTTCGCCGCATTGTGAACCAGGCTGTACAACACGCCCTTGGCTACTGCTTCCTGAAAATACACGCGCGCCTTGACCTTGTCGCCGGCCAGCAGGTAATACTGGCCGAGATAAAAATAGGCCTCGCTCAAGGCGATCTCCAGCGCATCGCCGGTTTCCTTATGGGCCACCCGCAGCATGGCTTCCGGCGTTTGCTGATTGGCCAGCATCGCCAGTGCGGCGCCGGGCCATTCGTCGGCATTCGTGATGGCGAGATCGGCGGCCGGCGGCAGCGCGCCGCGGCGCGACGCCAGCAGGCGCCAGATTGCAACGCGGGTTTTTTCGGCAGGGCTGCCGGCTTGCGTCATCGCCTTGGAAAAATCGTCAATGGCCGCCGCCTGCTTGCCCAGGTAAAAATTGGCGATGCCGCGCTCCAGATAGTCGCCGGGCTCGATCGAGCCAAGTGCTGCCGCGCGCGAGAAATCGCGCTCGGCGGACTTGGCGTCGCCATTGATCAATGCCACTTCGGCCCGGCAACGCAGCATGTCAGGCGCATTCGGCTGTTGTGCTAACGCTTCCTGCATATCGGCCTGCGCCGCCGCAGTGCGCCCCAGCCAGGCCTGGGCGCGGGCACGCTCGCATAGCGCCGCACTGGTGTCGCGCCCGGCCAGCTTGGCATTGGCGATCACCTGGGTGGTGTTGGCGACGTTCTTTTCCAGGCGCTCGCTCACCGTCTGCTTAAATGGTAGCGGCAGTGCCGGTGCGGGTGCAGGCGTTGCCGCCGTGGTGCTCGCGGCAGCGCCCTTCAAGTCGGTTTTCTTGATGGCGAGCGTGCCTTGCATGGATTCGCTCAGCTTGTTGAGGTTGGCGACGAAGGTGGGCGTGTCCTTGGCAGCGGCGCGGTCGCTGCGCAACTCCAGGTCGAGCGACGCCTTGAGCAATTTTCCGGTGAACGAGAGCGATTCCGACATGGTGAAAGTCGGATCTTCCACAGTGCGTTGAGCCGGCTTGTAGTGCGCATCGAAATCGTCCGGCAGTGTGATTTCCAGCCGGTAGCGGTTGGTCGCCGGGAAACCGGGAATGGCGACCGGCGCAGTGCGGTTGGTGTTATTCGGGATATAAAACAAATCCTTGAAGTTACTGGGCTGGTAATGGAAGGTCCAGCCGCTTTGCGACGCCTGGAAAAAATCACGGATGCGGAATGTGATCTCGACGGTGACCCGGTTTTCTGCACGCACATCGGTGATCTTCGGGTCATCCTGCAGCACGGCATTCGGATAGCGCTTGCCGATATTGCCTTCGTAGAATTTGCGCAACTGCGTGGCGCTCAGCTGGGCAATGCCGGTGCGCATCGCTTCGGCGAGCACACCCGCATATTGCAGGCGCACCGCCATCTGCACCGGCTCGTCCATTTTGCTGACGGTGACCAGTTCCGTGCGGGTATTGGTCATCAGCTCGGCGGACGTGGGCGCAATCTCGGCCAGCCGGTCTGTGCCGGCGGCAATCACTAGTGCCTGCGAATAGGCATGCGCTTGCCCCATGCGGTCCAGATCGCCAGCCTGGCCCAGGCGCGTGGGATCGAGAAAATATTCCTTGCCCTGCACCACGGCGCGCACGATGGCATGGTCGAACAGTGCCGGGGTCGGCAATACCTGGTCCAGCCCCTTGCGGTAATAGGTCGACAGCAGCACCGGCGACGCTTCTATGCCAAGCTGGCGCAACATCGTCACCAGCAGAAGCGATTTGTCCTTGCAATCGCCGTAGCGGCGCGCCAGCACCTGGTCCGGCGGATAGGGGCGATGCGAATTTTCCCCCAGCGAGACTGACAGATAGCGGATATCGTTCTGCACGAAGGCGAGCGCCTGGCCAACCGCCTCATGCGGCGTGGCTGCGCGCTTGGCGGCGGCCAGCGCATCGCGCAGTGCAGGCGAAGGCGACGATGATGAAGCAGCAGACTGGAACAGACTGTCGGCCCACTCAGCCACCTCGCGCCAGGAATTGAATTCGGAGAACTGTAT
The DNA here is from genome assembly GCA_036561005.1 of Burkholderiaceae bacterium. GTDB lineage: Bacteria > Pseudomonadota > Gammaproteobacteria > Burkholderiales > Burkholderiaceae_D > PKWO01. The sequence goes on along the minus strand of DATBQE010000173.1, from coordinate 2,358 downwards.
CCATCGAAACGCCTGATAGTCGCGCGGCATATACGTTTCGTAGTCAAGCGCGGGGAGCTTCTTTGCATCGAAACGCAGAATACGCCGGCCGCCGCTTTGCGACTCAACGGGCTGCGGCGGATTGCTTCTATCGGCACCAATGACGCGATAATGGATGGGCCGATCTGCCGGTGCATTGAGCGTGATGCGGCGACGCAGCGTCGGGTAGGTGGAATCCCACGTCGCGGCATCGAAGAATCGCTTGCCGAACACCGGGTTCTTGCCGATCACCGTATAGGCAATCTCCAGCGTATCGCCGACCCGCACGTCGTTGAGCACAATCGCCGCCGTCACCGATCCGCCATAGATGCCATAGTCGAGCTCGGGCTCGCGGCGCAAAAACCGGATGTCGGCGTCATTCAAGCGGTCTAGCACCTGGTCGCCGCGATGAATGCGCAGCAGATGCAGTTGCACGCGCTGGTAATCGGCCTGGAAGGCAATCTCGGTCTGCCCGATATGCGCCAGCGTCGAAGCCTCATTGGCCTGTGTGGCGCGATGGGTAAATATCGACGTATCGCCGTCCACGTAGAAATATACCTCGGCCAGGCGGATCGTCAACGCGCTGGTATCCGTGTCGGTCGGGATGGGCGACACCTGGTCGACCCATTCCGGCACCGCCACCCCGCGCGCAAAGGCGTTTTCCGCCAGTTTGATCTCACGACCCGGCGCCGACGCGGCGGAACTCTGGGCAGCAGCCTGCGCGTGGGCAGAGCACGCCACGGAAAATGTGAGCAATACGACAAGAAAGTGCGATAGAAAACCTTGCGAAACTGGCTTGATACGATGATGAAACTTCACTCTTGCTCCCTGAAAGCGGATTGCCCAAGACGCCCGGGAATCGAAATATCGCACGGTGCTCCGGTAGGATAGTATCTGTGAGTCGCGCCAAAATCAATGCGCGACACAGGAATGGGCCATGCCCCTCAGACTGAGCCTGGATGGAAAACCCGACCCGCCTTGCCTGGCAGCCTGCAGCCTGAGACAGGCTGACCGCACCCGCGATTGTACCAATTCCCGCCGGGCGTCTCGTGAAACTTCTCAACGAGGCTTGGGAAGCGAAGCAATTGTTAGTTGGTGATGAATGGCGCGATTATTGTAGAATTTGAGCTGATGTTACAAACAAACTCATAAGAACCTTAGATTTCTGGCTCATCAGACTTTATTGTGGGTAAAGACACGCGCAGGGGGCTTAAAGCGCCGTCGTTCCTGCGCCAAAGCGTTCCTCTACCCACAAACAAGTCGGATCAACCAAATTTGTTGTGTTCGCAAAGAAAACAAGCACGCCAAGACCGGTTCTCTACCAGACCAATCCATTCGGGCTGATGATATTTCTCGTCCAGCCCATGATGTCTGAAGCGTAAATGGTGACCTTGGCGCCTTCGTGCAATTCGTCCAATCCGTAGACGCCGAACATGCCTCCGACGGGAGACGGGCGATCCGGGCAAGTCCAATGAAAATTTACCGCGCGCAAAAAGTCCAGCCCCTTACCGCCGATATCAACCACTTCACCCTTGGCGCTCGCCCGACGAACGACAAGCACTGTATCGGTCGCCGACCTGCATTCGTCAATTTCCACTTCCTGCCGCAACACCTTGACGACCGTCCCGCTCACAATATATGGCGCCTTGCCGAGTGCCTCCTGCGGAATTGGCGGAGGCGTTGCATTGGCGATAGCCGCCAGAAGAAACGCTGACAGACTCAGCAGGCATTTAACAATGGACATGATGGGTGATTTGATGACGCAAAGGCACCTATGCTAAACCAGTTCTTCTGAATCACCAACAACATGCGGACCAAGGCTTCTCGGCATCTTGCTCGGCAAGCCAAAGCAAAATCGCGGTATCGGCCAGATTGGGTGGACACGGGTGCTGACCCTATGCGGCACAAGTCCATGACATACGGCGGATATGCCGGGCTTCGCAGGCTTCGCTCATCCACCCTTCGCACTCTTGATTCGATCAGGTTGCCAATGTTAGGCCGCGCGCGCTCGCTCCCAATGCGATTCAGCAGCCGGTCGGCTTTCTACCGTGCGCTGCTGCTATGGTGCAGCCGCTAAGCGTGAGGTTGCCGGAACTGTTCACGATGGAGAAGTCATTTCCTTCTTCGTTGCCTTCGGACATATTCCAGACAATATTGCCGAGTCCAAGAGATTGCAAAGAGCCGGCAGGTGAAGTCAGCGTCAGGTTGAAGTACGCCGCCTGTTCTGCAATGCTCGCGACATCGACCGGGTAATTCGCGCCGAATTCTCCGATAACCAGCGGCATTGGTGCGCCGCCGTTCACTTCGGTTTGCATGGCGTTGACCGTGGCCGCAAACACG
>DATBQE010000172.1:0-70251 GCA_036561005.1 Burkholderiaceae bacterium | reverse complement strand
GCATTGATTCCTCTCGTCGTAGGTGTGTATTACCTGCCTTGGTTTACCCCTTACGAGCAAGGCGTGGCGGCGACTATCGTTTTTGTCGTGGCGGCGGTGACGGATTGGTTCGATGGCTTCCTGGCGCGACGCTGGAGCCAGACTTCCGCGTTCGGCGCATTCCTGGACCCGGTGGCGGACAAGTTGATGGTGACCGGTGCCTTGTTGGTTCTGGTTCATCTGGATCGTGTTCATGCCGTATTGGCCTTTGTCATCATCGGTCGCGAAATCGCCATTTCTGCACTGCGCGAGTGGATGGCGCAAATCGGTGCATCGAAGTCGGTTGCTGTCAGTTCCCTGGGTAAAATCAAAACCACGGCGCAAATGATTGCAATCCCGATGCTCTTGTTCAACGAGCAGTTTTTGTATGTGATTGATACCCATCTATGGGGTACCGGCCTGCTTTATATCGCCACGCTATTAACGGTTTGGTCGATGTTTTATTACTTGCGAAAGGCTTGGCCCTTGATCAAGGAAAAGGGCGGGCATTTGTAAAAAGATGGTCGTGCCGGATGGCAAGGCGCTTGACAAAGCCCGCCAACCGGCTATAATGCTCGCTTGTTGTCGATGCGGGAGTAGCTCAGTTGGTAGAGCGCAACCTTGCCAAGGTTGAGGTCGAGAGTTCGAGACTCTTCTCCCGCTCCAGGATTCCAAGGGAAGCCCAGGGTAACCTAGACGTGGCTTCCTTTTTTATTTTAGGCCGGATCGGTGTGATGTGATTTGGCTGCGACAGCAAGTGCAATTGCAATAAATTGAAATGCGGGAGTAGCTCAGTTGGTAGAGCGCAACCTTGCCAAGGTTGAGGTCGAGAGTTCGAGACTCTTCTCCCGCTCCAGGTTTTCTTGGCGCGACACAGTTTTGCGTCATATTCCGGCAGCACGCTTCGATCAGCACGCGTTCGAAATCGCAGTTACAATGCTGCGAACAAGAAAGTCATAACGGCGGGGTAGCAAAGCGGTTATGCAGCGGCCTGCAAAGCCGTGTAGACCGGTTCGACTCCGGTCCCCGCCTCCAAGTTGATTCGGAAAAGCCCGCCATGTGTGGGCTTTTTCTTGCCCATTCAATTCCCCCCGCTAAAAGTTTTGCGATCCGCGCATCGCGTTGCGGCTTCGGATTCTCACAACGATTCGCCGGTGCTTGATCTACGTCAAGGCGCGTTCAGCCGCACGCGGCCATAGTGATGCAATGCTGGTCACGGCATCATTTTGTCTCGCTTGTTTCGTCTTTCCTGGCTCTCGCCGTCAATGAGCATATTCTATTCCTTCAATGGCTGCGTGCCGCCGAGTATGTGGAGTTCGCCATGAATCGTGGACAGCATGCCACCATTGATCCGGTAAGCAGTCTTCTCGCGTTGCTGCCCGAATACTCTGGTTCGCTGGTGGTCGCGACAGGACTCAATCTTGCCCTGATCAGGCACTTGTCGAAAAAAATGCAGCAGTCCATTGAAGGCCGCAAGTTTCGCGTCAAGGTCACCGATAGCAATTTGATTTTCGTCTTCCAATGGACTGACGGCGCGTTTGTGCCGCTGCATGCGCGCGCGCACGTCGACCTGACTCTTGCCGCCAGCAGTCACGATTTTCTGTTATTGGCGCAACGCAAGACCAATATCAAGGCGCTACTGGCTGCGCGCCGCCTTGTCGTCGATGGCGACATCGAACTCGGGCGGCTCGTGAAACGCATCATAGAAGGCATAGAAGGTCCGCTGTTCGATATGGACAGCCTGGCACCGGCGCAGATCTACAGCACGCTGAAGAATGCGATGCAAAAACATTCTTGACGAAAGCAACCATGAACTTGTCTCACTCTTTACTACATGCGTTGAAAGACCATGGCGCGGGCGAAATTTTCGGTATCCCCGGTGATTTTGCATTGGCCTTTTTTAAACAGATTGAAGAGTCAGGCATCCTGCCGCTATTCACTCTGAGCCATGAGCCCGGTGTCGGTTTTGCGGCGGACGCTGCGGCACGCTTTCACAAGCGCCTGGGAGTCGCCGTCGTGACCTACGGAGCGGGTGCGCTCAACATGGTCAACGCGGTTGCCTCATCGTATGCCGAAAAAGTGCCGCTTGTGGTTATTTCCGGCGCCCCCGGTGCGGGCGAGCGCAAGAATGGCTTGCTGCTGCATCATCAAACCAAGACACTCGATTCGCAGCTTGCGATCTTCAGGGAAATCACTTGCGACCAGGTTGTACTGGACGATTTGCAGCGCGCGCCGGCGGACATTGCGCGCGTGCTGCGCAGCTGCATCACGCATTCGCGCCCGGTATACATCGAATTGCCGCGCGATTTGGTTACTGCGCACTGTGAGCCGGTGGGGATGAACCCGCCGCCCGGTTACGACACCGACGCGCTCGGCGCCTGCGTCGATGAATTGCTGGCCCGGCTTGACGAGGCGCAGTCGCCGATGCTCATGGTCGGCATCGAGATCCGACGCTTCGGGATCGAACACAAGGTGGCGCAGCTGGCGCACATGCTCAAGCTTCCCGTGGTCACCAGTTTTATGGGACGCGGTTTGCTGGCCGACGCCGATACACCGCTGCTCGATACCTACTTCGGCACCTACCTTGGCGTGGCCGGCGCGCCCGATATCACGCAGGCGGTCGAATCGTCCGATGCGCTATTGATGCTGGGCGTGATTCTGTCGGATACGAACTTTGGCGTCTCCGAGAAAAAAATTGACATGCGCAAGAGCATTCTTGCCCTCGATGGCCGCGTTACGATGGGCTATCACGTGTATCCAGACATGCCGCTGGAGGCGCTGGTCGACGGCTTGCTCAAGAAAGTCAGGCATCTGCGCCGCACCGCAAGTAGTGCTTCGCCGATTCAATCAGATCGAGATGCAAAAATGAGCGCGCAAAGTTATCCGCGCGATTTAATTCCCGACGACCAGCCGATTGCGCCGATGGACATAGCGCGCGCCATCAACGACTCGATGGCCGATCTCGGCCGTATGCCGGTCGCATCGGACATCGGCGATTGCCTGTTCACCGCACTCGATATCGAAAACACCGCGCTGGTTGCCCCCGGCTACTATGCGACCATGGGTTATGGCATACCTGCCGGCCTCGGACTGCAGGCCGGGAAGGGCCAGCGGCCGTTAATCATGGTTGGCGACGGCGCTTTCCAGATGACCGGCTGGGAACTTGGAAATTGCCAACGCTACGGTTGGGACCCAATCGTGATTGTGTTTAACAATTGCAGTTGGGAAATGCTGCGTACTTTCCAGCCCGAATCAGCCTTCACCAAGTTGAGCGATTGGCATTTTGCCGACATGGCTGTGCCGCTCGGCGGGGAAGGGTATCGCGTCAGTACGCGCCGCGAATTGCGCGATGCGCTGAAAAAGGCGCGCAGCAGGCGCGGCACGTTTCAACTGATCGAGGCGATGATTCCGGCAGGCGTGTTGTCGCAAACGTTGCAGCGCTATGTAGACGGTGTACGGCGACTGCAGAAGTCGGCGTAATGCGAACAGGACGCGCAGGCAGTTGGCCAAGCTGCTGGCGCGTCAATTCCTACTTGGCAAATACTTGGTCCATGTTGGCAAACGATTTGAACTCGAGCGCGTTACCCGAGGGATCAAGAAAGAACATGGTTGCCTGCTCTCCGGGCTGACCCTTGAAGCGTATGCTTGGTTCGATGATGAAATCGATCCCTGCGCCCTGCAGTTTCTGCGCCAACGCATCCCACTGGTCCATGGGCAGAATGACGCCGAAGTGGCGCACCGGTACTTGCTCGCCATCGACCGCGCTGGTTTGGCGGTGGCCGACTTCATCGGGAGCCAGATGCGCCACGATCTGATGCCCATAAAAATTGAAATCAACCCAATCGGGTGCGCTGCGTCCCTCGGTACAGCCCAGCAGTACGCCGTAGAATGCGCGCGCCTGGTCGATGTCGTGAACCGGAAAGGCGAGATGGAACAAAGGTGTCGCAGTCATGGAGATTCCCGTAGCGGAGTTGTCACAATTATGCACCTTCGCGCGCTGACGTGCTGGCTACCTTCGAAACGATGCCCCGCTACAAAGGGCTTACTGCAGGTGCCAGACCGGTATTGCGCGCCTCGATGACGCCCTGGTAAATGTCGACCACACGTCGCGCCGTCGCCGGCGCACTCCATGTCTGCGCATAAGCCCGTCCTTCGTCGCCGATCGACAGGCGGAGTTCACGGTTGTTCAACAGACGCGATACCTTGGCTGAGAAGTCTTCCGTGTTTTCCTCCGCCACAAGTGCCCCGCGTTTGGGCGAGAGGATGTCGATGGTCCCCATGACTGCCGTGGACACAACGGGGACGCCGAGCGCCATCGCCTCCAGCAGTACCAGGCCCTGGGTTTCGGTGCGGGAGGCAAACACGAAGACGTCGGCGGCGCGATAGCAATCGAGCAGTTCAGTTTCACGGTCGAGGTAGCCGACAAACATGACATTATCTGCCAGCCCCATACGCTTGACCTGCTGTTCCAGGTCAGTCTTGGCCGGGCCTTCGCCGCAGATCAGGAACAGCACTTGAGGGTGATCGACCTTCAACTGAGCCACCATGCCGAGCAGGAAGCCAATGTTCTTTTCGTGTGCGACGCGGCCTACATGCAGCAGCAAGTGGCGGTCTTCTGGAATATTGTGCTTGGCGCGGAAGCGCGACCCCATGCCGGACTCGAACTTTGACATTTGGATGCCGGTCGGTGCGATATGAATCGGCGTGGTGCAGCCGTATTGTGTCAATACCGAACTCATCGCCGTGGACGGCACAATCACCGCGTTGACGGAGTTGCACTGCGAACGCGAAAAACTGCGCGTGATGCGGCGCGTAATGAATTTCGGCAGCAGCGGCACGTAGTGATACAGATATTCTTCAAAGAAGGTGTGATAGGTTTCGATGGTCGGCACATCCAGTGCGCGGGCCAATTTGATGCCGGCGTAGTGCGCAAGGAAAGGTGTTTGAATATGCACGATATCGAATTCGTGCTTGTGAAATTTCGGCGTCAACTCGTGGATTTTGGCGGATTTCATCAAACGGTCTTCCGGATCCAGCATCACGTATCCCGATTCGATACGCGAAATATGCGCTTCCTCCGGGTGTCCCGCCGGATAATGAGGCGCGACGATGTGCACCTCATGCCCTTGGGCTGCAAGCTCCTGCTGGAAAGTCAGTATCGACGTGGACACCCCGTTCACGCGAGGGAAATAAACGTCCGATATCATCAAAATCCGCATGGTCACACCTCCAATGGCCGATATTGAGCGCAGAGACTATAGAAAGGATGTGACAAGGCTGTGACATGGCATCCTGAAGTCACCAAATCGTGCAATGTCGTGGCAGATAGAGGTAAGTTCGACGGATTTTCATCGCATTGGACACTCGCAATCGATTATTATGAAAATTGAAATTGTCGATTTCAGTTGTCTGCAAATCGACAAATTGGCCCGGGAAGGGCGTTCAAGCGCTCCCTACACGCGGTGTGGTTAATACGATGTTAAAATCGCGCCTCGTTATATGGCATGGTGGCAACTCGCCGGCCGCAATGCGCGTCTATAATGTCAATGACGCTTTGCGTGCCGTTCGGCACAAAGTGAACCTGGCCTGAGTGGTGAAATTGGTAGACACAGCGGACTTAAAATCCGCCGCTTACCCGAGAGGGGGCGTACCGGTTCGATTCCGGTCTCAGGCACCAAATTCGATCTTGCACGCACCGGATACGCGATTTGTGTCCGGTACGAGTGGCGCGCCTACTTCTGCAATTCCAACTATCAGGTCGCAGCCAGATTGTATATAGCTGCGATACCGTTCTCGGTCGATACGTAAAGTGTGGTGCCGTATATGGCAATACCTCTGGGCCGTCCGAGGTAGGTCGGACTCGTTCCAACGGAAAAACCGCCACGGTTGACAATGCCGGCAATCGTCGATACCACGCCGTCAGGACTTATTTTTCGCACCACGAGGTTGAGATAGTCAACGACGTAAATGTTGCCTTTCGCATCTGCACAAAGGTCGCCGGGAGAATTGAATAGCGCACTGGAGCCCGGGCCGTCCGCGTAGCCTTCGACTCCCGCTGCGCCCGCAACGGTGGTGACGTTGCCCGATGCGTCGATTTTGCGTACCGTATTGTTGCCGTCGGAAACGTAGATGTTCCCGGCCAAATCGGCAACGATTGCCCGGGGCTGGAAGAAGGTTGCCGAGGTCCGGAAGCCATTGGTGGGGTTCAACTGCTCGAAGCTGCCGGCATAGGTGCTGACAGAGCCGTCAGGCGTTATCTTGCGTATCTGCGCATTGTAGGTGTCGGCCACATACAGATTGCCGTTGCTATCGATGGTAATGCCGCCCAGCGAGGAGAATCTGGCCGCCTGTCCGACGCCATTCGTGCTGCCCGTCGCGCCGAACGTGCCTGCCAGCGTGCTCACTACGCCATTCGAGTCAATCTTGCGGACCACGTCGTTTCCGCTGTCGGTCAGGAAGATGTTTCCGAAAGCATCGCCGACGACGCCTGCAACGCCATTGAATCTTGCCGCTGTTCCTGTCCCGTCCAGTGCTCCGTTGACACCCACATCACCGGCGAACGTGGTGACGATCCCGGCCGGAGTCACTTTGGCGATCGTGTAGTCGAATTCGGTCACATAGATGTTGCCGACATTGTCGGTAGTCATGTTGCCGGGGCCATTGAAGCGTGCGCTCGCGCCCGCGCCGTCAACGTGTGCTGCGTTTGGACGCACACCGGCTACCGTGGTCACGTCGGAAGCCGGCGAGATCTTGCGAATCAGGCTGTTGCCGGTATCGGCAACAAGCAGATTGCCGGCGGGGTCAAAACAGATGCCCGCCGGCTGATTGAATGACGCCGCGTTCAGGCCGCCATCGGCACTGTCCTGTACCAGCGGGATGACGCCGGAGAAACGCGTCACGACGCCGGCGGGTGTGATTTTGCGGATCAGGTCATTGCTTCGTTCGCTGACGTAGACGTTGCCCGCGGCATCGGCCGCCACACCATAAGGATAGGCAAAGCGGGCTGCGGAGCCGGTGCCGTCGGCACTGCCGCCGGTGCCGGCCAGCCCTGCGAGCGTGGTCACCACGGCGGCCGGCGTGATCTTGCGAACGTCGTTGGAAACAGTGTCGGTGACATAGAAATTGCCGCTCTTGTCGATGGCAATTGCGCCAAGGTAGTGAAAGCGTGCAGCGGTGCCCGTGCCGTCAACGTCACCGTTGACATTGGTCGCACCGGCAAACGTGGTGACGCTGCCGCTCGGTGTGATTTTGCGCACAGCGAAGGTATCAATCACGAGTAGATTGCCTGCGCCGTCTATGGTTATGCCACCCAAATAGTTAAATGTCGCAGCCGCGCCGGCGCCATCGGCGTAACCGCGAAGGCCGGCTTGGCCGGCAACCGTCGACACGATTCCGCTGGGCGTGACCTTGCGAATCGTATCGTTCCCCGTGTCGGACACGAACAAATTACCCGCCGGGTCGACCGCCAGCGAAGTGGGGAAGGAAAACAGTGCAGTTGCAGCGTTGCCGTCGGTTGCGCCGGCCACGCCGGGCGACCCGACGAAGGTGCTGACTGTTCCATTTGCCGCAATCTTGCGTATCGTGTTGTTCAACGAATCGGCCACGTAAATGTTACCTTGGGAATCGCAAGCCACGCCTTGTGGTTGATTGAATCGTGCGTTGGCCGTTGTGCCGTCCATATCGCCAGGGCCGCCCATGGCGCCGGCAAGCAACTCGGTTACTGGGCCCGGTCCGGTCATGGCAGCGGCAGCGGCGGATGCATTCGCCTGGTAGGAGGAAATATTGGTCGTGGCAGTCACGGCGCTCAATAAAGTGCGTGCGTTGGATGCGGCGCTTGCTCCGGAATATTTGCCGACCAGGCCGAACGCCGATACTTGACTGGTGAAATAGGAGGCGATGCTGAGCCTGTTGCTGATCAGTTGCGCGTCGAGTTTGCCCTGTGCTGTCGTATTGCCGAGCGCGCCCGCCATGATGGACAGGGCGGCGTCACCCTGGCTCAATTGCCCGCTGTTGATCGCATTGATCCAGAAATCGAGGCCCGCTGTCTGTGGCGAACGGTTCAAGGTATTCTGAAATACGGCGGTCACGAAGGCAGTGGTCGTGCCCGTACCATAAAAAGATTTCGATTCGTTGCTGATGCCGAAACTATCCACCAGCGATTTCAGTGCAGGGTTAGTGGCATACTCGGTTGCCACGCCTTCAATGTCGGTCGGGGCATTTGTCGCAGCGAGGGCATTTTCAAAGTTGACCAATCCGGCTGGATCGGCCGGGCGGCCAAAATAGGATACATACAACTGCTGGACAACCAACTGGTAATTGGCTGCGGCACTCTTGCGAGTGCGATCAATCTGTTTTGATTGAACTCCTGCCGCGCCGCCATCGGGGATTGAAGTGCCGCCGCAGGCGGAACCCAACAGCGCTGCAAACACACACGCCACCACCGTTTTCTTGTTGTTCATTGCTACTCCCCCGAGAATTTACCAATGCTAGGCGACGAAGCGGACGTCGCGTGCGAGTGACGAATGCCTGAATCAGAAGTCAAAGCCGTTCCGTCACAATTGTTTTTTTATGGCCGATTCGAATCTTTTGCCGACAGTGAGGAATCATGTACGTGCTGCATTGTGCCACATGATTTGGAACGATTAACAGTGGCGATGTTTTACACTGCTTTTTGATCGCAGATTTCGCATACGACCTGCGCTCAACTTGTGAAGCAGACAGAAGTCATGGGACCGACTGTGGTGTGAAGGAGGCTGCGCCGGCCACAATGGGTTGGCATAGCCTCGTGCGGTATTGCTCAAGTGTTGGCGGGTTCGTTCAACCTGGGCTCGGATGAGGTTTGCCTGCAGTGGCCTTTTCCGCTCCACGTCCGTAGCAAAGTTCGCGGCGTTGTTACTCTACTCGGCTGGCCAGTCGGCGCCGTCAGTGCAGCGGTCCACGTAAAGTACGTTGTTGCGACTGTCATTGGGTATGTATACCTGATTGACTGCCGACGCGGGCAGCAATGCTGCCGTACATTGCGCGCTTTGGCCGGGGCCGACAACAATTTTGGCGCCGACTTTGAGTGTGCAGGCGCTCATTTTATTCAACGGGCTCCATTCGGGGCAGATATCGTTCTGCGCTCTGTATTGGTCACGCGGACCTTGCGGCAATGAAAACGACCACCAGCTACCGAACAAGGTGTAGGACTTCGCCGCATCCCACACGCGATAGACGGTGACTTCCTTTTCTGCGACAAAAACCTGACCCTTGCACAATGCGCCCTTGGTCGGCGCGCCGATTGCTTTTTGCAGCAATGCATCGTCTGAGCTGGCGACCAAGCCGGCGGGCGGTACGATTACGTTGCCGACACAACTGTCGGAGCTTGGCGCCTGGGTAGCACATGCAGCAAGCAATACAAAGCTTACAAGCGCAAAGTAACGTTTGAAAATCGGGTTCATTGTCATGGCCGGGACCCTGAGTATTGTGTTCGAAGCTTGGATTGGGCGGTTTGCCTTATGCCCGCCGCTTTAAGAAACTTCGAGCGTAAAGTATCCGGACTCCAGATTGCTGGTGTCCTCGAGGGCGGTGACGATTGCATTGGCGTTGGTAAATTGCGTGGTGGGCGTCGTCACCCCATTGATGACTGCATAAGCGCTGAAAGTATTGCCGATATCGAGCGTTTCCTTGCCGAATGCATTCGGTACGACGACACTTTGCGAGGCAACGCCATTGCGGCTGATGTTGAAAACCACAGGGGAAACACAGGTGCTTTGAAATTGAAGCTGATCCGGGAAACTGCTGGGAACTTGCACAACTTCGAATTCGTAGGTTCCCTGAGCGGCGTCTTCCAGGACCTGAGCGAGAAATCCCTGCGCGCCCGTCGCCTGTTGCGGTGCAGAAGTGTAGGTATTGGCCCCAATATCAGTCAAAGCAACTATTTCATAGACGTCGTTGATCGGTACGGCCATCGTCGCATTTGGCGCGATTCCAGGAAGGCGTGCGACGATCATTTGTCCCTGTCGTAAAATGAACTGGGCGATGAATTGAGTTGTATTCTTAAAAGTGATTGTGCTCATTGTCGCGCCTGATGGTCTAAAGGGAGGGTTTCAGTACGCCGCATTGGGCGAAAAATTGCCGTGATCAATTCATAGCTGTTAGCGACTCTTGGCACGAGGTGAATGGGCGGATTGTCATGGGCAATGGCTTATTCCTGCTGCTCTGGATATTTTGACACGAATCAGTTTCATATGGACATGGCGTCGTTGTCAATCTTGGCCATCCGTATGCTTGCCGAACTACCATACGTTGTTCGTTGCGGCGACTGGCCCCGCTGATTTTGAAACAGAGTCCAAGATGATGCTGACATGCTTGCAGGGTCAATTCAACCTGTTGGAAATGACAGGTTCACTGTGTGCGAGGTTGTGATTACACATTCTTTGGAATCGGTTGCGCGCACCGTGAAATGCCGCGTCGCCGTTTTACTCGTCAATCGAAATTGCCCAATTCGATTGCCGTGAAATCGGGGCCGGCGGCGTTGACCTTGATGCCGAGGTCTTTCAATTCATGGGCCAACTGGACGGTCAGCATGTTGAGGGCTGCATCTGAGGCGCTATGACCGAGGTGTTTTGCACCGGTAAAGGCGCATTGCTCACTGTGGTTGCTGCTGAGAGCACCGAGGCCGCTCGAAACGTTGACGACACGCCCCGCGCGCGACTTGAGCAGCAGCGGTAACATGATTTGCGTGGTCGAAAGCGCGGCAAAGAAATTTCTGTCGAATATGCGTCTGACAACTTGGGTAGCGACGCTGCTCGGTGGCCCGTCGGCCTGATCGGCAATGCCGGCGCAGTTCACGAGTACGTCAAGTCGGCCGTAGATTGCTTCGATTGAACGCACCACTTCGGCTAATGTGTCGGGCTTTTCGCCATCGATATGAACGAAATTGGCGTAGATGCCTTCTTCGCGCATATCCGCAACGGCGGATTCCCCATGCTGCGAGTCATGCGTGCCAAGCAGCACGCGCGCACCGGTCATGCCCATGCGGTAAGCGATCTCGCGACCCATATATTTGTCTCTGCCGGCAACCAGAATCACGCGTTGACTCGGCAGGTAAACTTGTTTAACTCGCGCGGGCATTGCGCGGACGGCCGTCGTGTGTGTCGGTTCGATTTGCGGATTTTCGAGAATTGTCGTCATGTGCTACATTATATGAAGGATTCTTCAGTTTTCTATTCGCATTTCATTTGACCATGGCTACCAGGAAAATATCAGCACTCAGGCCCCGTAAAACCCCGCGTCAGGCACGTTCCGAAGCGACGGTCGACGCGATTTTCGAAGCGACCATTCAGGTTTTGCTGGTGGAAGGCGCATCGGGCCTGACGACTACGCGTGTTGCCGAACGGGCTGGCGTGTCGGTCGGCACTATGTATCAATATTTTCCGCACAAGCAAGCCTTGCTCTATGCGGTATTGAGCCGTCACATGGATCAGGTGCTGTTCATTTTGGAGGGCGCTTGCCGCGCCGGCACCGGTTTGCCAGCAGTGCGGATGGTGGAAGGGCTGGTGGCCGCCTACATTGAGGCGAAAACATCGAACACCGAAATATCGATTGCGCTGTATCGTGTTACGACGGAATTGGACGTGCCCGAGTTGCTTGGCAAGGTGGGTACGCGCCTGACGAAGGCGATCAACGTCATGCTGGGCAGCGCGTCGGATCTGATGTTCGACGATGTGGCCTTGGTCACGAACATGCTACGTGCTGCCATGACCGGCGTCACTCGAACGGTGTTCGAGCAAAATGCCGGGCCAGCGTTAATCAGGAAATTGCATGCCGAGCTATTGACCATGTGCCAGGCGTACGTGCAGGCGGTCGGTGTAATGCGCAAAGCTGGAGTTGTAGCATCCCGGGCCGCCTGACTTTGTAACCTTGGTCGCTGGCCGAATCATTTCTTGGATTGCGCAGAATCTATCGATGCACGCTGATTGACCCATGAATTCCGCTGGCCTTCCAGATGCATGAAGTGGGTGATGCGATTCATTGCTAGCGTCCTTCAGGCATCTTCTGCGCATCTTCATTTGGGAACACCAACCACGATTGCACCACCTCGACTTCATCGCCACCGACCCGTGTGCGTTCGAAGCCGGTCAACATGAAGCGGCCGTCTTCGTTCATCCACACGATGCGGGCGTCGTAAAGCCGACCCCGCCTTCCGCATCGGGCGAATTGGCGAAGCGCGCAATGGTCATTGTGCGACGTGTTTCAATATCCTGAAATTCGCCGATAACGCAGCGTCCGAAATGCCGGGAATTATGCCGATCGAAAAGCTTCGATTTCGAAAGCCGCTTCCCCCGATCGCGCATCATGATCAATTGCACGGTTGTGCTCATGCACTGTGTTTTTATGCAGCATATCGTATACAAATTCGAAAGTGGAATCAAAAACATTGCTCATTGCCAAAATGCTATGTGCGCCAACTACTTGCCGCCGCCCGTTATTGAACTTCGCGAGCGTTTTCTGGTTGTCAGACACCTGACGGCGGTTGCCTGGAAAATGGAAACTTGGCCCGATTACAGCGCGCCGTTCATCGTGCATCAGCAAAGCGCGCGTGTTGGCGTGGTTGGCAATTTCGGTTTTGTGCCCAAGCGCAAGATTCCGACTGGTGCAAAGAAATATTCAACATCGAATGCACCTGCGGAGACAGTCGGCACCCTGCGCAGTTTATCTGGCACCAGGAAAGCTGGACCACGGTGTCTTGTGCAGAGCCCGTGCTCCCCGCACGAAAACCGTTGCGTCGTGGAATTCACAGCTTTGACTATCTTGTTCCGTTCAATTTGCGCTGCAAATTTTGCTATGGCGTCTTTTCCCAGCGCGCCCTGATTTTTGTCAGCGTGCCGTTCTTGTCCAATCGGGCGAACGCTGCGCGCAGCCTGTTCTCTTTGACAGGGTCCAGTTGTTTGCTGATGCCGAAATAGGCAGGACTGACCGAAAGCGTGAATGGGTGGATCGCCAACCCTTCAAATTCCGGGGAATGCTTGAGCTGATAGGCCGCATAACTGAGATCTTCAAAGAATCCGAGATTGTGTCCCGCCTGGGTTTTTCTCGCCAACAGTGCAGCTTGCGGCACTTGGTCAAAGCGCGCGGCAAAGGCCTGATCGGCTAACAGTCTTGCATCGAATTCGTCGGAATACTTGGCGTCATTCTGGATGCCGAATTTCAGATTTCTTGCACGCGCTGCATCGACTAGTTGATCGATATTTTCAATGTGCAACCCCAGATTTTCCTTCCGTACTACCAAAACGCGCGTGGAAATTCGTTCCGGGCCGATGAAATCAAGATACGCTTCCCGGTCGGGCGTTTTGGAGATATTCATCATCATGTCCAATTGGCCGCTCTGCATGTAGGCGAGCGCGCGGCTCCATGGCAGACTGACAAATTCGATCGAAAAGCCCGCTTCGGCCACGAGTGCCTCGGCCAATTCGACGTCAAGTCCGGTCCAGCGGCCTTCGCTGACAAAATAGTTCGGTGCGAAATCGGTTACGCGAACGCGTATGGTGTCTGCTCCATAGGCGGAAAGCTGTGGCACGAGGAAACCGAGCAACAAGGCTGCTATGCACTCTTTCAATATCCGCATCATGTCGAAAATGTCTTGTTTATCGCAGCGAACTGCTACCGGGCGATGTAGATTTTACATGATGCATGGCAAGTAGCCCGGGATTCCGAATCACTTCCGGTATTCATGCAACAGATTGCCTTGCGTGCTGCGTGGTTGATTGTTCGACATGAGTCGGCTGGGATAGCCGAATTGCGGTGGAAAATTTCACTGATCCTCAGTGATAGTTTGCTATTCGACATCTTTAAGCTGATTTTGTCGCACCTGCACTTATTTGCAACACGGCGGCGACTTGGTCGCGTTTGCGCGGCTCGAACATTCAGGCAGGGCGACGCGGCAAGTAGTAGACTTTGTGCTCACATTGTCTTTGTGCTTTGCCTTTTTCTGAAAGGACTTGCCCATGAAGGTTTTCCTGGCCGCCGGTACCGACGGCGCCCATCACAGTGAATATGTCCGATCCGTCACTCGGGCGCGCGCCGGAGCGTGTTTCGACCTGGTCAAGCTTATTGTCACTGGCATGACATGCCTGGCTTTTCCGGTTTTCAATGCACATGCGGCCGATCGAGGCGATTCCTTTGCCTCGATGTTGATGGATAAAGGCATTGAGGCATATTCAGTGGCGGGCGCCAAAGGTGACGAGAAGGCCGCCGACGCCTTGCTCGATCAAGATGTTTTGTTTTCCGGCGGCGACGGCGCCGTGCAGCACGATGAGAAGCGCGATAGAACTGATGCGATTTCTGCTTTGCTGAAGCGGAAGACGCAAGCCTTGCTCGAGGTGAGCGAACGCGGCGACAATGCGGCGCGCAACGCCTATCTCGATGCCGACCTGCTTTTCGTAGACGAAGACGGAATCGTGCGGACGCGCCGCGACGTTGAAAGCATCGCGCCGGGTATCTCGGTAAAAGGGCTGTCCGCAAGTGACACGGTAACGCAATGGGTGCTGCATCAAAGGGGCAATGTGGCGGTGTCCAGCTTTGTCGACGAGCAGGTGAATCATCCTTCGCCCATGGCCGAGCACGGGCAGATTTCCCTCAAGTACCTCCTCGTGCAAACCTGGCGTCGCCATGGCAGTGCCTGGAAATTATTCGGTAGTCATACGATTCCATTGCACCAGGACCCGGCCCCCGCGGCCTTACCCGAGTCTCTGTGGAATGAGTATGCGGGAGCCTATCAAGTCGCACCCGGCGTCGTTGCAGTGCTCAAGCGCGACGGCGAGGGACTGACTTCATCGACCAATGGCGCGAAACCGGTGCGCTACGTTCCGGAAAGTGTCGACGTGTTCTACAGCCCGGGCATGCCGGCCGGCGCGTTGCGGCCGCGCATTTTTTTCCAGCGCGATGCAGCCGGGCGCGTCGCGGGCTATGTCAGCAGCGGCGGCGTGGTGTTGCATCGGCTTGATGATGCATTGACGGTGGTCCCTGCGGCACCTGCAGGCATCACGTCGGCGATTTTGCCGGCACGAGATTTGGTAGTACATCGCGCGGGCAATGTGGCAATTGCCAGTTTCATTCACGAACGTGTTACGCAGTATTACGGCCAGGAATTGCATACGAATTACCGCTCGACCGAAACCTGGGTCAAGGACGGATCATCCTGGAAGATGTTGACTCTGCAAAGCCGGGCGATGGAAAATGTTGTGTCGCTGCCGCCGGTTTCCAAGCTTGCATGGAAAGACTATATTGGTTCGTACGAATTCGCCGGCCAGTCTATGGTGGCGATTGTGCAAGAGGGCGAAACTCTGCTGATGTCAGGGAAAGACGGCAAGCCGCACGTTCTCAACCCGTTGGCCCACGATTTCTTTACGCCTGTCGACTCACCGCGCACCAGCGTCATATTTGAACGCGATGCGAGTGGCCGGGTAACGGGCTACCTTAGCAGGCGCGAAGGGCACGACTTGGCTTTCGTCAAGGTCTGACAGGCTGCGCAATCACGCCATCGCAAACCGTTGGGCGACTATCCGGCGGTAAACTTGAACTCGGATATCACCAACTCCACTTGCGCGCCGTCAGCCGGTGGTTGGCCCTGAAAGAGCCAGAGGTTCATGTGCAAAGGAATGGCGTTTTGCGGGATCAGGTTGAGATCGTTTGCCGGTGCAAACGTCCAGTTTGCGTATTGGCCGACGTCGGTGTCAGTCAAGCCGGCCAATGCCTGGAATTGGAGTTGGGTGGAGGACCACGCAAAGCGATGCGTGCTCCTGCCAGTGTTGCCGCTCATATCGAATTGATAGGATGTATCGACGCCGCTCGTGTTGGCAGGCCACACGGTCCAGTTTCCATGTTGCGGCTGTACGCCGCCCCAAGTAGCAAATTCGATATCGATTTCATTGGTGCCATCTGGACCGACGGCAGGCGTTGTATAGGGAAACAGGCCCAGCACGACGTTCCGGTCCATGATTTCGGGGTGGCCGATGATCTTGAACTGGTAGGTGCCAAAGCCGAAAGATTGGCTGGTGTAAATCTCGGCGGCATTCCATTGTCCGTTGTCGTAGGAAATCTTCAGGTGCAGGTAGCCGCTGGCGTCCACCCACGCGTTTTGCTTGCTCCAGTTATTGGGGCCGGGCCCGCCACCACCGCTGCGCACATTGAACGTGTAGCCTGAAAATACCAGTTGCGATTGTCCCGGCGCCGATGGCACCGAGCTTGCGTTCGCCGTCGCAACGCTTGCACCAGATTGCAGGTCTGTCACGATGGCGACGGCCTTTGGTTGATAGGCCGCGGTTGATGTTTGCGCAATGACCATGTTCAACATTGTGCGTGCGGCAGCGGCAGCCGCGCTGCCTTTGTAGCCCGCTGTGGCGTTTTGCGTGGCGAGACTAGCGGTAAAATAGTCCGCGACCTTACGGCGATTGGCGATCAGTTCGGCATCAAGCAGGCCTTGTGCGGTGGTGTTGCTCAACGCGCCCGCTGCAATGGATAGGGCCGCATCGCCGCGGCTCAGAGAGCCGCTATCGATGGCGCCGGCCCAGAAACTCAATCCTGAAGGGTTTGGCGCGCGCCCCAGTACATTTTGGAAGATCGCGGTGACGAAATCGGCTGTGCTGCCGCTCCCGTAAAGCGCGAGCGATTCGGCGCTGCTGCCGAAACTGTCGATTAAGGTGCGCACTGCCGCATCGGACTTATAAGCCAGACTGAGATTGGCAATGTCGGTGGGCGCGTTGTCGGCGGCCAGCGCGGCTTCAAAATTGGCCAATCCTCCCGGGTCGGCAGGGCGTCCGAAATAGGCAATATAAAGCTCTTGAACAGCGTCCGAGTAATTGGACGCAACGGTTTTTTGCACGTGCGAAAGCTGTTTGTTCTGAACGTCGGCATCGCGTCCGGCGCCGCCGTTGCACGCTGCCAGGATGGGAACAAAAGCTAGCGGCAGGGCAATTTTGCGAGTCAATTTTTGCATGGTAATTCCTCCGGATATTTTTCAATTCCGCGTGATGCCGTCTTTGGCGACACGTGCGGTCGATCACTTGTGCGTTTCTTTCCATTGCGCATAGCTGATGCGCGCCACGTCGAACCGATCCGTGGTGCGGCAATATACCGAAGGCGACCCAAGCCGGCCCAGCGGCGCGAAGTCGTTGATGTGCAGACGCGGGCCAACCAACTGGTCGGCCACGTGGAACATCACCACTTCGCCAATCACAAGCAAGTTGGCGCCCAGACGTTGCGTGTCATGCAGCTTGCACTCCATGCTGGCTTGCGCTCTTGCCACACGCGGAACCTTGACATGAATCGAGGCTGCAGTGTCGAGACCCACGGCGTCAGTTTCACTTTGGTCGGACGGGAAATCGGCGGCGCTGATGTTCATGGCTTCGAACAAATCTTCCGTCACCATGTTCACGACGAACTCTCGGTTGGAGAGGATGTTTTTCCCCGTGTCCTTGAGCTCGCCGGCATCGTTGTTGCCGATGCTGATTACCAGGTAGAGCGGGTCGGACCCAACGGCGTTGAAGAAGCTGTAAGGGGCGAGATTGACCAGGCCGGCATCATTGATTGATGTGACCCACGCGATGGGGCGTGGCACGACAAGGTTGGTCAATAGTTTGTAATTGTCGATGGTTCTTTGTTGTGCGGGGTCAATGTGCATATGAGGAATCTTCGGTCAGAAGTGTTTGACTACTGGACGACATTATCGCGCAACCGATGTGTTGGCGCTGGCGACGGGCAAAGTACCGCGTGCTGCTGTCTATTATTACCGCGATTTCACGTGCGACCGGTGATAGGGTGATGATGGGCAAAGCAAATGCGTGCCAAATGACGCCCAAGAGTCCGTGCATCGCTGCCGCACCGGATATTGTCCGACGCGGATGCTTTTCGCCGAATCGGGATTCGACACGGGGGACTACCATGAAACATGCACGAATTCTGTTGGCAACGGTCTTGCCATCTTTACTTGCGGCTTGTGGCGGCGGCGGCGGGGGCGGGGGCGGAGGAGGTGGCGGCCCGACGTCGTCCAACTTCGGCGGACCTGTTCCCAATACATTCTCGGGCAGTGTCACCTTCAACGGCGCGCCCATGTCCGGCGTGGGCGTGACCGCGTTCGAAACCAATACCAATTCGACACTCGCCCTCGCGACGACCGATGCCAACGGCGTATATCGTTTCAGCGGACTTTCGACCGGCGGTAACGTTGCGATGAATCTGCAATTTTTTCCGAGCAAGTCCGGCTACGCGTTTTATCCGACGGCAAGCACCAGTCCAGTTGCCGCTGCTTACCTCTGGAATGCGTCACCGGACAATTGGTATGCCAATACCGGTTTGGCCGTGACACGGGCGCAATATAACGGCCAATATTCGAACCCGGGCGGCGGTTCACCCCTCATCTTCACCGTCATCAATTACCTGTCTGTGAGCGGCAATTCCGTCACTGGTGCAAACTTCAATGCGTATGACGGCAGTAATCCGTTGGTGAGCCTGGCGCAATCTGGGCAGAAGATCAGCTATGGTGCGGGTGACGATGCATCGTTCAAGAAAGGTGTGGTTTGGCCGGTGACGCGGTTTGTCGACAATCAGGATGGGAGCGTCACCGACAAGTTGACGGGCCTTGTCTGGCTCAAGAATGCGGGCTGTTTGGCGCCAGCACATTGGTCTGCGGCAGTGGCGCAAGCCAATCAACTGGCAAACGGTGCTTGCGGATTAAGCGACGCGTCGAAGGCGGGGCAATGGCGGCTGCCGAATCTTGCTGAATTGGAAAGCGTTGTGGATGTGTCGGCGGTCAATCCTGCGATTGCTGCCGGTAACCCATTCCAGAATGTTTCTGGCGGTAATTACTGGACTTCAAGCGTCTACTTTGGTGGCCAGGAGGGCACAGCCAACGCCTGGGCAATCCGCATGTCGGACGGGCGCTATATGAACGACAGCAACCTCAACGTCATTGCCAGTTCCACCAATGCGGTCTGGGCAGTCAGGGACGGCAGCAGCGCCGGCGCGGTCAAACTGCAGGCGACCGGCGCCTACATTCCCTTTGCGGGTGGTGACGACGGCAGTGTGCAAAGCGGTGCACCATTGCCCTTTCCGCGCATGCGCAACAATGGCAACGGCACAGTGACCGACACCGCCACTGGATTGATCTGGCTGCGCAAGGCCGATTGCATCAATCAGACATGGGCGGGCGCCTTGGCGGCGGTCAATTCGCTGGGCAACGGCCAATGCGGGTTGACCGATGGATCTACGCCCGGTATCTGGCGCATGCCGAACCGCAAGGAGATGCAAAGTCTGGCTGACCGTGGGCTGAACAACCATGCCGACTTTTTCGATACAAGCTGGACCAGCGGCGGCAATCCCGGCGTCAATTCGATGGGGGCGGCGTTCAGTAATTTTATCCAGTTCCAGTACTACTGGACTTCAAGTACGGATACGGCGAATGCAGCCGAGGCATGGACCGTGTTTAGTTGCGATTTCGGTGTGTACGACATTGCGAAATCTAGCACGGGGTATACGCTGGCAGTGCGCTAGCCTGGGAGTCCGGAGTCCGTGGATTCGTGTTGTCCGCTTGCCGGTTTTTGCCGCGATGTGACATACTCTGTGCTCAACCGTGATCAGGGAACTTCGCCATGCAATCGCACCGATATTCAATGCGTCTGTACGCCGCAGCGCTGACGCTATCGATTCTGGGTTCGCCCGTCGTTATTGCGCAAGAGATCAAGCGTGTTGTCGACCCGGCGTCGACGCTGCCGTTCGCCGCCCTGGTGACGGTGCCGGCCGGGGCGCAGCTCACTTTTGTCAGCGGGACCATTGCCGATGTCGCCAACTCCGATGCACCCAAAGGTTCGGCCGAGGCCTATGGCGACACCAAAACCCAGGCCGCCTCGATATTGGGAAAGATTGAGGCTCGTTTGCATGCGGAAGGCTTGTCGATGAGCGACGTGGTCAAGGTCAACGTTTATCTCGTCGGTGATCCCAAGCTCGGTGGCAAGATGGATTTTGCCGGTTTGAATGCTGCCTACGGCCAGTTTTTCGGCACGCCATCCCAACCCAACAAGGCGGCACGCACTACAGTGCAGGTGGCAGCGTTGCCATTGCCGGCTGCACTGGTTGAAATCGAAGTCACGGCAGCCCGGGTGCCGGCAGCGGCAAAGTCGTAAGTTCAGTCCGGTCCAACCAATTCCCAGCCGGCTCTAATAAGCGGCAGGCGGGTGACGCCTGCTCCAGTTGCGGCATATAGGGCGTTGGCAATCGCAGGTGCGATCGATGCCACCCCTTCTTCGCCCGCGCCTTCCGGGCGGTCTGTTTCGGCATTGCCGAGAACGACGAATTCCATCGGCGGGACGTGGCTCATCTTTACTACCGGATAACTGTCGAAATTGCCTTGTTCCACCGTGCCGTTTTTCAGCGTAATTTCGCCGAACAATGCGGCTGACAGGCCAAACAGCGTTCCGCCCATGATCTGCGCCTCAACCGTATTCGGATTGGCAATGACGCCGACATCGATGGCGGCAACAATCCGGTGCAGGCGGAATTTCCCCGGTGCCGCGATACTCAATTCGACCACGTGTCCACTGATGGCGCTATTGCCCTGGCTGATCGCCATGCCGCGGAAATGACCTGGTGCAGGTGTTTGCGACCAGTTTGCGCGCTGCGCCAATGCATCGACAAAGCGCAAGCGCCGCGTTTCCCTGGCGAACAGGCGGCGGCGATATTCGACCGGATCGAGGTTCGCGGCATGCGCCGCCTGATCAATCACACATTCAAGGAAAAACACATTCTGCGACGCGCCCACCGAACGCCAATAGCCGCAGGGCACACCCTCATCTATTTTCGTGCAATTCAGATGCAATGCCCCAATCGCATACTTTTGCCCGCCCCAGCCCATCGTCGCCGCCCAATCGGCCTCCGACGGCGGGCCGAGCGTGACACCGCTGTAGTCGAGTATCGATGGATTGGCCAGGTCGACCCGCGCGGCGGTCGGCATGCGGTCCGCACCGAGCGCCATGCGCACTCGTGCCGCAGCCGCCGGGCGATAGCCGCCGGCGCGCATATCCACTTCGCGCGACCAGATCAATTTGACCGGCTTGCCGACGGCTTTGGCAATCAACGCGGCTTCCACTGCGAATGCATGCTCCAGTCTGCGGCCGTAGCCGCCGCCTGCCAATTGCGGGTGTATCGTCACTTTGGACTGGGGCAATCCCAGCGCTTCGGCCACGCCGCGCTGCGTGTCGAGCGCGCTTTGTGTCGATAGCCATAACTCGGCCGAATCGTTGCTGACTTCGGCAGTGGCATTCATCGGCTCCATCGTGGCATGCGCAAGGAAGGGGACATCGAAGGTCAGATCGATGACCTGTGTTGCGTTGGCCAGACTTTTGGCGACAGCCGCGATATCAGTGCGTGGTACTTCCTCCTTCGTGTAGTCTCGTCCTGCGCCTTGCTGTGCGGCAGCCAGCAGTCGTCGGCGATATTTCTCCTGATCCATGCCAACATGTAGCCCAGGAATCCATGACGGCTTGAGCGCGCGCGCACCTTTCAATGCAGGCCAATAACCATCGGCGACAACCGCGATGGCGCCACGAAGCCGCACGACTCGGCGTACCCCGCGAATTGCAAGGGCAGGGCGCTCGTCGACCGTCTTGAGCGTGCCACCGAACGTCGGCGCATGCAACACGGTTGCGACGAGCATGCCGGGCCGTTCGACATCGATGCCGAAGACGGCGCTGCCGTCGACCTTGGGAGGAATGTCAAAGCGCGGTGCGGCCTTGCCGAGTACGGACCATTGCTCGCGCGGTTTGCGCTTGATCGCAGTCGGTGGCGTCAATTTGGCGGCATCGACCAGCAAATCGCGATAGGCAATCTGGCGATTGCTCGCAGCGTGATGGACGGCGCCGTCGGCTACGCTGCATTCGGCCAGCGCGAACTTCCATTGCGCTGCTGCCGCGCGCAGCAGCATGTCACGCGCCGCAGCGCAAACCGGACCAAGATGCATGAGGCTTAGGCGAAAGCCTATGCTGCCGAATGTGGCATAGTTCTCGATGCGGCGGTCGATGAAGTCTGGGCTCACCGGCGCCTGGGCAACACGAATGGAAGAAAACGGCAGCGCCAATTCCTCGGCCGCGATTTGTATGACAGCGTTGTGCGTTCCCTGTCCGATTTCGACGGCATTGGTCAGTATCGTCAGGCTGCCGTCTTGCGCGAATTGCAGCCACAGGCCGAAGCCGGGAGGGGTGGCAACCGCTGGCGCGTCCGCCGGCTTGACTTCCTCTCCCGCAGCGGGGAATCCACCAAGGGTCCATACACCGAGCGCCAGGGTGGAAGTGAGAAACCTGCGGCGCGATGGGTTCGGACCGGCACTCATGCGGGCCTCGCGGTATTTGCCAGGCGCTCAGCTGCACCGTGGATTGCCGCACGCATGCGCGGATAGGTGCCGCAGCGGCAGACGTTGGTGATGGCGGCATCGATCTCGGCGTCGGTCGGTGCCGGGGCGTGGGCCAGCAGCCTAGCCGCGGCCATCAATGCACCCGATTGGCAATAACCGCACTGCGGCACCTGGAGCGCAATCCATTGCTGTTGCAGCACGCTTTGCGGCGTCGCCGCCAGGCCCTCTATTGTGACGATATGCTTGCCTTCCACCGCCTGCAGCGGCATGACGCAACTGCGCACTGCTTCGCCTTCCAGGTGCACGGTACAGGCGCCGCATTGCGCTGCGCCGCAGCCGAATTTGGTGCCGGTCATTTTCAGGTTGTCGCGCAATACCCACAGTAAAGGCGTGTCGCCTTCGGCGTCCACATGGTGCTCACGGCCATTGACGTTGATCGCGTAGTTCATGTCCGATTCCAGTGTTGAAGTGTTCCATTATCGATTTGGACCACTCTACCAATGGACGATCGGAGAAAAAAGTGCGCAGCGGCGAAACGGTGGTTTACTGCGGCGAGCCGTTGCTTGCCCTGCTAAGTGATCGCGCAACCGCGCACTTGCTGTAGCACCTGGCGCATGTCGTCGACATAGGTGCGGCTTGCGCGCAGCGGTGTGCCGTCGCGCAACCGCAGAAGCGCGTCGCGATTGGCCAGCGAGCGCAATTCGGATACAAGTTCAATTCGGACAATGGTCGAGCGATGGACTCTGACGAATTGCGCAGGGTCGAGCCGTTGCGCGATGCGCTGCAAGGGCTCGCGCACAACATATTGTTTCGTGCCGACGTGCAAGGTGGCGTAGTCGCCATCTGCACTGATCCACTCGACGTCGGCCACCGGAACAAAGAGAACGCGCGATCCGATACGGACGGTGAACGTTGCCAGATATTCTTGCGTCTCGATTGCTGCGGCGGCATCTTTTGCCGCATTGGTCTGAAGCAGACGATAGGGCAGTGCCAGGCGGGCGCGATCCAGCGCCTCATGGAAACGATCGTCGTCAATCGGCTTGAGCAAATAGTCGATGACGTTCAGTTCGAAAGCACGCAGGGCGAAACTGTCGTAGGCGGTCAGCAGTATTGCCATCGGACTTTTGTCCTGCGGCAAGGCAGCAAGAACGTCGAGCCCGCTCATGCCGGGCATTTCGATATCGATGAACACGAGCTCAGGCCTTGTTTCCGTGATCCCGGATAAGGCCGAGGGTCCATCACCGAATTCGGCCACCACCTCGACATCGCGGAAAGCGGCAAGGCGCGCCAGAATGCCGCTGCGCGCGAGCGGCTCGTCATCAATGACGGCGATACGCATCATGCCGCTTCAACCCACCCGATTGGCACGGCAGCGGCGACTTCACGCAAAGGCAGGGAGATGCGCACCTGATAATTGCCGCTCCGGTCTTGCGTGGCGGCGAATTCGTGATCGGTGCCGTAGAGTGTGGCGAGGCGTTCGCCGACATTCTTCAAGCCGATACCGGTGGTGTGACCGGTTTCTTCGTTTATCGGTTGCGGTGAAATGCCGTCGTTTTCCAGCAGGATCGTCAGTCTCTCGCCTTGGCGTGCAATCTGAAGGTTCAAGTTTCCAACCTCGCTGCGTAAAGCAATGCCGTGACGGATCGCGTTTTCCACCAGCGGCTGCAGCACCATATAAGGGACAAATGCACCGAGCACTTCTGGCCCTACCTGAATGGAAATTTTGAGTTTTTCCCCCAGGCGCGCTTTCTCGATCTCGATGTATCCTTCGGTCAGTGCGATCTCATCGGCGAGTGCATGTTCGTGACACCCTTCTCTGTCAATCGTAGCGCGCAGGAAATCGCCAAGCTGCGTAATCATGCGATTGGCCTCGCGGTTGCGTCCGGAAGCGACCAGGGCCGATATCGCATTGAGCGTATTGAATAGAAAATGCGGATGCACCTGGTAACGCAGGGCGCTCAATTGCGCGTCCCTCGCCAGCGCGAGCGCTTCGACGATCCTGCTTTGTGCGCGACTCAGCGCGGCGTAGTAGGCGACGACGGTGTGCAATGCGCAAAAGCCGATCAAAGCCAGCCAACAACCGTCGAGCCCGCGAAAAATATTGGTCCACTCGATGTCTTGTAATACTTGTAATTTGACCGCCATGCTCATGCCCAGTGCGGCGTTGATGAGCGACATGCCATATGTGACGGTCAACAAGATCGATGCAACATTCCACCAACGCAGCCCGGCCCGCCAAAGTGTGCGCTGCAGCCATGCCAATGGGAAAATCCACGCCACGAAGGCGGCCAGGTAGAGCGCGCGGAATGCGGCAGACCAGCCATGAGCAAGCTCGGGCGCGCTCATGACGGCCATGCAAAGGGAGATCGGCAATCCGGCTACGATCGCCATCCAGAACGGGATGTCGGCGAGGTTCCCGGTCGGCGTTTGCGATACACCCTCTTGACGGTCGGGTGTTCGATTCGCGGAAATTGTGGAATTCACTAAGGCTCGTTCAGGTGTGTGCGGGCAGGGACCCTAAGATAATGGAGGCAGATTACCATAGTCCAAACTGGTCGGTAGCAACGGTCTGACAGCCGGCAGAAAAATATCTGGTCATCCATACACGCGCGGGGACCGTGCGTAAGGAGTTTCGGACGCGTATGCCATGCGCTGCTCAAACTGCTAGGATAGAGATTCAACAAAGCGCCCCCGATTTTCGCGCACGTCAATTTTTGGAGGGAATGAATGATGAAATCTGCGATGCCTGGTTTGATTCTCCTGTTCGCCATCAACGCAACAGTATCGGCTGCGGAACGACTGCCCACGATTGCGCCCGATAAATACAATGAGGAACAGCAGAAGGCCGCGGCTGAATTCCTTGAAGCGCGCAAGGTGCCGGTGTTTGGCCCTTTCGAGCCGCTCATGTACAGCCCGCAAGTGATGACGCAGATGCGCTCGACCGGAGACTATTTGCGTTATCACTCCGCGCTCGGCAATACGCTGAGCGAACTCGTGATTCTGATTGCTGCGCGCGAATGGACGCAGGATTATGAATGGAATGTGCATTACCCGATCGCACTGAAAGCCGGAATCAAGCCGGAAATCGCGAACGCGATCGCCGATGGCCGCCGTCCGACGGAGATGACCGAGGACGAGGAGATTGTGTATGACTTTTCCACGGAACTGCACAAAAACAAGCGCGTTTCAGAGCGTACGTTTGAGCGTGCCGATCACCGCTTCGGCAAGAAGGGCGTGGTGGATCTGACAGGCCTTAACGCGTATTACACAAGTCTTGCCATGCAGATGAACGTGGCCCAGTATCAGTTGCCAAAGGATGGCAAGCTCTTGAAGCGCTTTCCGGAATAGTCGGGCATGAAAAGCCGCACTATGTACATCGAAGCCAAAGGCGGAGGGCTGACGGGCGCTGCTCGAATCGGTAGAGTGACATTTTCCAAGACCGGGGCGACGCTCTATTACGCTGGGCAATCCTTTCAAAGTCAGAAAGGAAGTGGCTTCAAGTCGAATTATTTCTGTGTCGAGACGGTGACCATTTTGGATATCGGGCCCAGGCAAGGACGGCAATGAGGCGCTCTTTGCGACGCACATTGCGACCGAAATCGACGAGGATGTGAGGGCAGAATATTGGTCGGAGATTCGAGGAGTCCGAAGTGCCTGAATACCAGGCCCCTGCAGAATTCCTGCCTTCTTGATCTCTGATCTAGTCGACGCTAGGATGCGTCATATCAATCGGAACCATCCACTGCGCATATTGTTCTGCAGTGAGCAAACCAGATCCCAGCGCTGCTTCACGCAGCGTCGTGCCTTCCTTGTGCGCTTTCTTGGCGATTTTGGCCGCATTGTCGTAACCGATGTGCCGGTTCAAGGCCGTGACCAGCATTAGGTTCTGTTCCAGATTGTGCGCAATCTTTTCCCGTTGCGGTTCGATGCCGACGGCACAGTGATCGTTGAATGCAGTGCAGGCGTCGGCAATCAACTCGATGCTTTCCAGCACGTTGTGCACCATTACCGGCTTGTAGACGTTCAATTGGAAGTTGCCTTGGGTACCGGCAAAGGCCACTGCAGCGTCGTTGCCGAACACTTGCACACAGACCATGGTCAGTGCTTCGCATTGGGTCGGATTGACCTTGCCCGGCATGATCGATGAACCAGGCTCGTTTTCCGGGATGACCAATTCACCGATACCGCAGCGCGGGCCGCTGGCAAGCCAGCGCACGTCATTGGCCATTTTCATCAGGCCGCCCGACAACGTGCGCAGCGCAGCCGAGACGTTGACCAGGGCATCGTGTGCGGCCAGGGCAAAAAACTTGTTGTCGGCAGCGCGAAACGGATGGCCGGTCAGTTCGGCGATGTAGTGGGCCGCCAGGTCGCCAAAGCGCGGATGCGAGTTGAGGCCGGTGCCGACCGCTGTGCCGCCTATGGCCAACTCATAAACGCCCGGCAGCGCTTGCCGCACGGTTTGCAAACCGAAATCGATTTGCGCTACCCATGCGCCGATTTCCTGGCCCAGCGTGATGGGCGTGGCATCCTGCAGATGCGTCCTCCCGGTTTTGACGATCTGCGCATAGGCGCAGGCTTTTTCTGCAAGCGTATTGCGCAATCTTTCGACGGCGGGGAGCAGCTTGTGGTGGATTTGTTCGACCACGGCGATGTGCATGGCGGTCGGAAAAGTGTCGTTCGACGATTGCCCACGATTGACGTGGTCATTCGGATGCACCGGGAACTTGCTGCCGCGCGTGCCGCCCGCCAGCACAATGGCGCGGTTGGCAATGACTTCGTTGGCATTCATGTTTGATTGTGTACCGGACCCGGTCTGGAACACGACGAGCGGAAACTGGTCGTCAAGCTTGCCATCGATGACTTCATCGGCGGCGGCGTCGATCCAGCGCGCCAGATCTTGCGACAATTCGCCGAGCTCCGCATTGGCAAGGGCGGCTGCCTTTTTCAGGATGCCGAGGGCGCGAATCATGGGTGGCTGCCAACGGAAGCGCGTCACGCCGATGGGAAAATTCTCGATCGAACGTTGGGTTTGCGCGCCCCAGTAGCTCTCTGCCGGCACGTTGATTGCCCCCATGGAATCGGTTTCGCTTCGGTATGCGGTCATGACGAGTCCCGTAGTGGAAAATACAAGTGTGGTCGGTCGAGTATTGCATGAAAATTAAGGAAGTGCAGGAGCAGCACGATTGGGCATGGATGGATGCCCATTTGAATTGTTGCCAAATCAACCAGGCATCATAATGATGAATTTGTGAGCTAACTCCTTGATTTTGCTGTAGCTATTATTGTTGTATGTCGGAAACGTTTATCCGTCCAAATCTGGACCAAACTGAAAATTACATACCAATTGCGCCAAAAAGAGATCATTATTTCAGCATATTGCGTGGGAGCAAAGTTGTATGGCTGTCCAGTTGCGAGAATTGTCCGATGGTATGGTCAAAGTTGACCAGCCGCTTAAGTGGGATGTTTTTTCCGCTAAAGGCGAGCTTTTGCTCCAACGCGGATATGTCGTGCGCAGTGAGAGCCAGCTGTACAGTCTGCTTGAACGCGGCATGTATGCCAGTGCGGCAGAAATCGAAAAGACCAAGGCTGAATTCATCCGTCCTCCCGAGTACGATCCATTTATGGAATGGGATCAACTGCGCAGGAAGATCAGCCGGCTCGGTTTGTCGCAATTGGAACGTGATGCGCCGCGCATTCTTGAAGACTTGCAGGAGTCGGCCACGTCTATCGCCACACTGATCGACAAGAGCCCGGACGCAGCGATTTTCGAATTGATGCAAATGGACCTGACCAATTACGTGGCGGGCCACAATCTGCAGACCGCAGTTCTCGTTGCGCTCCTTTCAAAGCGCATGAATTGGGAGTCAGGAAGTGTGGATATCCTGAGCCAGGCAGCAGCAACCATGAACATTGCGATCCTCGAATTGCAATCCGTTCTGGCAGTTCAAAAAGATCCTGTGACACCTGCGCAGCGCGAGCAATTGAACGATCACGGCAGGCGCGGTCGCTTGCTGCTGGAACGCATGGGCGTGACCAATGGCGACTGGTTGCGCGCAGTAGACGAGCATCACCCGGAAGCATTGGGAGGCAGGGCACTGTCCGAGATGGCCGATATCATTCATCATGCCGATGTGTATCTGGCAAAGATTTCCCCGCGCGCCTATCGGGTGGCCAAGGCGCCTAACGTTGCGGCAAAGGAAATGTTCCAGGGCAAGGGCTTGAGCCAGAGCATTGCCGGTATCATTATCAAGGAAATCGGAATTTATCCGCCTGGCAGTTACGTCAGATTGGCCAATGGTGAAACGGCCATCGTGACTGCACGCGGTACCCAAGCCCACACACCGACGGTGTTCAGCCTCGTCAACGGCGTCGGTATGCCCTTGGGTGAGCCGGTGCAACGCGACACCCAGTCACCGAATTTCGCCGTATCTGCCATCGTCCCCAAGAATAAGGTCATGGTTATGGTCAACCGCGCCAAGTTGTTTCAGAAGAGAAAATACACTGCCTTCGGTTGAATTTCCCTACAGACCGGACAGTTTCGCATTGTTGCTATCCTGAAATTTCAGAATTGCGTCGTGACTCCCGCTCTGTTGTCGCAATCGGCGCAGCAAAAATATCGGACAATCGTTCATTAATTGTCATGTCGACGATGATCCTTCACGCTTGACGTACACCGGCGGATCTTGCGGAGAGAAATTTGAACAAAGCATTGCCATTAGTGTTAACGGTGCTGGGCGCCATTGCGGTGGCCGGTTGCGTGTCGACCAGGGAAACCTATACTGCGGAAGGTAACATGGTGTATTCGGTCTCATGCCGCTTCCAGGCGGTGGACGCGTGCCTGGAAGAAGCGGGCAAGACCTGCGGCTCGCTCGGTTACAGGCAAGTGCAGCCGGATGGCACTCCTCTCATCGCCCCGGTGGAAAAGCCCCAGGGCGGCGCGGCGCTGATTGCCAAGATCGGATACGACCGCAAGATTTACGTCAAATGCGGGCATACCTACCAGCCTGATGCCTGATCCTTTACATCTGCAACAAGATATCCCGTACGCGCAACAAGGCCGGCTCGATGTCGAGCGTTTCAATCGCGCCGTAGCCGAAGAAGAGCCCGTCTTGCGTCACATCCCCATGATAGAAACTGCGCAGGGGATGCAATCCCACTTCCACTCGGCGCGCCAGTTTGATCAATAAACCGATGTCGATTTCACGCCTGGCCAGCGCAGCCAAGTGGAAGCCTGCACTGATCGGCACGAGTTCGAACCAATCGGCGAGCGGACCCGCAAACATTTGCAGAAGTTTTTCCCTGCGCCCTGCGTAGACCTGATGGCAACGGCGGATATGTTTTTGCAGGTAGCCATCGTCG
The DNA here is from genome assembly GCA_036561005.1 of Burkholderiaceae bacterium. Classification (GTDB taxonomy): domain Bacteria; phylum Pseudomonadota; class Gammaproteobacteria; order Burkholderiales; family Burkholderiaceae_D; genus PKWO01. The sequence goes on along the minus strand of DATBQE010000172.1, from coordinate 40,493 downwards.
ATAAATTTGGTCAAAGCGTGCTGTATCTGCAGGCCTGTGTGCCAATCGCTCAAATGCTTGGCTGTCTGCAGTGGGTTTAATACCGCCGGCGGCGCTATCAGGTAACCGATGCGAAGTTCGGGCAGCATGACCTTGGAAAAACTGCCTACGTAACAGACCATGCCGTGACGATCCATACTTTGCAACGAATCGGTCGGACGTCCTTCGTAGCGGAAGGCGCTGTCGTAGTCGTCTTCGATGATGATCGCACCGATCGCCTTGGCTTTTTCCAGCAGCGCTTCGCGGCGCGCCAGGCTCATCGCCATGCCGAGCGGGAATTGGTGTGCCGGCGTGGTGTATATCAGGTTCGCTTCGGAGGGGATACGGTCGGCGATCATTCCTTCCGCATCGACCGGCACGCCGATCACCCGTGCGCCCTGGCTGGCAAAGATTAACCGGGCAGCAGGGTATCCCGGTTCCTCGACTGCGACGACGCTGCCGGGTTCCAAAAGCACGCGGCCCAGCAGATCGAGCGCCTGTTGCGCCCCGTTGGTCACAATGATGTCGTGTACGCCGCAAACGACGCCGCGCGAGAACGAGGCGTGGCGCGCGATGGCTTCGCGCAATGCGGGCAACCCTTCTGCGTAACTATAGAACCCTTGCGTCTGTTGTTGCATGCGCAGTCCGTGCAGCATGCAGCGACGCCATTCGTCATGCGGAAAATGCTGTGGGCTCGGGCTGCCTCCCAAGAACTCGTAGCGCGACTTACCGTGCGGTAAAGGCTGGCGCAAGGGCGTCACCATGCTATTCCACTTCTGCAATATGGTGCGGCCCGCGAGGCTGTCGGCTGAGCGTTTGTCCAAGCGTGTCTTCTGCGGCGCGATGACGAAACTGCCTTTGCCCGTTTTGCCGGCCAGCAGTTTGTCATAGGTCAGCCGAGCATATGCTTCCGAGACCGTCTTGCGCGATATGCCCAGTTGCTGGGCGAGGAGGCGCGATGGAGGAAGCTGCTGACCGTCTGCGAGGCGTCCGGAACGTATGGCTTCGCCAATCTGGCGGTGCAATTGCGCTGCCAGGTCGGTATCGCCTTCGATCAGAATATGCAGTTCCATGCTTTTCGCGATTGTCGATTGCCGGACTGCCGGGAGCCGAGGGGAATGGTCCCGCAATTTTCCCCGGGATTGGCCACCCTTAAGCAGGTGCCGAGCTTTTACAATGAATTTGTCCCTCAATGAACAGGAGAATACCTTGAAAACACGTGCCGATTTCTATCACGCCTCACCGGATGCCTTGAAGGCGATGATTGCGCTTGAAGTGGCAGTCACAAAGCTCGGGTTGGAGCAGCCTCTGATCGAACTGATCAAATTGCGTGCTTCGCAGATAAACGGCTGCGCATTTTGCGTCGACATGCACACCACCGATGCGCGCAAGGGCGGAGAAACCGAGCGGCGCTTGCACAACGTATCTGTGTGGCGCGAGACGCCGTTTTTTACCGAACGCGAGCGAGCAGCGCTAGCCTGGACCGAGGCTCTGACCCGGCTCGCCGACACGCACGCACCCGATGCCGATTACGAGATGGCTGCCGCCCAATTTTCCGACAAGGAGATGGTCGACCTGACCCTGGCAATCAATGCGATTAACAGTTGGAATCGGTTTGGTGTTGGATTTCGCAAGATGCCGGCTTGATCGGCTTCACGGCACGCATTTGATTTACATTTCATGAATTAAGCTGCAAAATTCCCTTCAAATCTTCATTTTTGGGGAATCATGGATCGATTGCGTGCCTTTGAAGTCTTCGTTGAAGTTGTACGGAGGAGCGGATTCGCAAGGGCAGCCGAGGCGCTCGACACGTCGCCCGCCAACGTTACGCGTTATGTGAGCGATCTGGAAGCGCACCTTGGCACGCGCCTGCTCAATCGCAGTTCACGCAAGATATCGCTCACGGAAAGCGGCGAGGCGCTGTATGAACGGGCCAAGTCCATACTTGAAGAGGTGGCGGAGGCAGAAGCTGTGTCTTCGCTATCGACCCTGCATCCGCGCGGCACCTTGCGCATCAATGCGCCGCTCAGCTTTGGTGTCTTGCATCTGGCACCGCTGTGGCCGCAATTTCTCAAGCGCTATCCTGAAATCGAACTCGATATCGCCCTCAGTGACCGTGTGGTGGACATTCTCGAAGAAGGATATGACATGGCCATCCGCATTTCGCGTGTGGCCGGCAACACCCATTCCGCGCGCAAGCTGGCTACGTCGCAGAATATTGTGTGCGCGTCACCGGCGTATTTACGCAAGCACGGCACCCCCAGAGTGCCGGCCGATCTGCTCGAACACGCGTGCATCGGCTATCGTTATTCTGCAACGGCGGATGAGTGGAATTTTCTTGACCATGCCGGCCACACGCATGCAGTGAAAGTCCCTTGCGTGATGCACACCAACAATGGCGACACCGCGCGCGCTGCGGCCTTGGGCGGTACAGGCATCATCTGGCAACCGACGTTTCTTGTCGGCGCCGACTTGCGAGCCGGGCGCCTGGTGGCGTTATTGCCCGGCTTCCGTATGCCTGACATCGATATTCTCGCGCTTTACCCGAGCCGGCGCCACTTGAGCGCAAAGGTGCGCGTGATGATCGATTTTCTCGTGGAAGCTTTTCAAGGCGTGCCGCCATGGGAAACAGACCTCGACTCGGCACGTTCCTGAACACCGGGTTACAGGATGGAGCGAACCACTCCGCCATCGACCCGCATGGCCGAACCGGTGGTGGCAGAGGCCTGCTCCGACGCCAGGTAGACCGACATGTTGGCGACTTCCTCGGTTGTTGCCAGCCTCTGTATCAACGAACTCGGCCGGTGCTGGCGGATGAAATCAGCTTCCAGCGCCTCGGTCGAGGCGCCAGCGCCGCCGGCCATCTTTTCGAAGAATGTCGCCACACCTTCGGAGCGGGTCGGACCCGGCAGCACGGCATTGACCGTGACGCCGCTGCCCGCGAGAGTCTCCGCCAGCCCGCGCGAGATGGCGAGCATGGCCGTCTTGGTCATGCCGTAGTGGACCATTTCTGCGGGAATCTGCACGGCTGATTCGCTTGATAGAAACTGGATACGGCCCCATCCGCGATCCTTCATGCCGGGGGCGTAGTGGCGCGACATGCGGACAGCACTCATGACGTTGACCTGAAAGAAGCGTTCCCAGTCGGCATCCGGTATGTCGAAGAACGGCTTGGGTTCGAATATTCCCAAATTGTTGATCAGGATATCGGTCTGCGGAACCTGCGAGACAAATGCGGCCACGCCATCGACCGTGCCGAGATCGGCCGCGACGCCCTGTATGCGGGCATTGGGCAGCATGGCGCGCAATTTCCCCACTGCCTCTGCGACGCGGTCATCGGTTCTTCCATTGATGACGATGCTGGCACCGGCGGCGGCCAGGCCGTGTGCGATGGCAAAGCCGATTCCGGCAGTCGAGCCGGTAATGATTGCATGTCTGCTGGCTAGATCAATGTGCATGGCGATTCCCTTGATTGGTTGATGGGCAAGAACACAGTGCCGGTCGATTGGATGTTGGGCCTGAACTGCCGGGTTGCAAGGTCTTTTCAATGGCGATTTTATTCTTTCGGTGCCAGGGATGCCGAATGCGCATTTGCCAATGAAGTGACGATTAGATTTAGTTAATTCACAAATGATGAATGTTGGATCAATTAATACGCTATTGAATGCATTAACTCTGAACGCTATCTTGACTCCATGGTTCCGCAATTTCTGCGTGACCGGATTGAAACCACATTCGAAATGGAGAACATCATGAGCAAATTCGACAAAAAAGTCGTTTTGGTAACCGGCGGCAATAGCGGTATCGGCCTGGCGGCGGCCAGGGAATTCGCCCGGCAGGGCGCCAGGGTCGTCATCACGGGGCGCGATCAAAAGACACTGGATCTGGCACGTGAGGAACTTGGTTCTACGACCATCGCCCTGCGTAACGATGCGGGAGATGTCGGCGCGGCGGGCGAGTTGGCGCAGATTCTGGCTGCACGGGACATTAAACTCGATGCGGTCTTCGTCAATGCCGGCATCGCCAAATTTGGTGCTCTGGAGGCGGTCGACGAGGCCTTGTGGGACCAAACCTTCAATGTGAATGTGAAGGGCGCCTTCTTCACCATCCAGGCGATCACACCCTTGCTCAATCCGGGCGCAGCGATTATTCTCAATGGCTCGATCAATGCACATATCGGCATGCCCGGTTCCAGCGTCTATGCCGCCAGCAAGGCGGCACTGATTTCCCTGGCCAAAACGCTTTCGGCCGAATTGATAGGCCGCGGTGTCCGTGTCAATGTGGTGAGCCCGGGCCCGGTCGCCACGCCGCTGTACGGTCGCTTGGGCGTTCCGGCCGAGCAACTGGGCGAGCTTGCGGAAGGTATCAAGTCGCAGGTGCCGCTCAAGCGCTTCGGCACGCCGGAAGAGGTGGCCAGTGCGGTGGTCTATCTGGCTTCGCCGGAAGCAGCTTTCATCGTAGGTACCGAGTTGATCGTCGATGGCGGCATGAGCCAGCTTTGAGTTCTAATGCATCGCGGGCGGATTCGGTCCTGATTTGGGTCCTGATTTCGGTCCTGTTTTCGGCCATGTTTCGACCTGCCTTGCCTGAAATAGCAAGGCAGGCGCGAACGGTGCCCAAGTCGCCGTGCGAATTCCAGCCTGAGAAAGGACGGTCCGCACCCACTCGTTGCAGGTGGAAAACATCGAATAGCGTCCTTTGGCTTCGTAGAATTTGTCATTGTCTGCGTAGTGGGCGCCGGGAATGAGACGCGGCTTTCCGTCCTGATCAAGCTCAAATGCGGCATCGATCTGCGCCAGGATGGCGGAAAACTGGGCATTCGACACCCGGATACGTACGATGTCTTCCGCCGCCCCCGGTTGGTTCTCTGCGGCGACATGCAAGACGCTCCGATCCAATCCAAGTAATGCGTTCATTGCGTTACCGGCGCGCAGGTCGGACCAGTTCCTGGTTTGAAGATAAAAAGCACGATCACCCCAGCCGACGGCTACAAAGTCGGTCAGCGCCGGCCCTTGAGGCCGCTTGCTCCATTCGCGTTGCACCGAAAGCGCCGGCAGAATCAAATCGGCGTGGACGGCATTGGCGCGAAGATAGACATCGATTCCCTCTTGTGGTTCGGAAAAGTCCCGATTGATCGGCACGAGCCCCAGCAAGAGCGCGGCGCAGAAATAGAGTGCCGGCAGCAAGACCGTTATCCATGCCGCCCGTGACAGGTACTTTTTCTTCATGAGCTGTTGACTCTATCACGAGCCGGCAATCGACCGTTCTGTGCGGCGACCTACTATTGCTCTATTGGCAACGACAGCTTCAGTCGAATTGACGCGGCACCCCAAAATGCTAGAATGTGCGTCTCGGTCACACTAATTTATATTTTATTAAGATATTTTGTATGGGCAATAATGTTCGGTTTTTTGCCCCGTTTGGTTTGAGCAGCCGCGAATCCTGGCAACGGCTGGTGTGAATATAAGAACAAGAAAAACGAGACCTTGCCGGCAATATTGCCGACGAGCTTACGAAGCAGACGATACAGAATGTTGAGAGTGTGCTAAGCGATACCGAAGCGTATTCGCTTGTGCATATCCCTTCAAATCACAATTGGGTAAATTCATGCTGGATAAAAGCTTGTATCTGGATTTTGAGGCGCCGATCGCAGACATCGAAGCAAAGATCGACATGTTGCGTTTTTCCGATGAGGAATCCGCCGTCGACCTTTCGGAAGAAATCGATCGCCTGTCGGCCAAGAGCTATGCGCTGACTCAAAATATCTATTCCAAGCTCACACCGGGGCAGATCGTCAAGGTTGCCCGCCACGCGAAGCGGCCGTATACGCTGGATTATGTGACGCACATCTTCACGGATTTCCATGAAATGCGCGGCGACCGCATGTTTGCTGACGATCAATCGATAGTCGGCGGGCTGGCGCGTCTGAACGGCAAGGCTTGCATGGTGATCGGGCACCAGAAAGGGCGCGACACCAAGGAACGCGCCATGCGCAACTTCGGTTATCCGCGTCCTGAGGGATATCGCAAGGCCCTGCGCCTGATGAAAATTGCCGAGAAATTCGGCATTCCGGTATTCACTTTCATCGACACGCCGGGAGCGTGGCCTGGTATCGATGCGGAAGAGCGCAATCAATCGCAGGCGATCGGCAAGAATCTGTTCGAAATGGCGGGGCTGCGCGTGCCTATCGTCACGACGGTGATCGGGGAGGGCGGCTCGGGCGGCGCTCTGGCGATCGGCGTTGGTGACGTGTCGCTTATGCTGCAATACGCAACTTATTCGGTGATTTCCCCTGAGTCCTGCTCTTCGATCCTGTGGCGCGACACCGATCACACCAACGACGCCGCCGAAGCACTGGCCTTGACAGCACATCGCCTGAAGGCATTAAAGCTGGTCGACAAGATCGTCAATGAACCTGTCGGCGGCGCCCATCGCGATCACAAGAGCGCGGCCGCGGCATTGAAGAAGGCGCTGGTGGAAAGCCTGCGCCAGGTTGACGACATGTCGGTGGAGAAACTGCTTGAGCGGCGCCATGAACGCTTGCTCAGTTATGGCGAGTACAAGGAATTCACACTGGAAAGTTGATCGCGCGCTTGCGACGCCATTGACAGGGGTTCGCGCATGAACAGGCCGGCGATCTTGTTTCTTTTGACATTGTCGTTTTCATTCACCGTCGCTGTCGTGGCGGACGAAAAATCTTTTGTCGCCATCCACGGGTTCGACAAGATGTCATGCCAGGACTGGTTTGGTTCGGAAGATCATCCTACGGTGCGCCAGCAGTACATCGACTGGATTCGCGGCGTTGTTACCGGTTATAACTATTCCAATCAAAACGATCAGGTTTCCCTGGGCCGCATGCCGAGCGACTTCGCGCTTGGCGTGTTCGTCGATAATTATTGCCACAGTTCGCGCGCGACATCCGTCGCAGGTGCGGCTTTCGCACTGATTGCCGAGCGCCGCGGCAGCACAGCCGTGCAGGTGCTCGGAGGCGGTGGCGTCGCCGATACTAAAGCCAGGGGCTCCGGCGAGGAAGACGGTTTCAACGACTGGCTAGACAAACAGAGTGCCGACATGCGCAGTCTCGATATCAGTGTCTTGAAAAATATCTACAAGAAAGAGTCTGCCTTGCCCGGTAAATAGAGCCGACTGGCGCACTCCGGCCAGCATTGTCGCAAGCGCGATTTTTATAGTTTAGTCTGCATCAGCATGCATTCATTCGTTGGTGGCGCTGACAAAGGCATTAACGGCCAACAAATCCTGTTCCTCGATTCTAACGAACTCCACGCCGACACGATAACCGCGCAGGTAAGGGTGTGCCACGCAATGGATGATCTTGCAGGCGGCTGAAATGCGTTTGGCATTTTCGGGCAATTGGAAGCGCAGCATGCGCGCCGCACCGGGCAAATATTCCTCGGCGCTGATGAACGCGGCACCGCTACCGGAGATGTCGAGCAAGTCGATTTTTGTCCACGTGTTGCCCAAAATGTCGGCAACTGCCGCTTGCGCCTGTAGGGACTTGCGAAAATGCCTGCGCTTGTCGTTGATGACCATGCAATCTCCTGTAGAACCTGTTTCGTCCCGCATTGGATTATTGTTCCCCCTTGCCATTTCTCATCGACTGGCGTGTTCTCGGTGGATTATCACCCATTCCTGCTCGACCGGAAGACTATTCCACGCCGAATGCTCGAGATGCCCGGGGTTTTCACGCCTTGCATGGTCACAATCTCAGGACGGATACATTTTGCAACGTGCGATACACATTTTTGACTACGCGGATGGCAATTCACATCCGATAACAAGAATGAAGCACCGGGAATATGTATTGTCGGAGGGCTCCATGATGAATCGCAAACCGTTGAGTGGAGAGGATATCCTGCTCTTGAACGAGCAAATTCTGTCGTTGGATAGCCGTGTTGCGAATCTTGCCAAACGAATATTGCGCGAATCGGTAGAGCATGCCGACTGCTTCGTCGATTCTACCGCACAGGAATGGGCCCGCCGTATTATGGTGCGCGTCGATCACCGGCAAACGCATTGATTTCCGCCGAAAATCGGCATCGGCGTTAGATACACAGCTCTACAACAGTCGCGCCGAAACTCGCGGGAACGATTGTTTTTGGCGACCGTTCTGCGCTAATATGGCTCACGTTGACCTGCATTCCGGCATCGCGCCGGTGTCGCGTCAATACCGGCAGTGTGCCGGCCTGCGCGGGTGCCGCGGCGTGATCTTTGGCCGACCAGCTCCCTCGTTTCGTATGCAACCGGATACCGATGGTAGCGGAGGATGTAGCATGGAAAGAACGGTGCTGAGCGCGGAGGAAATCCGCAAAAAAGTGCAAAAACTTGTCGCTGCGATACCGGAAATCGTTGACGACGATGCCAAGGTTGAGACGCCGGTGCCGCAAATGCACGAGGTCGATCGTGACGGCTGCAATTGGGACATGGGGAGTTTTCGCGGCGGGGCGGACTACGAGACTGAGATCCGCGAAGCGGTCGAGCACGTCAGGGAAAAATATAATCTCGCTACAAAATAGTCTGAGTCTGCCGGCACGCGGCCGGCATCGCGTTTATTTCGGCGTTGCAGCGCGTTACCTGGTCGCTTCGTAAAAATAATACTGCGCGGTGTAGGGCACTTTGCTTATTTCCCCCTTTGTCGACGCGTCGCAGCCGCCAGCCGGCGCTTTGCCACCGGACGTCGCCAGGCGCTGCACATGGCTTATGTGACTGAAAATACCCTCGCCAGAATTCGCCTTTGCTTCCAACAGCAGCCAACTGATTGCACCGGCATCCGTGCCCTTGTCGCTCGCCTTCACCTGACCGACGATTTTGCTGCCATCCTCGCCTTCCCAGGTAGGCCCAGCGTAGTGCTTGCCCAGCTTCTTCCCCTGCGCGTCGAACAGATCAGCCTGAGGCGCTGAAAAATTCCACACAAAGGCTGCAGGATTGACCTTATCCGCCCCACATTCGTAAATCTGGAAGCCGCTTGCCTTGACGGAAAGTCTCAGTGTATGGCCCGGCGGCACCTTCAGTGCATCAGGGGTCGGGGGTGCAGCTTCGTTCGCAACGGCTATGCCGTTGAAACCGGTGCAGGCAAGTAACGCAAGCGCAAGGCGGTAGGTCAGTTTCATGGTTTGGTCCTTTTCCACATGTTCAATGGATTGTTGATATTTAAACCCCGAGTACATATTTTTCGCTACGCAGGCGCCACGCCGCGAAGCCGACGGCAAGCAGTGCCGCCAGCATGGAACTGCCCATGGTCAAGACGTAAGGAAGCAGGCCGACATCCTGTCCTTTCGCCACCTCAAGCAGCAAGGTCTGGTTGGCCAGCACCGGCACGACATACATCCAGGTCGCGGTGTTCAGATCGAGCATCGGTACGATGATGGTCGGCATCATGGGCAGCAAGACGGCAAAGCTCATCATCGTTTGCGCTTCCTTGAATGTCTTTGCGTTCATTGCCAGCGCAATTTCAAAGGCCGCAGCGAACAGGCACAACGGGATGGCGCAACCGATCATGCCCAACAGCAGCGGCCAGCTGACGCGCCACGACATGCCGATTTCCTCCAGCGGCATCCATTTCAAGATCAGGTGCGCAACGATCAATTCCAGGGTCAGGCCGATGATTGCCAGCGTTGCAGTGGCAAGCCATTTACCCATGATGAGTTCGAACGCGTGAATCGGTTGTGCCAGCAATACTTCGAGAGAGCGCCTTTCGCGTTCGCCGGCCGTGGTATCCATGGCCGTGTTCAGGCAAAAGAAGAAGCTGGCAGCAAAGAAGATGCCGAGCAATGCACCGAGGAACTGGACCGAACGCGAGGCGTTGGTGGCGGTATCGTAACTCTGCAACTGTATCGGCGTAAGGGCGGCCGGCGAGACGCCATGGGCCAGCAGGCGCGCCCCGGCTATCATGCTATTGTAGGTGCGCAGCACATTTTCGACGCGGCGCAATTTCGATTGCTGGTCCGAGGCAGAGTCATACCAAAGTTCGATGCGTGCCGGTCGCATCGCCGTGTAGTTGTCGGTGAATTTATCGCTGATCTTGATCACGGCCACGTATTGCCGCAGACGCAGCAACTCGGTGATGTCGGCATCGGTCATATTCTCCCGGGCCGTTATCTTGATGTTCTTTTGCTCCAGCATGCCAAGCAAGGTGGGCACCTGCGGTCCGCCGATGACCACCAGCGCAACGTTCTCGTGTTCACCCTTGACCGTCATATCGATGATCTTGTGCAGCGCGACCCATAGCATCAATGGATAGAGCACGACAATCATCAGCAAAACGCCGAGCGCGCGCCGGTCGCGGAAGGCTTCGCGTAATTCCTTGCGCAGAACAACGAGAAATTTGCCGCCGATTTTTGTCGTCATGCCGAAATTCCTTCATCGGTCCCGACCAGACTGACGAATGCATCTTCCAGATTGGCAATGCCCGTGCGCTGGCAGATTTCGTCTGGTGAGCCTTGCGCCACGGTATGTCCCTTGGCGATGACGATCACGTCGTCGCACAAATGCGTCACTTCCTGCATAACGTGGGTAGCCATGATGATGCAGCAGCCTTCCTCCCGCAATGCCGCCAGCGTGCGGCGCAGCGCGCGGGTGCTCATGACATCGAGTCCGCGCGTCGGCTCGTCAAGCAACAGATGGCGGGGTTTGTGCAATAGGGTGCGCGCCAGCGCAACCTTGACGCGCTGTCCCTGCGAAAAACCCTTGGCGCGCCGGTCCAGAATGTCTTCCATGGTCAGCAGGCCCACCACGTCGCCGATCCGGTGTGCGATCTCCTCTTTGCTCATGCCGTTCAACTCGCCGAAATAGACCAGGTGCTCGCGTGTGGTCAAACGATCATACAATCCGAATTGATCGGTCAGAAAACCGATGCTTCGGCGCACTTCGATAGGATTCCTTGCGGGGTCGAGCCCGTCGACGTTGATGCTGCCGTGGTCGCGTTGCAACAAGCCTACCAGCAGGCGCAACAATGTGGTCTTGCCTGCTCCGTTGGGGCCCAATAGTGCCGTGGTGCGGCCATCCTGGGCGACGAAACTGACACCCGACAATGCCTGGATGGCGCCGAAGCGTTTGCGTACGTCGTCGACCTTGATCATGTCGTTCTTTCCAAAATCATCTAGGGATGCGGCCCCGCCGCCCCCAACTGAAAGCTGTTACGCGGGATGTCCTTCAAGCATTCTGCTGCCAATGGCTGATCCGGATGATCGATGAATTCACGCAACAGGCGCGGCGCGCAACCCGCTTGCGAGACGATATGGCTGGCATTGGTGACCACGAATTGTTGCGCATGGTTCATGAGCTTGGCAGCGCTTTGCGCCCGGTATGGCGGCGTGACAGGGTCGAGTGCGCCGGAAAGGAGCAGCGTTGGCGCGGATATCATGGCTGGCTCACTGTAAGGGATGGCCGGCACGTCCATGGATTGGCATAGCCGTGACATCAGCTTAAGCTCTCTTCCCGCCAGAAATGAGTTGTGTTCTTCGTCTGCGATGATGGCCGGCGTGACGCGCGCAATGTCTTCCGCGCAGGTGACCGAAAGCATCAGCCCGATGGCCGGCCCTTCCAAAGAAAAGTCGCTAACGCTGTACATCTGTGCGACGAAGGGATTCCAGTTTCCCTTGTCTGCGCTGTCGATCAGGAATGGCAGGCGGTTGGCGCTGTCTGCCGAATAGAGTGCAGTGCGCACGGTTTGCAGGAAGCGCGCCGGGGCCATTTGCATCTGGACACGGCGTGCCGTACGCGGATGATAGAAATCGAGTTTGACCTCGCCGCCATTGACACGTGCGAGCAAGGCGGAAAACTGTTGCGGCAAATTCGGATAGGCTGCATGGCAGCCGGGGGCGGTTGCACAATAGCTGAATGTGGTATCGAGCGACGCCTGTGCATCGCGGCCCCAGGCAAAAATGATCTGATCCGGTGAGGCCACACCGTCAAGAACCAGTGCCCGCACCGATGCCGGGAACATACGGGCATAGGCTTGGCCAAGACGCGTGCCGTAGGAACCGCCCCAGAGATTGACTTGCGAATAACCGAGTGCATTGCGAACCTGCTCCAGATCGCGTGCGGAATTTTCGGTGTTGTAAAATTTGAAGGGCTTGTCGAGTGACTTCATGCACTTGCGGATCAACTGTTCCTGCCCGGCTTCGTCAAGATCGTCGACTTCCTGCGTGCTTTCACAGTCGAGCTTGCCGGACAGTCCCGTGCCGCGTTGGTCGATGAACACGATGTCACGCGTGGCGCGCAGCTTGCGAAAGCTTGAATCGAGCAAAGGCAGGATCTCGCTGCCGGCTTGACCGGGACCGCCGGCCAGCACAAACACCGGATCCGGCCTTGCACCTTCGCGCAGTGCGGGAGCAAGCGTCACGTGCAGGGCAAGTCTGGCACCATCGGCATGCTGATAATCGAGCGGCACCGCCACATCGATACAACGCAGGGCCTGGTCGTAGCCTGGTTGATGGCAGCTATGCCCGGGCTGCGTGGCAACGGCGGCGCCTGCATCCGCGGCGACCGGAGCACATAGTGCGGCAATCAATAGTCGGGCGGCAATATGTAAAACGGAAATTCGCACCAGGGTGGCTCCGGCGATATGGTCATGTCAGGTAGGCAAATTATAGACGGAAAGCATCGCCTGGTTGCATCCGCTTTCACGGTACGCGCCATGGGCGCGCGAGGCGGCGATTCTGTGGCTTCCGAAGCATTTCGAAGGAATTCTGGCCATGCTTTTCGTGCAGGGAATGGCCTGCGCTGATATAGTATGGACTCAAGTTTGCAGCGCAAGTCGTAATTTCGCGTCGATCACCTACCAGGACCCCAAACATGAGCATGGACGCGCTGAAGGAGAAATTGAAGGAATTGCACCTCGCGCTGAGTAGCGCCGAGGCGCCCGACGCCGAGTTGGTGCAACTGCTCGACATGCTCGACGGCGATATTCGCAATCTGGTGCAGAAGCAGGCGCCAGGCGCAAACGAAGGAGCAGGACTGGCATCGCAAGCGCAATCGATTTCCGCCCGCTTTGCGGCCAAGCATCCTCACATTGCTCCTGTGTTGCGCGACTTGACCGATATGCTCGCCAGCATGGGTATCTGATCGGTTCCAATCTGAAATGAATCCAGGCATGGCTGAACAAAAGGAAGCCCGGGCCGCGGCACGTAAGGTTTTGCGTTGCCCCGCGCGCGTAATGCTGAGCGACTCGGTCGCCGTCAAGGGCCGCACCATGGACGTGTCCATGGTCGGAGTCAGTGTGATGCTCGACGAGCCTATTCCCGTTTCTCGGCTATGCACGCTGATTTTTGATGCACCGATCAACGGTCAGATCGTCAAGATCAATGTCACCGCGAAAGCGGTCTACTGCACCTGTGTCGGTACGTCGGGTTTCAGGGTCGGCATGCAGTTCAGTCAGCAGGATCAGACGACTGCGAAGCTGATACGGCAACTGCTCCAATAGGCGGCGTCGCGATTTTAGAGCCTGTTTATGATCTATTTGATGTGCCCGCAGCCCCGCAAACCGGTCGAATGCAAGGCGCGGCGACGCGGCGTAGCGGTGCTACGGCAAGGAGCCGCAACGCGGCAAGCGACCGGTTTACGGGGCTGCCCGGAGGGTTCGAGCGAAAAGGGCGCATTGCGGCGTTGCGGCGCTTGCTCAGGGGGCCACCCTGAGCGGCGCGTCGCGCCTTGCACTGCATCCCTTTTCGCTCGAACGGGCACATCAAATAGATCATAAACAGGCTCTTAGGACCAGACATGACGAAACAACGAACGATGCTGGTGCTTTGTGCCGTATTGGCTGCTTTTGTTTTGGCATTCGCGGCGTATGCATGGCTGTCGCTGACCTGGTCATATTCCGAGGGACAGCGTGCCGGTTATGTGCAGAAATTCTCCCGGAAGGGCTGGATATGCAAAACCTGGGAAGGCGAGATGCTGTTGACCACGCTGCCGGGCGTCGTGCCCGAAAAATTCGAGTTCAGCGTCCGCGATGAGGCTGTTGCACAGCAGATTTCGGCGAATATGGGCAAGCGCATGGTGCTCAGCTACGGCCAGCACAAAGGCGTTCCGGGTTCCTGCTTTGGCGACACCGAGTATTTCATTGAAAAGATGATCGTGTCCCAGTAGGACGGCGGCATATCACATACCAGTTCACATACCAATTCACATACCAATCACATTTAAATTTCATCAAGGGAAATCGCATGGCTCCATTTTCGGGATTCGCTCGTCTTGCCGTTGCCGGTTTGGCGGCATTAGGCCTGATCGCCGTGTTTCAGGCACCGGCTTGCGCGGAAGACAGCAATCCATTTTCATTGATCGAATCGCAACCCATTAGTGAAACCTGGCTCAACCCCGGGTTTTATTCTTACCACTGGCAGCGCGACCTGGGTCTTAACGGCAACAATTACGGTATCGGCGCGGAATATCGTTTTTCCACCGTAGCCTCGGCAACGGTGGGCGAGTTTTATAACAGCGATCGCGATACCTCAAAGTATCTCGGTATTTACTATCAGCCGGTAGCGGTCGGCCCGGTGCGATTGGGTGCGGCACTCGGTGTATTTGACGGTTACCCGAAAATGCGCAACGGCGGCTGGTTCTTGGCCGCAATTCCGGTTGCGAGCTATGAATACGAGCGCGTCGGCCTCAATGTATCGTTTGTGCCTAGTTACAAGGACAGGCTGTATGGTGCGCTGTCGTTTCAACTCAAGGTGAAAGTGTTCTGACATGTTTGGTGTGCACGATCTCACGCTGTTCATTGTTTCGGGTCTCCTGCTTAACATTACGCCAGGCCCGGATTCCCTCTACATCATCGGGCGCAGTGCCACGCAGGGCTGGCGCGCCGGCGCGGCGGCGGCGTTTGGAATCGGCGCGGGCACGATGGTGCACGTACTGGCTGCCGCATTTGGCCTGTCGGCAATTCTGGCGACATCGGCAACCGCTTTTACGATTGTGAAATTGATTGGCGCAGCTTATCTGTTGTATGTCGGCGCCGGCATGTTGTTCAAACGTGCGGCCAAAGCAGACGCGGGGCAGGATGATGTCTCATCGCGCACGGAGAGCGGTCCGGCAAGTGCCTCAATGCGCCAGATATTTTCCCAAGGGTTTCTGACCAATGTCCTGAACCCGAAGGTGGCCTTGTTTTTCCTGGCGTTCGTGCCGCAATTCATCGATCCTGTCTCGCCGCACAAAGCGCTGGCATTCGTTTTTCTCGGTGTGGTGTTCAATGTTAACGGCATGTTGTGGTGTAATTTTCTGGCATGGTCCGCTGCAACGGCGAGCGCGCGCTTCAAGGGCAATGGCAAGCTGGCAAATCTTTTGAACCGCGCGACGGGTGGATTGTTTGTTGCGCTGGGTATCAAGCTGGTATTGAGCAGGCAAAACTAATAGGGGCACATCATGATCAGCGCCGATACACTGGTTCTTTTTGTTCTGACCTCATTGGCCCTGGCGATCACACCCGGACCGACCATGTTGCTGGCGCTTTCGAATGGCATCGTGGCAGGGCGGCGCACGGCCTTGTTCGGTATTCTTGGTGCGACGCTGGCCAATTTGCTGTTGATTACCCTTGTCGCACTTGGCCTCGGCGTCGTATTGGCGGCGTCGGAAATTTTGTTCAACGCATTGCGCTACGTCGGTGTTGCTTATCTCTGCTGGCTCGGTTTCAAGCTGTGGCGGGCCAGGTCGTTAGCGATTGATCAAGCTGCGCTCGTTGAAGGCCGTCAGATTTTGCCGCCCAAACGCGCATTCGTTCGCAGCGTATCCGTGGCACTGTCCAATCCCAAAGGCCTGCTTTTTTTCTCTGCCTTCCTGCCGCAATTCGTCAGTCCTGCGCATGCCCAGGCCCCGCAATACGCCGAGTTGGCGCTCATCTTCGTCAGTCTCGACGCGGTGGTGATGTTCTCCTATGCCACCGCAGGGACCAATGCGGTGCGCTATCTCTCCGCGCGTGGATTGCTTGTAATCCATCGGGCATGCGCAGTAGCGATGTTTGCCCTGGCCGCGGCACTGGCCATCGCCCGTCGCGGGAATGCCTGACCTGATCCCGCCATTTGCATGACTGTCGTCTTTTGCGGTAATATACGCTTAGTGTATATATATTTATAAAGAGCGCCCTAATGACCACCCAACAGACTCTCTTGCGCGAGGCCATGCAAACCCTCAACATGACGCGCGACGCCTTTGCCGAACGCTTGTCCATCAAGCGTCGCGCCCTGGACGCTTGGCTCTTGCCCGACACTTCGAATGAATTTCGCGTGATGCCCGACGTTGTGCACAAGTTTATCGGTGAAATCATGCGTGCCGAGCCGCAAAACAAGAAACATACGCATGGCGTACATAAGCCTGGTCTTGCCGACCGCATTGCCCACAATGGTAAGCCACAATTGATTTCGGTCGACCAGTTTGCCCGTGACTCGGTGGAAGAGCTGCTGCTGCTGGCCGAAATGATGGAACCCATCGCACGGCGGCAAAAGGTAACCCGTGTGCTGGAAGGCGCGGTGCTCGGCAATCTGTTCTTCGAAGCGAGTACGCGTACCCGCGTCAGTTTCGGTGCGGCCTTTTGCCGTCTGGGCGGTTCGGTGTGCGACACCACCGGCTTCACATTTTCATCGATGGCCAAGGGTGAATCGATCTACGATACCAGTCGCGTCATGTCGGGTTATGTCGACGCAATGGTCGTGCGCCATCCCGACAAAGGCTCGGTTGCCGAGTTTGCCGAGGCGACCAATATTCCTGTCATCAATGGCGGTGACGGCCCCGGCGAACACCCGAGTCAGGCATTGCTTGATCTGTATACGATCCGCAAAGAGTTCTCGCGCCTGGGCAAGCAGATTGACGGCGCGCATATCGCGCTCGTCGGTGACCTCAAATATGGTCGCACCGTGCACTCACTGATCAAGCTCCTGTCTTTGTTCAAGGGCATCAAATTCAGCCTGGTTTCGCCGTCTGTATTGGAAATGCCGTCGTACATACTGGACCTGGTTGCCAGCCGCGGCCACGCCATTGTCCAGCAGCAATCGCTACGCCAAGGATTGCAAGACGTGGACCTGTTGTATGCGACGCGCATCCAGAAAGAGCGTTTTGCCGGCGAGGAAATCGAAGGCTACAGTTCGGACCTGCAAGTCGACCGTAATATGCTCGATACCGCATGCAGCCCCGATGCCTTCGTAATGCACCCGCTGCCGCGCGATAGCCGCGCCGGCGCCAACGACCTGAGCACCGATTTGAACCGGGACCCGCGCCTGGCGATTTTCCGGCAGACCGATAACGGCATTCCGGTGCGGATGGCGATCTTTGCCGTGCTGCTCGGTGTCGAACACCAGATTCCCGGCAGCCTGCGCGATGCGACCTGGAAAACACCGGCGCAAATCGGGCCATTCGATGCGGAATTTCATCATCTGTAATTGATTCCCTGTCCACGCTTTGCAAGGAGACGGTATGCCGGAACAAGCAAAACCCGCGGGTTCTACAATTATTCCGGCAATGCGTTATCGCAATGCCACGACGGCGATCAGGTGGCTATGCGATGTGTTCGGCTTTCGCGTTCATCTGGTCGTTCCGGGCGAAGGTGACGTCATCCATCATGCCCAATTGTGCCTCGGTTCGGGCATGCTGATGCTTGGGTCGGTGGCGGACAATGAGTTCGGCAAATTTATCAGGCAGCCCGATGAAGTCGGCGGCGTCGAAACCCAAAGTTCGTATATCGTCGTAGACGATGCCGACATGGTCTATGCGCGGGCCAAGTTGGCTGGTGCGCAGATTGTGCGTCCGATACAGGATGAAGACTACGGCGGACGCGGATTTACCTGCCGCGATCCGGAAGGGCATATGTGGAGCGTCGGCTCATATGATCCCTGGCGCGAAGGGAATTGACTGTGCCGGTTGTGGCGCCGGCGCGCGAACAGCTTCATGATCGTGGGTGGCTGATTGTCGATCGTGCCATGGGCGACGATCAATGCAGGAACACGATTGCATGCCTGGAGCTGCTTGAAATTGACTCGGCCGGTAGACGTAATTTGCTCGATATGGCATGGTGCGTCGAACTCGCTCGCACCCTGCAAAGTGGCCCTTCTATCTCGTCGATTTTGATTGAGGATGGCATGGCAATGGTTGCAGTTCAATGCACTTTGTTCGAAAAATCCCGCGGCAAAAACTGGCTGGTCGGCATGCATCAGGATTTGAGCATTCCGGTCGCTGCCAAGGTGGACGGCGGGAATCTGCGTGGCTGGTCGCAAAAAGAAGGCGTGTGGTTCGTGCAGCCGCCTGTCGATGTTTTGCGCCGGATGATCGCCATCCGTCTGCACCTCGACCCTTGCGGTCTCGACGATGGTCCTCTCAAGCTTGTGCCATGCAGTCACAATCAAGGGAGGCTTGATGATGCTGCAATCACGACTTTACGGGAAATGCATGGTGAAAGCACATGCTGCCTTGAAGCCGGTGGCGCGCTCATCATGCGGCCGTTATTGTTGCATGCTTCGTCCAAGGGGAGCGGCCGTAGCCGCCGCCGTGTATTGCACTTCCTGTTTGGCCCACCTGAACTACCCTGCGGCCTTGCGTGGCATAAAGCCATACCTCGGGTGGCGCATTCATGCAAAAGCTAACAAACGAATCCAAATAAGTGATCCAGCACGGCATCGGGCCGCTCGCCCATCAAATCGTGTCCGCAATTTTCGAGTTGCACCATGCGTGCCTGCGTGATGGCCTTGGTCAACGTTGCCGTAGCCTTCGGCGGCGTCATCATGTCGCGTTTTCCAAGCAGGAACAGAGTGGGGCAGGTGACACCTTTTGCCGCTTCTTCGCCATTGGCGTAGGCGTTGCATGCAGAAAAGTCGATATGGAAGACTTTTTCTTCACTATGCTTCGAAACATATTGCATCAAGCGCTGGCCGCCACCGGTGACGTAAAAGCCGGGTCCGGGAAACGACGGCTTTTGTGCGATTGAACTGTGCGACCAGATGTTGACCATGTCGATTGCAGTCTGTTCTTCGTGCAGTGCGGCGTTGAGCAGCGTATCGGATACCTTCATCGGATAGGCCGTACCGACCATTGCCAGTTTCGTTACGCGATGCGGTGCGCGCGCGCAGGTTTCGAGCGACACGAGCGAGCCCATGCTGTGACCGATGAAACTCGCCTGCTGCACGTCTGCAGCGTCGAGCACGCGCAAAATCCAGTCCGACATCGCTTCCACAGTTGTCAATGCCGGCCCTTTGCTGCGGCCATGACCCGGCAAGTCGACTGCCAGCACGCCGAAACCGTGATGGGCGAAATAGCGCGTCTGCAGAATCCAGACCGAATGATCGTTTTGCGCCCCATGGATGAATACCACGGTGGGCAGGGCCGGGTCGAACGCTTTACCGCCGGTGTAGCAATAGGCATCATGGCCGTCGATGTTCAAGATCATGTCAGGCTCCCTTTTGCGCCGCTTTCAAGCCGCGTCCCAAATCGTTGATCAAATCGTCCACGTCTTCCAACCCTACCGAGAGGCGCATGGTGCCTTCCGTTAATCCTGCTGCCTGCAATTGCTCGGACGGTACACGGAAGTGGGTGGTCGATGCCGGATGAATCACCAGGGACTTGGCGTCGCCCACGTTGGCCAAATGCGAAAACACACTGAGCGATTCGACAAAGCGCCGGCCTGCGGCACGCGAGCCCTTGATGCTGAATGAAAACACGGCGCCGCAGCCTTTGGGCAGCAGGGTCTTGGCCAAGGCATGATCCGGGTGCGATTCCAGTTCCGGGTAGGACACCGACTCGACTGCCGCATGCGAAACCAGAAATTCCACCACCTTGCGCGTATTGGCGACATGCTTTTCCATGCGCAAGGATAATGTTTCCACGCCCTGCAAAATGGCGAACGCATTGTGCGGACTCATGACGGCACCGAAATCGCGCAGGCCTTCGCG
The DNA here is from genome assembly GCA_036561005.1 of Burkholderiaceae bacterium. GTDB lineage: Bacteria > Pseudomonadota > Gammaproteobacteria > Burkholderiales > Burkholderiaceae_D > PKWO01. The sequence goes on along the minus strand of DATBQE010000172.1, from coordinate 20,592 downwards.
CCGCGCGCGCAGCGAGAATGGTGCCACGCTCGATTCTTCGGCAAATACCATGCCGTGGAATCCATCATAGGGCTCGCACAATTCCGCGAAACGTCCGGTCTTGTCATAGGCTTCCTGCCAGTCAAACGTGCCGCCATCGACCAGCAGGCCGCCGATCGCCGTGCCATGACCGCAAAGGAATTTGGTGGCCGAATGAAAGATCAGGTCGGCGCCGTGATCGAAAGGTCGCAGCAGGTAAGGCGTGGTGAAGGTTGAGTCCACCATCAATGGAAGATGATGCGCGTGCGCGATTTCTGCGATGGCCGGAATGTTGAGCACATCGAGGCCCGGATTGCCCAGCGTCTCGCCGAACAGGACTTTTGTGTTGGGTCGTATTGCTGCACGCCAGGCATCGAGATCGCGCGGGTCTACAAAGGTCGTCTCGATGCCGAAACGTTTCATGGTGTAGGCCAGCAGGTTTTGCGAACCGCCGTACAGCGCGCGCGATGCCACCACATGCGACCCGGCACCTGCGATCGTAGTCAAGCCCAGATGCATGGCGGCTTGGCCGCTCGCAACCGCAATGCCGGCCACACCGCCTTCCAATGCGGCAATGCGCTCTTCCAGCACAGCATTGGTCGGGTTCGAGATGCGCGAGTAGACATGCCCGGCACGTTCCATGTTGAACAGCGACGCGGCGTGGTCGGAATCCTTGAAAACGAAAGCGCTGGTAAGATAGATGGGCGTGGCGCGCGCCCCGGTTGCCGGGTCGGGCGCGGCGCCGGCATGCAATGCAAGTGTGTCGAATCCCGGATAGTTGGGGCTGCTCATGGCTTCATGGTCTCCTCTGCGTCTGATCGATATGCAGGAATTGCCAGGTGCGGCGGCGATATCTTTGCTGTGACGCAACAAAACCGCAGCGAGTGGAATTCACGGCACGTTGTAGTCGCGCATCGTAGCATTTAATGCTGCTCGCTACTTGACTCAAGCGCTGGATTTTTCCATGCGCATGCGCTACATTGCAAACATAGGGGTGCTCCAAGGGAATACCCATAACAACAACCAAGAGCGGGACGCCACAATGAAAGTATCCGAGATCCTTCAAGTCAAGGGCAACATCCTCTTCACCGTGACGCCTGAGACGCCGATGATGGAGGCAGTCAACACGATGGCGGAAAAAGATATCGGTTCGCTGGTGGTCATGGAATTCGGCGAATTGGTCGGCATGTTGAGTTTCCGCGAGGTGATGAAGACCATCCACAAAAACGGCGGTGCAGTTGGCAGTGGAAATGTGCGCAAGCACATGGACGACTCACCGATTACCGTGACCCCTGACACGGAAATCAACGAAGTGCGCCGTTTGATGCTCGAGCGCCACGCGCGTTATGTGCCCGTGATGAATGCGCGCACCCTTCTCGGGGTCATTTCCTTTTACGACGTGGCAAAAGCGGTCGTCGAGGCGCAAAGCTTCGAAAACAAAATGCTCAAAGCCTATATCCGCGACTGGCCCGCCGAAGGCGAAGACGAATAATTCTGTGTCCCTGTTTTATCGCGCGATGCGGGTCGCCTCCTTCAACTCTCCCCATGCCGGGGGAGAGCATTCATACAATTCGCTCCAATCCCCACTCCGATCAAAGGAACCCACATGCACATCGCCATCGTCGGCGCCGGTTTGGCCGGCCTGATTTGCGCACGTCAACTGCAGGATCAAGGCAACAGGGTCACCGTCTATGAGAAAAGCCCTGAAGTCGGCGGGCGAATGGCAACGCGATTGACCGAACTCGGTGGCTTCGATCATGGCGCACAATATTTCACCGCAGGCAGTGAAGAATTCAAAAAGGCGATTGTAGGATGGCGCAAAGCCGGATTGGTCACGACTTGGGATGCCAAGCTGGTCATGCTGGAAAATGGCGAGCATAGTCCGGCGCCCCGCAGCGCAGAACGCCTGAAACAGCGATATGTCGCCGTGCCCGGCATGAATGCTCTTTGCCGGCACGTGGCGCAAGGTATCGATTTGCGCACCGAACAACTGGTCAAGCGTATTGAAGCGCATGGTGACCAATGGTTGCTCAAGATTTCGTCGGATGGTGCACCTATCGATGCCAGCGCCGGTCCTTTCGATGCCGTCATTGTCGCCACACCATCGGCTTCTGCGACCTCTCTGCTGTCGGTTGCGCCGAAACTGGCTTCCGAAGCGGAGAAAGCGCGCTTTATGCCGTGTTGGGCGTTGATGCTGGGGTTTCAGGAGCCGCTTGACCTTGGCTACGATGGCGCCTGGGTGCAATCGTCGCGCCTGTCGTGGATTGCCCGCGATTCTTCGAAGCAGCAACGCCGCCCAGGCGAACACTGGGTAGCCCATGCGTCGGGAGCCTGGAGCGAAGAACACTTCGACGACGACGACGAGCGCGCCCGCGAGAAATTGCTCAAGGCCTTCCACGAGGCGACCGGCTCCCAGGTTCAACCGGTCTATGTTGCACTGAAGCGCTGGCGCTTCGCGCAGGCTGTGCAAACCGTTTCCGAGGCCTGCCTGTGGGACAACCGTCAAAGAATCGGCGCTTGCGGCGATTGGTTCGGCGCCGGTCTTGATGGCAGCGGGCGGGTGGAAAATGCCTATTTGAGCGGCTTGGCCATGGCGGAATCGCTGCGGTTAGCGGTGCATTGATCACCAATTAACGCATCACGCCGGGATTTTTGCATCCTTCGGTATCATTTGGCGCCACCTTGCGTTTTATGCTGACGCAAGGTCAATCCTTCTTTACACTTCATATCCAGTTGGGAACCGCTTCAGATTGAAGCACGTTCCCGTTACCGGAAACTTCAACATTTGATCGATATGAGCCAATCCAATCAATTCAGCTTGCTCAAGCAGCGTCGCTTCGGGCCATTCTTCTGGACCCAATTTTTTGGTGCTTTCAACGACAATGTGTTCAAGACTGCCCTGATCACAGCGCTGACTTTTGACGCAGCAAGCTGGACTACCCTGCCTGCAGGCACCCTGAACAACATGATTCCCGGCCTGTTCATTCTGCCTTTCGTGTTTTTCTCTGCGACTTCGGGCCAACTGGCCGACAAGTTCGACAAGGCGCGCATGGCGCGCGCGGTGAAAGTGCTGGAAATCGTGATCATGTCGATCGCAGGCGTAGGCTGGTTTACCCATCAGTTGTGGTTGTTGATCGCGGCAGTTGTCGGCATGGGCATTCACTCCACGGTCTTCGGCCCGGTCAAATATGCCTACCTGCCGCAGCACTTGAAGAAAGACGAACTCGTCGGCGGTAACGCCGTGATCGAAGCCGGCACCTTCGTGGGCATCGTGCTTGGCGAAGTGCTCGGCGTCGTGCTCGTCGAGTTGCCGGGATGGGGTGTGGAACTGGTAGCCGGCGCCACGCTCCTTTTTGCCCTGATCGGCTGGGGTGCCAGCCAGTTCATTCCACCTTCGCCTGCCGCAGATGCCAAACTCAAGGTCAACTGGAACGTCTTTTCGGAATCTGTCCGCAATCTGAGTTTTTCAAGCAAGAACCGTCCTGTTTTTCTTTCGTTGCTCGGCAATTCATGGTTCTGGTTTTATGGCGCCATCATGCTGGCCCAATTCCCCGAATTTGCCAAGGCTTACCTGCATGGCGATCACAACGTATTCGTGCTGTTGCTGGCGATCTTCTCGGTCGGCATCGGTGCGGGCTCACTCCTGTGCGAGAAGCTTTCGGGTCACAAGATCGAAATTGGGCTAGTGCCGCTTGGCTCGATCGGATTGAGTATTTTCGGCGCCGATCTCTATTTTGCAGCAGTGTCTTACGTCAACACGCAGACGGTTGGCATCGAAGGCTTTCTCGCACAGCACGGTAGTTGGCACGTCCTGTTCGACTGCACCATGATCGGCGTATTTGGCGGGTTTTATGTCGTCCCCTTGTTTGCCCTGATCCAGACGCGCTGCGATCCGGCTCACATCTCGCGCACGATTGCAGGCATGAACATCCTCAACGCGCTGTTCATGGTGATTGCCTCTATCATGGCCATGATTTTGTTGAACCTCGGCGCGACGGTGCCGCAACTGTTTCTGATCACGGCAGCCTTGAATGCGCTGGTGGCGATCTATATCTTCTCGCTGGTGCCTGAATTCCTGTTGCGTTTCCTGGCCTGGGTTCTGATACACACGATACACAGCGTGCGCGGCATCGATACCGACCGCATACCGCAAGAAGGCGCAGCTGTGCTGGTTTGCAATCACGTCAGCTATGTCGACGCCCTGGTCATCGTGGCGTGCAGCCCGCGTCCGATTCGCTTTGTCATGGATCACCGCATCTTCAACATTCCGGTCATGTCATGGCTATTCAGGAGCGCGAAAACAATTCCCATCGCGCCGGCCAAGGAAGACCCCGTCATGATGGAGCGCGCTTACGATGAGATTGCCAAGGCCCTGGCGGAGGGCGATCTGGTCTGTATCTTCCCCGAAGGCCGCCTGACCAAGACCGGCGAGATGAATGAGTTCAAGGGCGGCATCAAGAAGATTATCGACCGCTCGCCCGTGCCGGTTATCCCGATGGCCCTGCGCGGCCTCTGGGGTAGCCTGTTGACGCGCGGCGAGGGCAATCCATTCGGTCGTTCGTTCCGCCGCGGGCCATGGTCGAAATTGTCGTTGGCAGTAGGCGAGGCGCTGGTGCCTGCCGATGTGACGCCTGAATTGCTGCAGGAAAAAGTGCTGGCCTTGCGAGGTGACTGGAGGTAGGGGCCGCGCGGTGGCCGCCGTTCTGGCGGTCGCCTCCGATCGGTAAGTCAAAACCTCGCTTGGATTACATCCAGGCTTTAACGAAGTCCGAGATCGACACGGCCGGGTGCTACATTCTTCCCTTCCTTTGCCGTTGGCGGCCCGGACTTGGATGCCACGATGAAAAGCCGTTCGCCCGGAATTTTGCCATTCTCCAGCAACCAATCCTTGACCGCTTGCGCGCGCTGGCTGCCGAGATTGAGCAGATCGTCGTCCGCAATGGTCGTATTGTCCAGCATCAGTTTTTCCATTTCCGGCACGCTCAAATCCTTTGCAATGCCGATGGCGTTGCGCGGCTTGGTGAATTTCTCGGCCTGATAGGCGCGCTTCAAAAGTGCAGGATAGTCCTGCGCCGTCACGACGACCTGATCGTCATTCGGTATGTTACGCGCCGCAAGATCCTTCACTTTGAGCGCGCGCACCTTGGCGTCGAGCGCCACGCGTTTGAGGGCGGGGCGGTCGCTGTCCGGGTCGGCCCAGCCGGTCATTTCCAGTTTCAAGGCAGGTCGTTCCGTCAAGGCCTTGGACAGTGACGTCAATTTGCCTTCGCTGTCGTGCGTTATCGTGTAGCTCCCCGGATCGAAAGCCATGGTCGACATTTCTTCGCCACCGCCGAACAGCGAGCCGAGCATGGCGAAGGGTGCAGTGACGGCTTTTTCAATGACATTGAATATCACCTTGACGATGATGCCGCCGACCGAGAAGTCAGGATCGTCGAGCGAACCTCCGATCGGCAGGTTGACGTCGATCACGCCATTGCGGTCGCGCAGCAGGGAGACTGCAAACTGCACAGGTAGTTTCGTTGCCAGCGGGCTGTCGACCTTGGCGCCGAAGGTCAATTGGTCGAGGATCAGGCGATTTTGTGCGGTCAGTTTGCGTTGCTCCACCTTGTATGCGACTTCGAACGAGAGCTTGCCTTCCTCGATGCCGTAGCCGACGTAACGGCCCGAATAAGGCGATAGCGGCGCCAGTTCCATGCCGGTGACCTTGGCCTGGATATCGAGCGACAGGTCCCCTTTCAGCGGGTTCACGGCACCGGCGATTGTCAGTGGCGCGTCGTTGACTGTGCCATGCAGATCGACGCTGGCCCGGCTTGCCGGGTCGGACGACAAGCCGCCAATTTTACCGCCGAGATCCATCAGGTTTGCGGTGTAGTGCGGCGTGATCAGATTATCCGTATAGCGCACCTTGCCGCCTTGCAGGATGAGCTTGCCGATCTTGATCGGCGGCGGCGGTGTGGCGGGAGGCGCTGGTGGCGGCGGCGTCGGTGCAGCCTTTTGCGTCGGCGTGGCAGACGTCAGACTCTTTTTGTCGTCGGGGCTGGTACGCACGATGTCCTGCAAGTTGAAATGTCCTTTTGGATCGATGATGATGCGCGAGAAAAAATCGCTTAACGTTACTTGATCGATCGCCAGAGCGAACGGTGCAAGCTTGACATCGACACCGTCGAGCGAGAGCGATTTCCAGCGCAGGAATTCGTCGCCGCTGATCTTGTCCACCGTTGCCAGGTTCCCGAGCAGAACACTGCCCTTGAAGCCGCCGTTCCACGCATTGCTGACCGTGCCTTCGGCGCGATCAAGTTTCAATCCACCCTTGGCGGTAAGATTTGCACTCGTCAGCAGTAGATTGACCTGATCGGTGATGTAGGGCTGCACGCCGAGCAGATCAACTGACTTTGCGTCGAGCGTCAAATCCATATGTGCGGGACTGAGGCCGAATTTGCCGCCGATTACCAATTGCCCGCTCTTGTTGATGGCCGCTTTCAAATCCAGATCTGCGAGCGCCGCGCGCGCGGTCGAAAAATTCTGCACCTTGAGGCTGAGCGGCCCCAGCGTTGTCGTGACAGCTTGTTGATGGCTACGGTCGTCGACCCGGGCAGTCCAATTATCCAATCCGATTTTGTCGACCGTGAACAGAAACGGTGGCTGATTTTGTTCCGTGGTGACGGTTGCTTTCATGTCGCCGGGGGCGGCAGTAATCGGTGCCGTGGCATGCTGGCCAATGCCGTAGAGAATGTCGGCACCCGTCGAGCCGATTTCCGCAACGCTGACCGTGCGTTTGCCGAGATCGAATTTCGTGCCGTGCACGCCAAGGGCGAATTTCTGCACATCTGCCTGCATTGCCTTGCCGCCGTCGACGTAATGCAAGCCGGCATTTTTTATATCGATCTGATCGATCGTCAGTTGCAGCGTGGTGTGAGAGGCGGGCGTTTCGTTTGTCGATCGTGCGGGTGCGCCTTGCGCCGCAGGTTTGATTTCCTGGGCTTGTTCGGGCGTCTTGCCTGCGGTCTTGCCGGCGTCGAACAGACGCTGCAGGTTAAGCCTGCCGTCACGCTCCTGCGCCAGGTCGGCAGTCAATCCGTCGAGCGTGATACCGGCAATATTGAATTGCTGATCGAATACGTCCGACTTGCCCAGTTTCACCTCAAGCAAGGGCAGGCTCAACACCGGCTTGCCGTTCATCTCGGTCAATTGCAGCGATTTCAAGGCCGCGCCGCCGCTTAGCAGCAAGGCAGGTGCGCGGCCCTTGGCCTGGCGGAAGTTGGCGCTGACATGCATCGTCAATTGTGCGCTTGGCACTTTGAATTGCGGCTCGAACGGGAGATATTCGAGGTAGTGTGTTACATCGACATCGTCCAGGTCCAAGTCCAACACTGCCTCTCTGGGTTCGGCATAGGGCCTGGCCTTGCCGGCCAGGTGCAAAGGGGCGCCGTTAATCTTCGCGTGCAGCAAAGGTTCGACAAAAACTTCCTCTTCGGATTCAAACGACGACACGAAGGGCACGCCGAGCTTGAAGTCGCTTACCACATGGACTGCGCCCTTGGGCTTGTCGTCGAACTCAAACCGGCCGCCTTCGATTTGTATGTTGTAAACTGAAAAACGCACCGGTTGCTGGTCCGGTTTCGGCGGTGTGGGCGGCCCGGCAAGATCGGCGACCAATTCGTCGAAATTGTAGTGGTGAGCATCAAGGCGTATCACATGGACGCTGGGCTTGCTCAGCAGCACTTCCTGCACGACGGGCGCAAGGTGAAATATCGACTTTGCCGATACTTTGACAGTCAAAGACTCAAAGGACGCAAATTCTCCGCTGTCGTGCGCCTCCATCAGTTTCAAACCATGAATCGAAGCCAGCAGTGTGAAGGGATTGAACTCGACCTTTTCGATGCTGAGCGTGCGGTGCAGCTTCTGCAATGCAAATTCCCTTGCCTGCGACTGTATGATGCGTGGCAGGATGAAGAAGCCGAATACGGTGTAGAGCACAAACAAAGCCAGCAGAATAATGCCGGTGTTGCGCAAGATACGGCTACCGAGGATGCGATGCAGGCGCTGGGAATTTGTCATGGTTTTTTGGACGCGCGTCAGCTGAGCAAGTTGTTTATTTTCTCACGATACTCCAAGGCGTTGCAGGTAGCTAGCAAATAAGCAGCCAGCCGCGATAACGCACGATCAAACCGACCAGCGGGTGTCTGATTTCGACATGGAAACAGAATTTTCCATCTTCCACATGCTCGTAGGAGTCGCCGCTCGGAGCGAGAACGAGCGGCAAGGGCAATCCGAAGAAACGCCAGCGCCGGACTTCGAGATTCAGGCGGCCTTCCCGCAGGAACAGGGCCAGGCCAAAAACGAGTGGTCCGAATCGCTCACAAAGCAAACCCTTCGAGCTTCCCATGCCTTGCGATTGGAAACTCGAAAAGGACTTGTTGCCGAATTTCCTTGTCCAAAGCTCTCCGCCGCGTTCGTTGCGGAAGGTGACGCCGACCGGAACGTTCGTGCCCGCAGCGGGGAATCCGAAAATTTTTGCGGTAAGCCAAGGCAGCAATCCACTGCCGCGCTCGATGACGGCGAAGCCTTTTGCTTCCAGCTGCTCTTCGCAGCTATGCATGGCTTTGATGGGAGCCGGCAGGGTGCCCCAATCCTTGCCGAGGATGGTTTGGTAGAGGGGAGTACCTGGCATCAAATTTTCACTTTGGCTGGTTTTTTCTATGCCTATGAGCGCCAGAAAGTACTGCACGCCGAACGCAAACCAACATAGTCTCACGAGAAGCACCGAGCAGGTGCCCCTGTGCTGCTACCGGCCGCGGAACTGGGTGTCGAATGATGCAGCTGGGGTAGCCGAGAGATCAACCAACACGGCATTAGAAACCTGTGACACTGATCGGGATGCGCCTCGTTCCAAATGGCTTGTTGTAGACGCCGAAGCAGCCCGCGATGCTGCCGCCGCATTGCGGGCAAACGCCTTGAGGCGTCAAGTCGTAGTGCCGGATGTCGTACCAGTCGCGCACGATGACTGCGTGCCGGCAATACGGGCAGTGGGTGGTACCACCGGCAGTATCGTGCACATTGCCGGTATAGACATAATGCAGGCCCGCGTCCTGTGCAATCTTCCTCGCGCGTGTGAGCGTGGCCGGCGGCGTAGGCGGTACGTCCGGCATCTTCCAGTCCGGATGGAAGGCACTGAAGTGGAGCGGCACGTCCGGCCCCAACTCCCCGGCGATCCAGGCCGATAACTGGCCGATCTCGTCGTTGGAATCGTTCAAGCCGGGTATCAGCAGCGTGGTGATTTCCAGCCAGCAAGCGGTTTCATGATGCACATAGACCAGTGTGTCGAGCACGGGTTGCAAGTGCGCGCTGGTGATCTTATGGTAGAAGTGTTCGGTGAATCCTTTGAGATCGATATTGGCGGCGTCCATCTTGGCGAATAACTCCCTGCGCGGCGCCGCGTGCACATAACCTGCGGTCACCGCCACCGTTTTGATCCCCAGCGCATGGCAGGCGTCGGCCGTATCGAGCGCGTATTCATGGAAGATCACCGGGTCATTGTAGGTAAAGGCCACGCTGAGACTGCCATGCTCCCTGGCAGCCTGCGCGATGGCGGCGGGCGACGCGTCGCTCATCAGCCGGTCCATGCTGCGCGACTTGGATATATCCCAGTTCTGGCAGAATTTGCAGGTCAGGTTGCAGCCCGCCGTGCCGAATGAGAACACGCTCGATCCGGGGTAGAAATGATTGAGCGGCTTCTTCTCTATCGGATCGATGCAAAAGCCTGAACTGCGGCCATAGGTAGTGAGCACCATCTTGCCATCGACCATGCCGCGCACGAAACAGGAACCGCGCTGGCCTTCATGCAGCTTGCAGTCGCGTGGGCACAGGTCGCACTGGATGCGGCCATCGTCGAGCGTGTGCCAGAATTTCGCGGGGTGACGTTCGTCTATTTGGATTGCTTCGTCCATGCTTTACTCCTGAAACCTGTTCATGATCCTGCGTCGCCCTCTTTCCATTTCTGCACGGTATAGACCGAGAGCTTCACCTCCGGCGACCAGAAATCTGCGGGCAAGCCGGCCTTGAGTTTGAGCTGCTCCATGAACAAGGTGGCGTCGGGCAGCGTTTCCCATACCTGCGGCAGAAACGTGCTGCGCTGGTGCCCGTATTCGAATATCACGCCATCCATACCGGGGCGCAGTTGAGCCGTAGCAGCTTTTTCACTGTTGAACAGCAGAGACTGCGCCGGTGAGAGTAGTGACACTTCAACCAGCGTATCGGGAAATTCAGCTTCCCGCAGCGGCGCGAAACGGGAGTCGCGAAACGCCGCGCCTACGGCATTGGTCCGCACGTCTTCCAACAGTGGCCGATGTGCATGCACGCTGCCGACGCAGCCACGCAACTGGCCGTGCCGCATCAGTGTTACGAAAGTGGCACCCGGCGCGTCGAGCCACGCTTCATGCGGCGCGGACACCGCGGCAGTAAGCGTCGCGCCGAATTGTTCGGCAATGGCGCCGCGCGCCAGCATCAGAAGCACCAACCCGCGCTCAGACTCGTTCATGAACGGTGTCCTCGGTGAACGCGAAGGCGCCGTAGCCGACCACGCGCGCCTTGTCGCCGGCTGTATCGCCCGAGTTGCGCAAGTCCAGCAGGTGCGGGGTCAGATGATGCCGGCGTGCTGCCAGGATCAGGCCATTGACTGGTGTGCCGCCGCAGGCTTGCTCATGCGTCACAGTTTGGCGCAGGGCGAGTATGGCCTTCGCAGTCTCGCCGTCAACTTCCATGGCTGCGCCATAGGGCAGGAAATGCGAGAGGTCGGAACTGATAACGATCAGCGTTTCATTTCCACCCCACAAGATTTCCAGGACTTCCGCTACCTGTTCTGCATTGGCCATGCCAACTGCCAGTGGCAACAGGGTGAATTGGGGCAACAAGCGCTGCAAAAACGGCAAATGCACTTCCAGAGAATGCTCGTCTGCATGCACCTGCGCATTGACTGTAACTTGCGGCAAGCCTGCGATTTGACGCACCGCCGCTTCATCAATCGCCACTGACCCCAATGGCGTGGCAAAAGTCGTCACGCCGGGCAGCGCCAACCCGCGCACCGCCACGCGGTGTGTGGGTCCGAGCAGCACCACACGGCCGATTCGGTGGGCAATTGGCTTGAGCAGGCAGTAGGCGCTGGCGGCAATCGAGCCGGAGTAGACATAGCCGGCATGCGGCACGATCAAGGCCTTGGGGACAAAGTTTGGCGCGCCTGCGCAGGCGGCAGACAACATGCCGTCCACGTCGTGCGCCAATTCTGCTGCGTTGCCCGGGTAGAACATGCCTGCAACGGCTGCAGGGCGGATGGATTGCATTTGGAACTCCCTATTCGGGTATATTTACCAAGATGCGCCTTATCGGCAGGGAATTCAAGAGGCATCCGTTTGTCATTCCTGCGCCTGCTTCAAGTCCAGGTGTTTATGTACTCATATTCTCCATAGCTTGCGCCCAATTTTTGGTTGGCTTCGCAAGCATCTTGCGCCTTGAAGTTGATGCAGATCAAAAAAGATGCATTGTTGATGTGACGAATGTTTTTGGTATCCGCGAATGAGCCTATATTGACCGGAGGCCAGATATATTCATGAGATGGCCGCAACATCGTGACGATCCTTTTTCGGCGGCAATCAATGGAGGTAACTTTGAACAGTCTTCGGTTCCACACCTTGTCAACTGGCACGTGCGTGCCGGCTGACAACTTGTCGGAGCGACTCGCAACGATCCATGCAGTCATCAGGGACCGCTACCCGTTTATCGATCGGATCGCGATTGCGTTATATGACGCGACCGCCGATTTGCTCAAGACTTTCGTCAGCAGCAACCAGGATAATTATCCGCTGCAGCGCCACGAAGCGCATTTGATCGACGTGCCGTCTCTCGCACACCTTGCAAAAACTCATCAAAGTCGTATCGTCGGCGATATGGCACGGATGTTCCCCGCCGCCAGCAAACATACCCAATGGCTCAATGAAAGAGGTTATCGGTCCAGCTTCACAGTGCCGATTTATCATGGCGACACACTAACGGCATTCCTATTTTTTGATTCGAAGTATGCGGACGCGTTCAGCGTAGAATCGGCGCAATTCCTGGAAATTTTCGCCGACCTGATTGCCCAGCTTTTCTTGATGCAAATGAAGGCAGTGCATGGCTTGATCAGCGTCGTCAATGTCGCCAGCGGTTTGGCCAGAATCAGGGATCTCGAAACCGGGCAGCACCTCGAACGCATGGCCCATTATTCCCGACTCATGGCGCGCGCCGTGGCAGACAGGTTTGGGTTGAGTGACGAATTCATCGAATACCTGTTTCTGTTTGCGCCGTTGCATGATATCGGTAAAGTCGGCATTCCCGACGACGTGTTGCTCAAGCCTGGAAAACTCGATCAGCAGGAATGGCTGGTGATGCGGCGCCATGTCGAAATCGGTGTCAGCATTGTCGACAAGATCGTCACCGACCTGAGTTTGGATAACAGTACCGCAGCAAGGGTCATGCACAACGTCGTGGCCTGCCATCATGAACGTGGCGATGGATCGGGATACCCCCAAGGTCTGACCTTTAATGAAATTCCGATTGAGGGCCGCATCATAGCGATTGCCGACGTCTACGATGCTCTGACAAATCGCCGGCCCTACAAATTGGCGTGGAGCGAGGAAGAGGCCATTGCTGAGCTGAACCATGAAGTCGAACTGGGACGGCTCGATGCGACTTGTACCGCTGCCCTGATTGCGGCTCGCGAGGAGCGCCTCGAAATACAGAGAATATATGCCGATCTCGGCGTCGCAGAGTCGCCGCCGGCAGCGCCGGCCGCCTGAAACACAAACTGGTGTACCTGGTCGCCTCCCAAAAACCAGGCGGGCATTGTTTCAAATGCCGGGCGTGGCGCATGCCGCATGTGTCTTGACGTGCTCTCGTGATGAGCAGCCCGAGGCAAGCAAAAAAGAAAGTGAAAGGCGAATGCAGCCAGTCTGATGTTAAATTATCGAGAAGGAAATGCTGTCGAAAAAACGCATGACAAGACTTCAGCTGAAATTAATGGCCCGGAGCAAACAACCACAACACTGCCTGCTCAAATTCTCCACTCCAGAACCCTTCGCTATGCTTTGCTCCCGGAACAATTTTCAGCGTTGCATTGGGATTCGGTTTGCCTGCATTTGATATGGACGCAAACACCCTCTTAGCGTCCGGCACCATGCTGCCGCCTTCGTCGCCTCCGGACAGGAAATAGAGGCGCGCATCTTTCGCAGGCTGGTTGACGGCGAAGTAATCGAATGAAGGTGCGGCAGTCCAGTATGCGGGTGAAAAGATGCCGGCTTTGCTGAATACGTCCGGGTAGTCGATGAGGGCGTAGTGCGATATCAAGCCGCCCATCGAGCTGCCCATGATGGCCGTGTTGGCGCGGTCTGGCCTGGTGCGGTAACGCTTGTCTATCAGCGGCTTGAGCACCTTCACGACAAAGTCCATGTATTGTTTGCCTTCCGCCGCGCCGAAGCGCAGGTTGCTCCAGGGGTTGAGTTCGGTCATGCGTTTTTCTCCGCCGTTGTCGATGCCGACCACGATCAACTCCAGCTTCCCGGAACGGGCCAGGGCATTCAAGGTCTCGTCGACATGCCATTCCCCGGCAAAAGCGGTGGCATCGTCAAACAGGTTTTGCCCGTCGTGCATGTACAACACCGGGTAGCGCTTGTCCGAATTGGCATAGCCAGGCGGGAGGTACAGGCGAATCTGGCGTTTGCGGTTCAATTCTGGAATCGTCAATTGCTCGTTCAACAGGGAGACTTCGGGCTGCGCAGTGGAGGGCTTGTCGGCGCTCGACGCAGCATGGGCGTGGCCGCAAATTGCAATCAGCAAGATGGCGCAAAATTGAGCAAGGCACTTTCGGATTTGTTGCATCGGCGGGGAATCCTTATGGAAATTCTATCGGGCGATCGTAGTGGTTTTCGCTGCGTCAGATCGGTGATTCTCTAATTGTCGCTCAATTCGCGAAACCTTTCGACCAGCATTTCCCGCAGCTTCGTAACGGCTGGCGAAAGCATCTGCCGATGCGGGCACACCAGATAGAGCGGCGTCGCTTCGCCTTGATATTCGGCCAGCATTGCCTGCAATCTGCCGGCGCGCAAATCATGCAAGACATCGATGCGCGATTTATAGGCGATACCGACCCCGGCCACGGCCCAGCGCCTGACGAGCTCGGCATCGCCGGTGCTGCGGTCTCCCTCAACGCGGACGATGATCTCTTCTTCGCCACGCCGGAAGCGCCAGCGATCGTGCAGCGTGTCGCCGAGTATGAAGCGCAGGCAGTTATGACGGCGCAAGTCGTGTGGCGTCTGCGGCATACCGTGGCGCGCAATCCAGTGGGGCGCGGCGCATAGCACTCGCCGATTTTCCGGCACCAGCGGCAATGCGACGTGGCTTGAGTCATCCGGCTCGCCGTAGCGGATGGCAATGTCGAAAGGCTGGCGCAAGAGGTCGGCCACTCGATCGCTGACGTGCAATTGCAGTCGCACAGCAGGATGCTGCATTTGAAACTCGTCGAGCCAGTCCAGTAGCACGTTGCGCCCGAGGTCGGACGGCATCGATATGGAGAGATTGCCGGCGACGACCTGCTTGCCGGAATCGATGGCTTCCTTGCCGGCCTGCACGGCCAGCAAGACAGCACGCGCGTGATCCAGATAGCGTTCCCCATCCGGCGTAAGGCGCAGGCTGCGCGTTGTGCGGACGAACAGGCGCGTCTTCAGTTCAGCTTCCAGGCGCTTGAGTGCAGCGCTGGCGACGGCAGGGGTGATGTCGATGTCGCGCGCTGCCGCAGAGAGGCTGCCATGGTCCGCAGTACGGACAAAAAGCTGCAAGTCTTCTAATCTGATCATTTAATTATCAATAATAATTTGAAACTGATTTGGATTTTAGCCTATTTTTCTTGCTCGCGAATTGAATTACGCTGTGGCTTTCGGACATTGAATGAGGAAAGCCATGAAAGCAGTTGCCTATTACCGTAACCAGCCTATCGCTCAACCTGAGTCGTTGCTCGACCTGAATTTGCCCGAGCCTGTCATTGGCGAGTTTGACTTGCTCGTTGAGGTGAAAGCAATTTCGGTCAATCCGGTAGACGTGAAGATTCGCACCAACGTTGCGCCGGAAGGCGATGCGGCCAAGGTGATCGGCTGGGACGTCGCCGGCATTGTGCGTGCCGCGGGTGCGAAAGCGAGCTTGTTTCGCCCGGGGGACCGGGTCTGGTATGCCGGTTCCCTGGCACGTGCCGGAGCAAATAGCGAATTGCATGCGGTTGACGAACGCGTTGTCGGGCGCATGCCGGCCAAGTTGGGCTTCGTCGAGGCTGCGGCCTTGCCCTTGACGTCGATCACCGCGTGGGAATTGCTGTTCGACCGCTTGCAGGTGTTGAACAACGATGCGCCGGCGGGCAAGAGTCTGCTGATCATTGGAGCTGCAGGCGGCGTGGGCTCCATCCTCACACAACTGGCGCGCCAATTAACCGGCCTGACCGTGATCGGTACCGCGTCACGTGCCGAAACGGTGGAATGGGTGCGCAACCTGGGCGCCCATCATGTGATCGACCATACCCAGCCTCTGGAAGCCCAACTGCATGACTTGGGGTTTGCGGGCGGCGTCGATTTCATCGCAGGCCTTAACCAGAGCGGTGCCCACTTCGCGCAAATGGCGGCAGTGATTGCACCCCAGGGCAAAATTGCACTGATCGACGACCCGGACATGATCGATGTGCGGCTGCTCAAACGCAAGAGTGTGTCGCTGCATTGGGAATTCATGTTCACGCGCTCGTTCTTCGGCACCGACGACATGGCGAAGCAGCATCAATTGTTGAACCGCGTCGCAGACCTGATCGACGCAGGCACGATCAAGAGCACCGTGGCCGAAAACTTCGGCCGGATCAACGCGGCGAATTTGAAACGGGCGCATGCCTTGATCGAGAGTAACCGAGTCAAGGGCAAAATTGTGCTGGAAGGGTTCTGAACCACAGTTGTACTCTGAATCAAAGCGAATTTATCGACCCATTGACGTTCTCCAAACCTATGAAAGGGCTACTACCATGCATGCTCAAACTTCTGACGAACAATTTTTCTCCACACATGCGATTACCCGCGAGGCAGCCGCTGCGCTGATCGAAGCCTCGCGGCAGGCGTGCCGCGACATCGGCATCGAGGTGGCAATTGCCGTCGTCGATCCGTCCGGCAATCTCAAGGCATTCGAACGCACTGACGGCGGCTCGTTTCTGGCTTCCGAAATTGCCGTCGACAAAGCCTGGACCGCCGTGACCTTCGGCTTGGCAACGCATCAATGGGTCGATGTTCTGGCAGACCGGAATGCCGCGCAACTTGCCCATCGCCCGCGCCTCGTCGCGGCCGGTGGCGGTTATCCGATCAAGGTGGGCGGGAAACTGATTGGGGGTCTGGGCATTTCAGGCGGAAATTGGGCGCAGGACAAGGAAGCTTGCGAGACTGCGCTTGCAGGGTTGGGTTTTGAATTGATTTGACGCTGGCTTCCGATGCCGGGAGGGCGATGGAGCCCTCCCGGCGAAACACAAATCAGGCTGCCAAGTGTGCTTGCAGCACTTCTTCATTGCGTTCACCCATGGCAATGTGCCGGTTCAGCCCGCTCAAAATCGCCTTGAACGACGCCGTGACGATATTGGCGTCAACACCCGCGCCGAAGCGCGTCGGCCCGTTGTTGAGCCGCAGTTCGATGTAGCTTGCAGCTTGTGCATCGGCGCCGCTGCCGATGGCGTGTTCGTGAAAATCCATCAGCCTGATGTCGAGGCCCAGCGCATGGACGAAAGCATCGATGGGACCGTTGCCGTGACCGCGCAGCGTGACGGGCCGGCCATTTTCGAGCAGGTCAATTTCCACGCGTGCCGTTTCATCCCCGCTGCCGCCGGTCATACGATGGGCGAGGTAGATGTAGGGCTGCGTCGGGGTGAAATATTCCTGCTCGAACAGGCGGTACAGGTCGGCGGCGTTCGATTCCTTGCCGGTTTCGTCGGTCACTTTTTGCACCGCGCGGCTAAATTCGATTTGCAGGCGGCGCGGCAATTCAAACCCGTATTCCTGTTCCAACAGGTAAGCAATGCCGCCCTTGCCCGATTGGCTGTTGACGCGTATCACGGCGTCATAATTGCGGCCCACGTCGGCCGGGTCGATGGGAAGGTAGGGCACTTCCCATTTCGCGTCGGGCTTTTGCTGGGCGAAACCTTTTTTGATGGCGTCTTGGTGCGAGCCGGAAAACGCGGTGAAGACGAGGTCGCCGACATAAGGGTGGCGCGGGTGCACGGGCAACTGGTTGCATTCCTCGACGCATTGCCGGACGGCGTCGATGTCGGAAAAATCGAGGCCCGGCGCAACGCCTTGCGAATACAGATTCATGGCGAGTGTGACGAGGTCCACATTGCCGGTGCGCTCGCCGTTGCCGAACAGGCAGCCTTCGACGCGGTCGGCGCCGGCCATCACAGCCAGTTCGGCCGATGCGACGGCTGTGCCGCGGTCGTTGTGCGGGTGGACCGACAATACAATACTGTCGCGTCGTGCCAGGTGGCGATGCATCCACTCGATCTGGTCGGCATAAACGTTAGGCGTACTGCATTCGACGGTAGAGGGCAAATTGACAATCATCTTGCGCTGCGGCGTCGGTTGCCAGATGGCGGAGACGGCGTCGCACACTTTCTTGGAGAAATCGAGTTCGGCCATGCTGAAGGTTTCCGGCGAATACTCGAAGGTCCATTCGGTTTCCGGGCGCTCGGCAGTCAATTGTTTGATCAGGCGCGTACCGCTTTCGGCAAGCGCCTGTACTTCTTCACGCGACATGCCGAACACGATGCGCCGAAACGCCGGTGCAATGGGGTTGTAAAGGTGGATGATGGCACGTTTGGCGCCCTTGACCGAATCGATAGTTCGGCCGATCAAGTCTTCGCGGGACTGGGTCAGGACTTCGATGGTCACGTCGTCGGGGATGCGGTCTTCCTCGATCAGTTTGCGCACGAAGTCAAAATCGGTTTGGGATGCGGAAGGGAAAGCGACTTCGATTTCCTTCAAGCCGACTTTCACCAGCATCTCGAAGAACTGTAGTTTGCGCGCCGGGCTCATCGGCTCGATCAAGGCCTGGTTGCCGTCGCGCAGATCGGTGCTCATCCAGATCGGCGCTTGTGTAATGGTGCGGTCAGGCCAGGTGCGGCCGCTCATGGGAACTGCAGGGAAGGGGCGGTATTTGCTCGCGGGATTTGTTAACATCATGTTTGCCTCATTGCGTTGTTTTGGGTCAGGACTCCTCTCTCATGTGGCGCGAGGGCTGCCTGACTGCCACTAACGCGAGGCCAGGCAACCGATCGGTAGCAGTAGCAGTGCCGCGGACATGGCAAGGCTCACGCGGGCGAAGGATGCCCCTTGACTCGTGGTAGCGGCTTGCAAGTGGCGGCACATGGCAGATAATTGTCTTGAACTGAAGTGAATGCTTGGGAAAAACAGGTGAAGCAACAGCGAGACGACAGATTTCAGCGTAGCAGCAGGGCCGCGGCGCCGCGTAGTGGTGCGGAAAGGAGATGGGCGAAATTCATGTCTTTACTGTAGCCGTTTTAAAGCGGGTTTGTCAACCGCCGCAATGATTGCATCACGATTGGCAGAATTAGCGAGCAAGCTGGCAAATTCCAGGATTGGCGACCTTGTATAGTCTGCCGATCATTTACTTTCCACTGCAGGTGTCAGAATGAAGTTGATCCCAACTCTCGTGTTCATTATTACCCTCTTGCATTCCACGGCCCAAGCCGCAGACATTGCCAGTGCCTTGAAAGCCCCGAAAAACCCGCCGATCAAGGTGGCGTTTGTGTTGAGCGAAGGTGCAGTGATGATCGACTTTGCCGGCCCATGGGAAGTGTTTACCGACGTGCATTTGCCGGGCAAGGATATGGACATGCAGGCGCGCATGCCGTTCGAGCTCTATACGGTGGCGCCCACAAAGGCCATGATTCATACCTCGGGCAACCGCCATCCCGGCATGCAGGTCACACCGGACTATGATTTCAGCGATGCACCGGAACCTGATGTCGTGGTACTCGGCGCGCAGCAAGGCGGCCCCGGTTTGACGACGTGGCTGAAAAAGATCCACGCCGACCACAAAGTGATCTTGTCCGTGTGTACCGGCGCGTTCCTGCTTGCCGAGACGGGCTTGCTCGATGGCAAACAGGCTACGACGCATCATGGTGCCGAAGATGAGTTTGCCCAACAGTATCCAAAGATCAAGGTGAAGCACGCTGTGCGCTATGTGCAATCCGATCCGACAATCTTTACCGCCGGCGGCTTGAGTTCGGGCATCGACCTTGCACTGCACGTTGTAGAAGAGTATTACGGGCGCGAAGTGGCGCAAAACACGGCCAACGTGATGGAATATCGAGGGACGGACTGGAAGAAGCCTTGACACACACGTTGCCGCACAAACTTCCGATGTCGTTTCTTTGCTGAAAATCCCCGATTTCGGCAGGTGCCTGCGCGGTGCAACGCTTATGGCAGCATGGCCGTCGGTATAGGGTGATCATGACGCAAAACCGTTTGCTGCTTGACAGCAATTCCTCATCTGCGTTACTTTGACACACCCGAAGCTGCCACCCATGGCTGGCGCGGCTACTACAAGAAATCAAAGCCATGACCGATGTGTATAAAGCGCCAGCCGGCGACCTCTCGGGCTCTAGCCAACCAGGCTTGGTATTAGGCTCGCTGCAGAAAGGCATTGCCGGAGAATACGACTTTTCGATTTCGGCTGTGCTAGCCGAGGCATGGGAAAAAACCGACGGCTCCAAGGGCAAAATATGGATTGCGTTCGCCCTTTATCTTGCCGTCTTTATTCCGATGACGCTTTGCCTCCATATTTTTCTGGGTGATGACTGGTTCGGCGATGGCTTGCGCGTCGTCGTGATGCGCTGCGTCGATGTGTCGCTATCGGCCGGCATCTCGATGCTCGGCGTCAAACTTGCCGTCGGCGCACCGGTCGAATCGAACGAGGTTTATCAGCATATCGAGAAAGCCGTGCAGTTTGTTGTGGCGGCAATACTCATGGCTGCCATGGTAGCGGCCGGCACGATATTACTTGTGCTGCCCGGAATTTATCTATTCTTTTCCTATCTGCTCGTCACCATGCTGATCGCGGAAAAAAAACTACAGCCCTGGCAGGCATTGGAAGCGTCGCGCAAGGCGCTCACCCACCATTGGTTCAAGATATTTTTTCTTGCCGTGGCATATGCCGTGATCGTATTGGTGTCGGCATTGCCGGCAGGTATCGGCCTGATCTGGACACTGCCGATGGGGGCAATCATCAGAGGTATTGTGTACCGTACCGTGTTCGGCTACGAAGCGTCGACCGAGGGTGCGCCATTGCAGCCCAAATTATCTTGAAGGGCCAATTACTGCTCGTGCCATTGGCGCTTGCCATTTCAAATGCACAGGCGGCCGGTAACGCCGACGTGTTCGAGCGGCCATTACAGGTAAAACACGTGCGCTTGCCTGCCGACCCGTCCAATCCCACGACGAAACGCGAAGTGGTGTGTTG